>CAMJUL010000064.1 GCA_946408995.1 uncultured Clostridia bacterium | reverse complement strand
GCTGAAATCGTTCGGTCATTTCAGCTTCCTGCGCATGTCGGTCTTGTCTACCAGTGGGCCGGTCACTTGAGATACTCATGAACCGGCAGTTTGATAACTTGACCAGTGGGTTCTACCAACTGAGCCATGCGACCATGCGGTTTCCTTAAAAGTTACCAGAGTGTTCTACCAACTGAGCCATGCGACCATCTTTGTTCTCTTTTATGCCGCAGACACATCCTGCGAACAGGCATATCTTATCACGCTTCCGGCCCGGTGTCAAGGGCAAATTTGATTTTCCTCCGGCCAAAAAAATTTTTGCATAATACCTTGCATTGTACAATACTGTGTGATAGAATGGTTCCACAAGGAGCCGGACGGCTCCGCCGGTCCGCCTCCCCCGCGGATCCGGAAAAGCGATTGGGGATCAACTGGAGGGAACTGCCCATGCTCAACGATATCCTAACGCCCCTGTCCTCCCTTTTTCCGGACGGGGTCCAGACCGTCCTTCGGGGCCATGAGAACCGCAGCCGCCGCGTGGCCCTGCTCAAGGGCAGTCTGGTGCAGAACGCTCGCAGCGAAAGCCGCGGCATCAGCGCCCGGGTCACCAAAAACGGCAGGCACGGGTTTTCGTCCGTCGCCTCCTACACCCAGGCGGACGCGGAGAGGGTCCTGAAGGCCGCCAGCGAAAACGCCCTGTTTCTGGACGCCCGCGCCGGTTCTCCCCGGCCCGGCTTCCCGGCGGGGGAACGCGCGCTCTTCTCCCCCGCCCTTGGCATCGTGGATACCAAACAGAAGCAGATCATCGACGTCTGCCGGGCGCTGGACGCCCACATCAGCGAAAAATATCCGGATCTGATGAGCCGGAACGTGGTCTATACCGAGGATTCCCAGGACAAGATCATCGTCACCTCCGACGCCTCCTGCGGCCACGTCACCTATCCCCGCTGCTATATCTACGTTTTCCTCACCGCCGCCTCCAGCTCCGGCGCCCCGGTGGAACTGTTCAAGGCCTTTGGCGGCCGCGGAAGCTTTTCGGACCACTTCAGCCGTCCCGAAGACCTGTACGACGACATCGACCTGCTGTACCGCCGTCTGATGGACAAGGCCGACGGGGTTTACGCCAAGGCGGGCGAAAAAACCGTGATCCTGGGCGGTATGATGGGCGGCATGCTGGCCCACGAGGCCGTCGGCCACACGGTGGAGGCGGACCTGGTGCTGGGCGGCAGCGTGGCCGGCCCCAGCCTGAACCGGCAGGTCGCGTCCCCCCTCATCTCTCTGGTGGACTACGCCCACACCGCTTTCGGGGAAACCGTGCCCCTGCCCGTGTACCTGGACGACGAGGGCACCCCCGCAAGGGACGCAGTGCTGATCCGGGACGGCATCCTCAAGGGCTATATGAACAGCCGGGAAACGGCCCAGCGCTTCGGCATGCCCCCCGCGGGCAACGCCCGGGCCTGGACCTTCGCGGACGAGCCCCTGATCCGCATGCGCAACACCGCCATCCTCCCCGGCAAGGATTCCCTGGAGGACATGATCGCCTCCATTGACGACGGCTATTACCTGATCGAGAGCTCCAACGGCCAGGCGGATCTGACGGGCGAATTCATGTTCGGCGTCTCCCTGGGGTATGAGATCAAACACGGCCGCCTGGGCCGCGCACTCCTGGATACCACCGTGTCCGGCATTGCCTTTGACATGCTCAAAACCGTGGACATGGTCTCTGGGAATGTCACCTGGTCCTCCAGCGGCTTCTGCGGCAAAAAACAGCCGATGCCCGTGGGCATGGGCGGCCCCGAAATGCGCTGCCGCATTTCCATCGGCGGGCGCTGAAGACGCGTTCGGCATCAGGAACCGCCGGTCCCGCCCCGGGGCCGGACTGCAGATTTGGAAAGGACTGTACAGCCATGACCATGGACTTAAAGGAACGCGCGTCCTTCCTGTCCCGGACGCTGAAGGATGCGGGCATCGAAAAATACGCTTTCCAGGTGAGCGAAAGCGAAACAAAGGAACTGAACACAGAGCTGACCGATTTTTCCCTGTTCCGGACCATTTTTGACGGAGGGGCCTCCGTGACCGCTTTCCTCGGCGGCAAAAAGGGCTCCGCCTCCGGCAGCGACCTGACGGACCAAGGCCTGGCCGCCCTGGTGGAGGACGCCAAAGCCGGCGCGGAATCCTCCGTAGCGGATGAGGCCAACGACATTGCCGAAAAACAGGCGCCGGAAACCTTTGTCACTCCCGCCCTCAAGGCGGATATGGAACGCCTTTACGACCGGGTGCAGGAGATGATCTCGGAAGCGGGCAGGGACTTTCCCCTGCTGAAGATGATGCAGGTGATTGCCAGCCACAGCTTCACCCACCGGCTTTACGTCAACTCCAACGGCACCTGCTTTGAGGCCAATGAGGGCGAATACAGCGTGACCCTGGAATATGCCGGCAACGACGGGGAAAAGACCACGGGCATCGCCTACGCTTCCCTCACGACCCGGAGCCTGGACCGGCCTCTTCTGGACAGCGGCACACTGCGCAAACAGCTCAAGGACACCCAGGACAGCCTCCATACCTTCCCCGTCAAGGACAAGTTTGAGGGGACCGTTCTTCTGACCCCGGACGCCCTGGCGGATTTCGCCTCCATGCTGGTAAGCAATTTTCTCAGCGGCAGCGTCATCATGGACGGCACAAGCCTCTGGCTGAACAAGGCCGGCGAAAAGGTGGCCAGCAGCCTGGTGACACTGCGGCTTCAGGCCGAGGACGACCGCCTGGTCCTGCCCGCCCCCATCACCGCGGACGGCTACCGGGCCGAAAACGTTCCTCTTTTGGAGGCCGGCGTGCTCCGCAATTACCTGCTGAACCTGTACGCAGCCAAAAAGACCGGGCTTAAAGTGACCCGGAGCGGCAGCGGCCTCACGATGGACGGCGGCGATACCCCGGTGGAGGAAATGATCCGCTCCATCCGCCGCGGCCTGATCGTAGGCGGCTTCTCCGGCGGGCAGCCCGGCGCCAACGGAGAATTCTCGGGCGTGGCCAAAAACAGCTTCTATGTGGAGGACGGCCAAATCCGCGGCGCGGTCATGGAAACCATGATCTCCGGCACGCTGCAGGACTTGTTCTCCAACGTCACCGCCCTTTCCCGGGAAGTGGTCTCCAACGGCTCCTATGCCCTCCCTTACCTCGCGGCGGAGGGGATCACCATTTCCGGCAGCTGAGACGATTCCTCCCACGCCTCCTTTTCTGTTCAGGAGGCGTCTTTCCCGGAAAAGTACCTTGTTTTGCATAATATTATGCCTATTCGAACCCATCGGAAGGGAGGGATTCTCATCAACACGCAGTTCAAAAAAGGCGTCCTGGACCTGTGCGTCCTCTCCGTACTGGAAAAGCAGGACTGCTACGGCTGGGATCTGATCAGCCGGATCTCCGAACACATCGAGATCACCGAGGGAACCATCTATCCCCTGCTGAGGCGGCTCAAAGACGACGGACAGCTGACCACCTACCTGCAGGAATCCTCCGACGGTCCTCCGCGGAAATACTACCGGATCACCCAAAGCGGCCTTGAGAACCTCCGGGCCGGCAGGCAGGAATGGCTTTCCTTCGCCCAGGGCGTCAGCACGCTGCTTGCCTGCGGCGGACCCGCCTCCCCGGGAAACACTTGCCCATTGAAAGGAGATCGGATTGAACATGAATAAAGAAGAATTCCTTGCCCGTCTCGGCGCCGGCCTGTCCGATTTGAGCGCGCCTTCCCGGGAGGAGATCCTGCGGGATCTGGACGATCATTTTCAGGAAGGCCTCCGTCACGGCCTGACGGAGGAGGACATCGCCGGCAGGCTCGGCAGCCCCGAGGAACTGGCCGCCGCCCTTCTGGAAGAGGGCCGCAGAAACACCTTCTCCGTCCCGGAAAAGACGATGGACAAGCCGGAGGGCAAAACGTCCTCCGATCCCCCCCAGGGGGATCCCTTTGACGCGCTGGCTGCCTCCCTGGCGGACCTTGTGGACCACTTCAGCGCCCGCTTCTCCCAGGGACGGAAAACCTGGGAAACGCAGGACAGCGCCGGGGACACCTCCGCGCCAAGGGAAAACGCCTTTGAACTTCCCCTCAAGCGCATCGAGGTGGCCCTGGGGGCCATGGACCTAAGGATCGTTTCCGGCGGCGGGGACCGGGTCGTCTGCCGGACGGAAAAAGACGCCTCCTCCCTGCGGTTCGAGGTAAGAGACCAGGTCCTCTATATCCGGGAGGAAAACCGGTCCGGCATCTCCTTTTCCTTCATGGGGATCCGCATTAACCACGAAGGAGAAGAACTGACCCTTCTTCTGCCCGATGCGCCGCTTTCGCTTTCGGCCCACACCGCATCCGGGGATATCCATCTGGGGGACGTTTCCCTGGCCGGGTGCACCCTCGGCACCGCCTCCGGCGACGTCACCCTGCGTTTGTCCGATCTGTCCTCCCTCCGGTGCGGGACCGCCTCCGGCGATATCGACGCCGCCTGCGAGGGCTGCGGGGACCTGACGCTGTCCACCAAATCCGGGGATCTTCGTCTGACGGCCGGGAAGGCGCACGGGCCCGTCCGGCTGGAAACGGTGTCCGGGGATATCGAAACGGAATTCCGCGCGCTCTCAGCCCCCCTGGAGATCCATACCGTTTCCGGGGACGCGAACGCGGAGGCGGAGGGCTTTTCCGGCGCGGTCCGGGGCCGGACCGTCTCCGGGGATCTGAAGGTGTCCGTCTCCGGCGGGCCGGTCCGGGCAAGCCTTGTCACCCGCAGCGGCGACGCCGAAATCCTGTCCGGCGGCCGTCCCCTGAAGGGCACGAACCTGGTCTACGGAACCGACGGCGCCCCCTGCGAATTGTCCAGCGTCAGCGGGGATGTGACCCTGACGGTCCGGTAACGGCCCCGGACCCGTCCTGAAGCGAAAGCCCATGCCGGTTCTCCCCGGCATGGGCTTTCGCTTCTTTCCGTCTGTTTATACCGCCAGGTGCTTTTTCAGGTACCGTCCCGTCACGCTTTCCCCGGACAGGCAGATCTCCTCCGGCGTCCCCTGGGCCACCACCCGGCCGCCCGCCTCGCCCCCGCCGGGGCCCATATCCACGATCCAGTCCGCGTTCCGGATCACGTCCATGTCATGCTCGATGACGATGACCGTCGCTCCCTTGTCCATCAGGCCGCGGAACACCTCCAGCAGGGTACGTACGTTGTCCGGATGGAGGCCGATGGTGGGTTCGTCAAAGACGAACACCGTTTCCTCCTGGTTCCTTCCCATCTCACTGGCCAGCTTCAGCCGTTGGGCCTCCCCTCCGGACAGGCTGGGAGTCTCCTCCCCCAGCGTCAGATACCCCAGGCCAAGTTCCTGAAGGACCTTCAGCCGCCGCTCCACCACCGGCAGGTCCGCGCAGGCTTCCAGCGCCTCGCTGACGCTCATATCCATCACCTCCGGCAGGGAATACGCCTTCCCGCCGCGTTTTGAGGGCCTGGGGATCAGGCGGGCCTCCCGGTCATATCTGGACCCGTGGCAGGAGGGACAGGGGATCTCCACGTCCGGCAGGAACTGCACGTCCAGGCTGATGGTCCCCGTCCCGTCGCAGGTCGGGCAGCGCAGCGCGCCCGTGTTGTAGGAAAAGTCCCCGGCCTTTCTTCCCCGGGCCCTGGCCTCGGGGGCGCGGGCATAGGCTTTCCTCAATTCGTCGTGAACGTCGGCGTAGGTCGCCACGGTGGAGCGGACATTCATGCCGATGGGCGCGGCGTCGATCAGCCGCACCTGCCTGAGTCCCTCCGCCCGGATCTCCCGGACATGGCCCGGCAGCTTCTCCCCGGCGAAAAGGGCCTCCAGGGCCGGCACCAGGCTCTCCAGGATCAGGGTGGTTTTGCCGGAGCCGGAAACCCCTGTGACCACGCTGAGCCTCCCTTTGGGGAAAACGGCCTCCAGCGGATGAACGGTATGGATCCGGTCCGTTTTCACCCGGAGGACGCCCATGCCAAACAGCTCCTCCCGGTCCATTTTTCTTCTCATGTCCGTACGGCGCCGGCCGGACAGGTATCCCCCGATGCGGGAGGCGGGATTCGCCGCCACCTCTGCCACGGGCCCCTGGGCGATGACCCGTCCGCCCTCCGCCCCGGCGTCCGGACCCATTTCGATGATCCAGTCGGCCCCGCTCAGCAGATCCGGGTCGTGGTCCACCAGAAGAACGCTGTTTCCGTCCGCCACCAGGTCCCGCATGACGCCCCGGACCCCTTCCACGTTGACGGGATGGAGCCCGATGGTGGGCTCGTCCAGGACGTACAGCACCCCGGTGGTGCGGTTTCGCACCGATCGGGCCAGCTGCATCCGCTGCCGTTCCCCGGTGGACAGGGTGGAGGACTCCCTCTCCAGGGCCAGATACCCCAGTCCCAGGTCCAGAAGGCGTTTGGCGGTATGGTCAAAGGCCTCGCAGATGCTCCTTGCCATCTCCCGCATTTCCTCCGGCAGCGTCCCGGGCACCTCCCGAACCCATTCCACCAGCTTCGAAAGCGGCATGCGGCAGGCCTCCCCCAGGTCCAGCCCCCGGAGCCGCGGATTCAGCGCTGCCGGGGACAGGCGGGTCCCTCCGCAGTCCGGACAGGGGGTCTGCTTCAGGAACCGCTCCACCCGCTTCATGCCCTTTTCGTCCTTGACATGGGACAGGGCGTTTTCCACGGTGTATACCGCGTTGTAATAGGTAAAGTCCATTTCCCCGGCCATATTGGTCTTTTCGTTGTGGTACAGCAGATGGTGCTTTTCCGCCGGCCCGTGCAGCACCAGTTCCTTTTCCCTGTCCGTCAGGTCCCTGAAGGGCACGTCTGTACGCACGCCCAGGCAGTCCCGGGCGATGTCCTTCATCAGGGACCACATCAGGGTCTGCCAGGGGGCTACGGCCCCCTCGTCGATGGTCAGCGTATCGTCCGGTACCAGGGTGCTTTCGTCCACGGCCCGCACAATGCCCGTTCCGCCGCATTTTTCGCAGGCCCCGGTGGAATTGAAGGACAGTTCCTCCGCCCCGGGGGCGTAGAAATGCTCCCCGCAGGCTTCGCACACCAGGTCCATGCCCGCCGCGGTGCGCATGGACGGCGGCACCCGGTGTCCGTTGGGGCACACCTGGCTGCCCAGGCGGGAATACATCAGCCGAAGGCTGTTGAGCAGCTCCGTCCCCGTGCCGAAGGTGGACCGGATGCCCGGCACGACCGGCCGCTGGTGCAGCGCCAGGGCCGCGGGCACATACATTACCTCGTCCACCTCGGCCCGGGGGGCCTGGGTCATCCGCCGCCGGGTATAGGTGGAAAGGGATTCCAGATACCTCCGGGACCCCTCGGCGTAAAGCACACCCAGCGCCAGGGACGATTTCCCGGACCCGGAAACCCCCGCCACCGCCGTGATTTGGTTTAGCGGCACATCCACGTCCACGTTCTTGAGGTTATGGACCCTTGCCCCGCGCACCAGGATGGCGTCCGGACGGTCCTTGGAAGACTGATGCATGTCCTGGATCCCTCTCTTTCCCTCCCCTTGCCGCACCGCAAGGGACAGCTCCCTTATTTTGTCACAGAACCGGCCCGCGCGCAACTCCCCGTTTTGTTTTCCGGATATGAAAAACGCCGGAACGTTTCCGTTCCGGCGATCTCACTGCGCTTTGATCCGGCAGGGGTCATCCTTCGATCAGGATGGTCTTCTTTTCGGGGACTTTCTTGACGTCCTTCCGGGGCAGTTCCAGATGCAGGACACCGTCTTCAAATTTGGCCTTGATGTCCTCCGCGGTCATCTCCTCACCCACAAAGAAGCTTCTTTGCATCGCGCCGGCGTAGCGCTCCTGGCGGATCAGTTTGCCCTTCTGGTCCTTTTCGTCCTTGTCCATGCCCTTGGCTGCCTTGACCGTCAGATAGCCGTTTTCCAGGTCCAGGGAAATCTGGTCCTTCTTAAAGCCGGGCAGGTCCATATCGATCTCGTAATGGTCTTCCTGCTCCCGGACGTCGGTCTTCATTTCGCGCTGCGCGTTGCGGCCGTACAGCTGCCGGTTCATCTGACGCATCTGGTGATTCATTTCCTCAAAGGGGAAGTCCATCAGTTCATCAAACAGATTCTCTCCAAAAATACTCGGCATCAACATAACAAATCCTTCCTTTCGAAGCAGTGTCCGTCAGGGGATCCACGCGGCGGGCGCCGCTGATGATGTTGCTGAGCATCGGGGCGGAGGTCTGTATCGGATCTCTGTTCCTTTGTTCAGTTCCTATTATATCCATTTTTGTTAGCACTGTCAATAGGTGAGTGCTAATTTTTTTCGTTTTTTCATCCCCCGCTTGTAAAAAAACGGGACTGCCGAAGCAGCCCCGCACGTGGGAAATCGGATCACCAAATGACCACCCGTTTGGAGGGGGCCAGGTACATTTTATCCTTTTTGGTCACCTTGAAGGTCTCGTACCATTCGTCAAAGTTCCGGGGCTGCATGTTGGCCCGCAGCAGGTTGGGGGCGTGCACGTCCACCGTCAGCAGGATCTGCTTGTACTCGGGCTTGCTCTTTTCGCACCAGACCCGGGCCCAGTTCATGAAGTATTCCTCGTAGGAGGCGTCCTTCATCCCCTTCATGATGTCCAGCGTCACCGCCATGCCGCCGTTGTCGGCGATGTTCTCGCTGACGATCAGGGTGCTGTTGACCTTGCCCCAGGGCAGCTCGATGCCCTCGAATTCCCGCACCATGGCCTTGGTGCGCTTGGCAAAGTTGCGGCTGTCCTCCTTGGTCCACCAGTTGTTCAGGTTGCCCTTCTCGTCAAACAGCGCGCCGTTGTTGTCAAAGGCGTGGGAGATCTCGTGGCCGATGACCGCGCCGATGCCCCCCAGGTTCTGGCTGCGGGACTGTTTGATGGAATAGAAGGGCGCCTGAAGGATGGCGGCCGGGAAGGTAATGCTGTTGCGGAAAGGATCGTAGGCCGCGTTGACCATATGGCCCGGCATCGGCCACTGGTCCCGGTCCACCTTCTGGCCGAGCCGGGAGAAACGGTATTCCTTGCGGATGCGCTTGAGGGTGCTCACCGCCTGGTACAGCGGCAGGTCCTTCGGATAGCCCATCAGGGCGTATTCCTCCCGGACGCGGTCCGGATAGCCCATGCACACCTTCATGGTGGAAAGCTTCTTGACCGCCTTGGCCTGGGTCTCCTCGGAGAGGATGGCGTTAGCCCGGATCCGTTCCTTGTATTTGTCCAGGATCTCCCCTACCAGGCTGATGATGTCCGCCTTGGCCTCCTCGCCGAAATATTTCCGGCCGTAATACAGCCCCACCGGCTCCGCGTACACGCCGGAGGCCAGGCGATAGGCGAATTTCTCCACCGGGGAGGGCGCCAGCACACCCATCAGGGCCCGGGAGAACCGTCCGCCCATTTCCCGGAGCTCCTCGCTCAGATACGTCGTGGCGTCCAGCAGCGCGGTCATGTAGGCCCAGTTCTTGTATTCTTCAAAGGTCTCCTCGTTGAACAGGGTGGAAAAGCCCTTCAGGAACCGGGGATCCGCCACGATGACCGTCTCCGGAGCCTCGCCGAACAGGTCCGTAAGCAGCTTGCGGAACCGGACCGGCTTGAGCTGGGAGGCCACCGTGCGGGTCTTCATGGGGTTGTAGGCTTTGGCGTACTCGCTCCATTCCTCTCTGCTCTTGACCAGGCCCGCGATCTTTTCGTCAAAACGCAGGGTGTCCTGCATCACCCGTTCCTGTTCCTCCGCGTCCAGGCGGGTCTTCTTCAGGACCGCTCCGGCCATGGCGGACCAGAGGGCCAGCATCTGCTCCTTCTGCTGGGGATTTTTATAATAGGTCACGTCCGGCAGGATGGTGCCGGGGCCCTGCAGCATGACGCAGTGCCGGTCCGTATCCTTCATGTCGGTATCCACGTCGATCTCAAAGGGCAGCGGCAGGCCGCCCAGCACCATTTCCTTCAGGTTCCGGTTGAAGTGCGCAACGCCCGTCAGCTTCCGGATCCCGGAAAGGGTCTTCAGGACCGGGCGGATCCCCTCCCGGTTCCGCCGTTTGACGTCCTTCACCGCCTGATACAAACTGCAGGCATTCTCGAGGTATTCGTCCGGCCAGACTTCTTTTTCACACATTTCGTTCAGGTCACGGATGAGGATCTTTTCCACATCCTCGTCCAGGTCCCTGAAACCGCCCACCGAGGGCTTGTCGTCCGGGATCACCGCCTGATCGATCCATTCCTGATTGACATAATGAAACAAATCATCCTGAATACGCACTTTTTCCATTTTTGATTCCTCCTGTCCCTGCATTTATACCACACCCGGACCGGTTTTTCAATAGTGTCGCCCGGACTTGAGGCAAAAAGGGATTTGTGCTATCATGGGACCGAAAAACGACGCCCCCCGGGGCGCTGAAACGAGGTGTTTCCCATGATCATGATCCGCACGCCGCGCGAGGAGGACTGGGCCGCCTGGCACGCGCTGGACCCGGCCCTTCCCTTTGACCGTTATCTGCGCATCATCCGGGACCGGCAGGGCTATCTGCTCTTGCTGGAAGGAGAGCCCGCCGCCGTGTTCCGTTTCTCCTTTTTCCAGGAACGGATCCCCCTCGGCGACGTCCCCGCCTGTGACAGCCGCTTTGCCGCAGAGGCCCTGGACCTGGCCCTCCTCTCCTGGTGGGAGCAGGATCTGCTCCAGCGGGGCTATGACCGGGCGCTTCTTGCCGCGCCCTGCGACGACGGGATCCTCGCCCGGCTCGGGGCCCTGGGCTTCCGTCCCTCCGGGACGCTGGACGCAGCCGGGATCCCCCCTGTCCGCTTTCTGTTCCGCAGCCTTCAGGCCGGCTGCGCCTGCGAAAGCGGCGCCCCCTCCCCGGCCCTCTGATGTTCTCCCCGGCGGTCCGGGCCCAAAGGACAAATCGTTTTTTTGCTGTATTTGGCTTCCGCACGGTTCTTTTCCGTATATAATGGAACGGAAAGGACGTTCCTGGTCCGGCGCGCTCCGGTCAGGTCCTTCGGAAAGGAAGCCGATATGATTCAGCAACTGTCCATTTATGCGGAAAACCGCAAAGGAGCCCTGCAGAACGTCACCCGTCTTTTGGCGGACGCCCGTATCAACATGAACACCCTGATCGCCTCCGACAGCGCGGAATACGGCATCATCCGCATGCTGGTCAGCGACGCGGAAAAGGCCGAAGAAGTCCTTCGGGCCAACGGCCTGATGTGCCGTGTGGAATGGGTGCTGGCCGTTGCCGTCTCCGACGAGTACGGCAGCCTGGACCGGCTTCTCAAGGTCCTTTTACACGGGAACATCAACATCGACTATATCTATGTCACCTATTCCTGCCTGAGCAAATTGCCCGTGGCCATCATGAAGACCAACGACATGGGAGAGGTGGAGGAGTTCCTGGCCGCCAAAGGCTTTGAGCAGGTGGAAAGCATCGCGGAAGACGCCGCGTCCCCCTTCTGATCCCCTCCGTTCCCGTCCCGGAAACAAACGCGGGCCCGGCAGCACAGCTGCCGGGCCCCTTCTTTTTTCTTTTATTCCGCCTGTTCCGCCAGGTCCAGGACCAGCTTTTCGGTCTTTTCCCATCCAAGGCAGGGATCCGTTATGGACCTTCCGTACTCTCCTTCCCCCACCTTCTGGGACCCGTCCAGCAGATAGCTTTCAACCATCAGTCCCTTGACCAGGGCGCGGATCTCCCCGTCCATTTTCCTTGAATGCATGACATCGCTGGCGATGCGGATCTGCTCCAGGTATTTTTTGCCGCTGTTGCTGTGATTGGTGTCCACGATCACCGCCGGATTCTTCAGCGCCGGGTTTTTCTGATACAGCTCCAGCACATCCCGCAGGTCCTCATAGTGGTAATTGGGATGGCTCCGGCCAAAGCGGTCCACATACCCCCGCAGGATGCAATGCGCCAGGGGATTTCCGTTGGTGCGCACCTCCCAGCCCCGGTAGATGAACTTCTGCCGGCTCTGGGCCGCGGTGATGGCGTTCATCATCACGCCCAGGTCGCCCCCCGTGGGGTTCTTCATGCCCGCGGGGACGCCGATGCCGCTGGCCACGATCCGGTGCTCCTGGTTTTCCACGGACCTGGCGCCCACCGCCACGTAGCTGAGCAGGTCGCTCAGGTACCGGTGATTGCTGGGATAGAGCATCTCCTCCGCACAGGTAAAGCCCGTCTCCGCCACGATGCGGGTATGCATCTCCCGGATGGCGATGATGCCGCTGAGCATGTCCTCTTCCTTTTCCGGATCCGGCTGATGGAGCATGCCCTTGTAGCCCAGGCCGTTGGTACGGGGTTTGTTGGTGTACACCCTGGGGATGATGAACAGCCGCTCGCTGACCTTTTCCCGAAGGCGGGCAAGCCGCTCCATGTATTCCAGAACCGCGTCCTCCCGGTCCGCCGAGCAGGGCCCGATGATCAGAAGGAACCGGGGATCCTTTCCAAGAAAGATGTTCTCGATCTCCGCATCCCGCTTTTCCTTGATCTCCCGGACGGCCCGGGTAATGGGAAACTGGCGCTTGAGCTCCTGCGGGATCGGAAGCCTGCGCAAAAATTCCATCTGCATTTCCATGCCAAATCACCCCTTCCGGAGGGTTCCCTCCGCTGACCCTGCAAGGGTCAAACAGGGTTATTATAGCAGGACGCGCCGGGAAAGTCCAACCTTCCCGTCCGTTCCGCCCGGGGAAGGCGGAAGAAGAACAGAAAAAAAACCTTTCCGCCCCTCAGCGCTTTCCCTGTCCCGGATAGGGCTGCCCCCCGGCCGGCTGCTGGACCCCGCCGTTCCCGTAGGAGGGACCCGGATAGGCCCCGTACGCGGGATATCCGGGCGTCCGGGAGGGGTCCGGGGCGTAGTTCCGGGGATAGCTCCGGGGATCGTTCCGGGGATCGCTCCCGGGAAACCCCTGGGGCGGCGTCTGGACCGTCCAGACCTGCGCCTCCGGATTCGATCCCTGCTGCTGCATGCCCTGAAAGCTTTCCGCTTCCCGCAGGGAACGCCCTCTGCGGCCGCTCCGCTCCCGCCGCACCGGGGGCTGCTCCTCCTCCGGGGCCGCGCTGCCCGCCCCCCGGCCCGCCATCATGGACCGGATCTCCTGCAGGGTTTTCAGCGTCACCAGACGGAGCATCAGCGTTTCATGGAACACCCTTAATACAAAAGGCCCCGCAATGATCATCAC
This sequence comes from uncultured Clostridia bacterium, assembly GCA_946408995.1. GTDB lineage: Bacteria > Bacillota > Clostridia > Christensenellales > Aristaeellaceae > RUG756. The sequence goes on along the minus strand of CAMJUL010000064.1, from coordinate 5,850 downwards.
AATGCCGACGGCAAAACCATTTTCCACCGTGAACATGGCAATGATGCCCGCAAGGATCATAAGCAGGTTCAGAAAGACGTAGACCGCCTTCAGGATGCCCTCCAGCAGCAGCGAGCGCATGTTCAGAAAATCCGCAACCATACGCAGCGCCGGGGGAAGGGAACGTCTCCTCCGTTCCGGCAGCACCAGGACAAACAGCGCTGCGGTCCCGATCAGCGCCGCGATAACGGCGATCGTGCCCAAAGTATACCATCTCTCCATCGTTTTCCCTCCAGTCTGTTCACGGCAGAAAGCCTTCCCCGGGGGAAAGGCCACTGGTGTTTTCTGGTTTGACGTTACCGGTATTTTACCATGTTTCCGGCCGTCTGGGAAGGATGAAGCACCTGCCATTTGTTACATTTTTATGAAGATTTTTACAAAAAGAAAAACCGCGGCCAAAGCCGCGGCAATGGAACGATCAAATCATTCCACGGGATGAACGGAGATCTGTTTGCCGGTCTTGCCGACGCGCTCATACTTCATGATCCCGTCCACCTTGGCGAACAGGGTGTCATCTTTGCCGATGCCCACGTTCAGGCCGGGGGTGAACTTCGTCCCGCGCTGACGCATCAGGATGTTGCCCGCCAGGACCATCTGACCGTCGGCACGCTTCGGGCCAAGACGCTTGGATTCGCTGTCGCGGCCGTTCCGGGTGGAGCCCATTCCTTTTTTATGGGCGAAAAGCTGCAGATCAAGCTTCAACATCGCTTATTCCTCCATGTCGATTTCTTCGTATGCAACAAAGCCGGGATACTGTTTGGACAGGTCCTGCATCCCCTGTCTGAACACCCCCAGGACCACCTGGGCGTCCCGTCCGCTGTCTTCCGGAAGGGTCACCCGGAGGTGTCCCTTGTCCATTTCCGCCTTGGGAAGGACGCCAGCGGCGCTCTCAAGGGCGTTGCAGCAGACGATGGACAGCATGGATACGGCGGAACAGACGATATCGCTGCCTTCCTCCGCCCATCCGGCGTGTCCGGTGACCGTGTATCCCGTGTACCTGCCTTCGCGGCTGATATACAGCCGGGCACGGATCATGTTACGCGTTCACGCCGGTGATTTCCACCTTGGTGAAGGGCTGACGGTGACCGGCCTTGCGGCGGTAGTTCTTCTTGCTCTTGTACTTGAGGATGCGGATCTTCTGACCGCGGCCGTGCTGAACGACCTTGCCGGTGACGCAGGCGCCCTCGATCACGGGATTGCCTACGGCAATGGTCTCCCCGGAAAGCATGAGAACGGGGAAAGTGACAACTTCTCCTTCGGCCACATCGAGCTTTTCGATGTAGATGGTATCCCCTTCGGACACCTTGTACTGTTTGCCGCCGGTCGCGATGATCGCATACATGGGCAGCACCTCCTGATTTTTTACTCGCCGGAACTTGCTTGGAGGCAAAGGATGACATCAGATGCCATGAGGCCGCGATCAAACGCGTTCAGGAGCCCCTTCCGAGCGGCTTACCCATGAATGTTACATGAATACAAGGGTTTTGTCAAGGCTTTTCTTTCATGTTCAAGCCCCGCAGGAGGTTTCTCCGGTTCACTGTTCCATCCCCCGCGGCTCCCGGGCGATGAACCCCCTGCGGACCTGCCCCGGCAGGCGCAGATCATAGCCCCGCTCCCGCATGGCGGTCAGTTTGATCATCAGCAGATCCACCGGACACCCCAGCGTCCCCGCGATGCTTTCCGCGCCCGTCTCCTCCCGTGCCAGGGCCAGGACCTCTTCCTCCGGCAGAAGAAGCTCCGCGGCAAAGAGGTTGGCCTCCTTTTCCCGGGGATCCTCCCGGCCAAAGAGGGCCGTGTCCGCGAAGACCCCTTCCCCGGCGTGCAGCAGCGCATGGCCCAATTCATGGGCGCACACCAGGCGCTGCTCCTCCTCGGGGAGGCGGCCGCCCAGAAACACAAAGGGCCGTCCGCAGACCCGGGCAAAGGCCCCCTTCTGCCGTTTGAAATCATTGCGCACCAGGATGTCGATGCCCTCCATCCCGCAGACGCGGAAGGGGTCGCGTGTCCCGTGCCGGACGGAAAGGGCGAGGGCAAGGGCGCTGATCTCCGATCCCTTCACGCGTTCCCTCCCGCTTCCCCGGTTCCGCCCCGTTTCCTGCCTTCCTTGGCGATCCGGTAGGCGTCCTGGATGGCCCGCATCATGGCGTCCATATCCTCCTCGCACAGCTGCCCCCCGGCATACAGTACAGACACCTCTTCCGCCAGCCTCCTGGCCTCCGCGGAGGCCTCCAGGCCCCGCTTATCCTTCCCGGCCAATTCAAGATCCGCCCCGTCGTCCCGGAGCGTATCCGCCGGGATGTCCAGGACACGGGCAAGAAGGAGATAGGTATTGTCCTGCTTGGGGCGCATTTTCCCGCTCTCGTAATGCTGCACGGTCCGCACCGACAATCCTGCCTTTTCCGCCACGTCCTTTTGGGCGTATCCCAGGGCCAGTCTGCCCGCCCGGACTTTTTCACCGAAAGTCATTTTCCCCTCCCCTGTGCGGCGCCCCATGGGCGCCCGACGGGACCGATTATACCGGCTTTTTCTCCGCCTGTCAAAAAACCTTCTCCGGATGAACGGAGACGTACGGGGCTTTTCAAACCACAAATGTATGGTAAAATAACTTTGTCTCCGCGTCCTTCCCGACAGGATGCCTCTTGGGACGCATCTTTGCCCGAAAGGGGGGCTTTCCATGCCGGAGAAAACCCCGGCCGAAACCCTGACCGCTTCCATCCGCGCCGGATGGAACCTTGGCAACACGCTGGACGCTTTGCTCCGGGGCGCAAAGCCGGGGGAATGGGTATCGCCCCGGGATGCCGAGACCGCCTGGCGAAATCCCCCCGCCACCCGGGACCTGATGTGCGCGGTACGGGACGCTGGCTTTGACGCGGTGCGGCTTCCCGTGACCTGGGCGCAGCACATGGACCTCGCGGGGCGGGTGGACCCCGCCTGGCTGGACCGGGTGGCGGAAGGGACCGGCTATGTCCTGGACGAGGGGATGGTCTGCCTTGTGAACGTCCATCACGACGCCGGCGCTCACGGCTGGCTCCAGGCCACGGCCCCCTGCCACGACGCCTTCGGGGAACGCTTTGAGGGCCTTTGGCGGCAGATCGCCGCCCGGTTCTGCGATACCGGGGAAAAGCTGGTCTTTGAGGCCTTCAACGAAATGCTCGATGGCCGGGAAAACTGGTCCCAGACCCCGGACGCCTCCGCCTATGCCGCTTTGGATCGGTGGAACCGGCGCTTTGTGGACACGGTGCGCGCCTCCGGCGGATCCAATTCCCGGCGTCTGCTTTCCCTGCAGACCTATTCCGCCGGGAATACGCCCAGGACCCTGGAGGCCTTCCGCCTTCCCCCGGATCCCGCCCCCGGACGGCTGATCCTGCAGACCCACACCTACGATCCCCAGGACTTCTGCTGGCTGCAGAACAAGCTTCGCCCCTCCCGGGAGGATTGGGGGACCAGCGGGGATGAGCGGGAGGCGGACTTGCTGACAGAGGCCCTGGCCGCCTTTTCCCTCCGGGTCGGGGCGCCTGTGATGATCGGCGAATTCGGCTCCGAGGACAAACGCAACCCTTCCCAGCGGGCCGGGCACGCTTCTTACTGGGTCCATCGGGCCCGGGAAAAGGGCATCCCCTGTTTCTGGTGGGATTGCGGGGCCTTTGCCCTGTTTGACCGCGCGGCCGCCCGCCCCCTGCAGCCCGCCCTGATCCGGGCCCTGACCGCGGGCTGAACCTGGACCCTATTTCTTTGTATTCAGAAAGGACGATCGGAATGCAGTACCGTACGGACCGCAAGGGCAGCCCCATCTCCATCCTGGGATACGGGTGCATGCGCTTTCAAAAAAAAGGCGCCGCCATCGATCTTGGCAAGGCCGAAAGAGAGGTCCTTCTGGCCATTGAAAACGGCGTGACCTACTTTGACACTGCCTACATCTATCCAGGAAGCGAGAACTGTCTTGGCCAGATCCTGGAGAAAAACGGCCTCCGGGACCGGGTCAGCATCGCCACCAAGCTTCCCCAGTACCTGATCTCCTCCGCACCCGCCCTGGACCGGTTTTTTGACGAGCAATTGTCCCGGCTCCGCACGGACCACGTGGAATACTACCTGATGCACATGCTCACGGACATCGAGGCCTGGCAGAAACTCCGCTCCCTGGGCATCGAGGACTGGATCGCCACCCAGAAGGCCCGGGGACGCATCGGTCAGATCGGCTTTTCCTTCCACGGAAACACGGACATGTTCCTGAAGATCCTCAACGCCTACGACTGGGACTTCTGCCAGATCCAGTACAACTACATGGACGAAACCAGCCAGGCCGGCCGCGCGGGGCTTCTGGCTGCGGCCGAAAAAGGCATCCCGGTCATCATCATGGAGGGCCTGCGGGGCGGAAAGCTGGTGGACCTGCTGCCGGAAAAGGCCCGGACGCTGATCCGGGAGGACCCCAAGGGCCGCACTCCGGCGGAATTGGCCCTGCGCTGGCTGTGGGAACAGAAAGAGGTCACCTGCGTGCTCAGCGGCATGAACTCCACGGACATGATCCTGGAAAACTGCGCCGTGGCCTCCAAGGTGCGCACCGGAGAGTTTGACGACGCGGACCGGGCGCTGATCCGGAACGTCCGGGCTGCCATCAGTGAAAGCATGAAGATCGGCTGCACCGGCTGCGGCTACTGCATGCCCTGTCCCCAGGGGGTGGACATTCCCGGCGCCTTCCGCTGCTGGAACGAAATGTACGCCGAACGCAAGTCCACCGGGCGGCACGAGTATTTCCAGACCGTCTCCCTCCGGAAAACCCCCGCCTTTCCCTCCCGGTGCATCGCCTGCGGCCGGTGTGAAAAGCACTGTCCCCAGCATCTGCCCATCATCAGCGCCCTCCGGGAGGCCGACCGCGCGCTCCGGCCCCTCCCCTACCGGATCGCTTCCGCCGTCGCCGGCCGGGTCCTTTTCCGCAGGAAGGGGCGCTGAGCTCCCTCCCCTTTTCCAAACAAAAGCCCCCGCGTTCCTTGAAATCTCCCTTCCCGCCTGTTATAATGGAAGGGTCCCGTAAGGACACGCTAAACCCAACCGTCCATCAAGGAGGAGAGTCCCATGAGCGATATGGAAAGGCTGGCCCGTGCCGGCGTAGTCCCCGTTGTGGTTCTTGAAAAAGTAGAGGACGCGGTCCCCACCGCCCAGGCGCTGCTGGAGGGCGGCATCGACGTGATGGAGATCACCTTCCGCACCGCCGCCGCCGCGGACTGCATCCGCGAAGTGGCCCAGAAGGTCCCCGGAATGCTGGCCGGCGCCGGCACTGTGCTGAACGTGGAGCAGGCCAAGCAGGCCGTTGAAAACGGCGCCAAATTCATCGTCAGCCCCGGCTTTGACGCCGAGACCGTCAAATGGTGCATGGAAAACGGCATCCCCGTTACCCCCGGCTGCGTGACTCCCACCGAGATCATGGCCGCCAAGGCCCTGGGCTGCCAGGTGGTCAAATTCTTCCCCGCCGGCGTTTACGGCGGCCTCAAGGCCCTCAAGGCCCTCGCCGCTCCCTTTGTGGGCATGAAGTTCATCCCCACCGGCGGCGTCAGCGCCGAGAACCTGGCCGAATTCCTGAAGGCGCCCTTCATCTACGCCGTGGGCGGCAGCTGGGTCTGCACCGCCGCGGACATCAAGGGCGGCCAGTTCGACAAGATCGCCGCTCTCAGCAAGGAAGCCCGCGCCATCGTCAAGGAGGTCCGGGGCTGAGTTCCTTTCGTTTTCCCAAAGATTTGGGCTGCCGCGGAGGCATACGGTTCCTGAACCGCTTCCCGTCAAGTAGACAGTGAAACAAAAAAACAAATCATACACAAG
>CAMJUL010000063.1 GCA_946408995.1 uncultured Clostridia bacterium | reverse complement strand
TCCGCCTTGCTTTCGTCTGCGACGAACAGCCCACCGGGCTGACGCGCGGCTCCGCGACGCAGTTCGCAATAGCGTTCTGCTGTCGCTGACGCTCGGCACAACGCTTTGCTCACTGGGCTTCCGCCTTGCTTTCGTCTGCGACGAACAGCCCACCGGGCTGACGCGCGGCTCCGCCCCCCGGCGGATCTGCCTGTCACCCCTACGGGGTTCCCGGGCGGCAGATCCGTAAGGAAAAAATTGCTACGCAATTTTACCTCAGTCACGTACACGCCGCTCCTTCGGATGAGGATCAGGGGGTGTTCCCCCTGATACCCCCCTCCCATCCTGTTTGAGTTGCCTTCCTTTGTCAAGCCTTTTTTCACTGGTTCGGCGGCGGTATGAAAAAGAATCGTTTCTGTTTGTGTCAGGCAGGAGCGGAAAACACTTCATCGCGAATCATCTGCTTGATTCGTTCTTCCAGACTCGTGCTGTTCTTCGTGCTGAATTGCAGGAAGATGGGGTATGTTCCGCTGCCGATGGTGAGAACAAGCGAAGGCTTTTCTGCTTCCTTCGGTTCTTCGACAACCACGTTATCTTTCATGTTCGTCAATGGGCCTCCTTTCTGCACCCAGGGTGCATAGATTTGATTGCAGGAATCTGATGTTGATGGTAGAATACTGCTGGAGCTTCTGCTCGACAAACCGGGAGTTTGCGGATGCTTAACCTGGGAAGAGAAGGAATCGCCATACCAGAAGTCCCGAGACGCCTGATATGACGGCTGAGGTAGGTCAGAAGCATCTGCAGAATGAATTGGGAGGAGTGTCAATTGAAGCCTGAACTTGAAAAACTCTGTCAGGATTTTATCTCCAACCGGGATGCGGTGGGAAAAGCTTTCAGGTGGGACAACAGCGCACTTCACACCGTGTGCGCCAATATCTTCTGCGCTCACGGAGAAACGGTGGAACCGGAGCGTCTGGAGGAGTGCCGGAGAATCATCAGGGACAGCACGGGATTCCTGTCAAAGTTCCGGAGCAGGAAAGTCCGCTCGATTTTGGCCGCTATGCTGTGTCTGCAGGAGAAGCCGGAGGATAGGATGACGCAGGCCAATGAGTATTTCCATCTGTTGAAGCGTCAGTTCAAGGGATCGGAATACCTGGTGCTGACGGCCTTCCTGCTGGCCGATCTCGCAGATCAGGTCCTCACGGAAGAAGCGATAACCCGGGGGAAAGAGATCTACGCCCGGATGAACCGGCAGCACCGCATCCTGACAGACAAAACGGACAGCGTTTTTGCGATGTTGATGGCGTTTTCCGGAAAGACAGCGGATGAACTGACCGGCGAAACGGAAGCGTGCTATCAGGCGCTGAAAAAGAAGTTCTCCTCCGGCGGTGCGCAGACTGCTGCCCAGATTCTGTCCATGGCAGACGGCACACCGGAAGAAAAGACGCAGCGGGTGTCCGCCCTGTATGACGCCCTGCGGGAAGCGGAAATCAAATACGGACATTCCAGCGAGCTGGCGCCTCTCGCGGCCCTTTCCCTTGCGGACACGCCCCTGCCGGTCCTAACGGAAGAAATAAAGGAAGTGGATGAATTCCTGAAAACCCAGAAGGGATTCGGCGGTTCCAAAGATGATGACCGGGCTCAGCGCGCCATGTACGCCGTCATGATCGTATCCGATCAGTATGCGGGGACAGAACAGGTCAATATCACCGTCATGACCAATACGATCGACATGCTGATCGCGAAGCAGCAGGCTTCCCGTATATCCCTTTTCATGAATCTCCTGCAGTTTGCCGTCAAACTGCTCCCGGAAGAGGAAAAGCAGCCAGAGAAAGAGCAGCCCGTGGAAGAACAGCCCGAGGGAGAGCAGAAACAGGATGACGCCCCCGCGGAGTGACCGTATGACTTGGCTGGATAGGCGGAACACCGGCACGGATGAAGGCGCCGGGAGCATGAAAAGATCGGTGCGAGAGGAATGACAGATTTCGTAACACAGCTGTCGTATATCATGCTTGGCATTTTTGTCATCTGTTTTGTCATCCGTGATTATGGAAAAGCGTTCGATTGGTATACCCGTGGCGCGGGAAACGGAAACGCCGCGGCCATGAACTACCTGGGATGGATGTATAAGAACGGCCTTGGCGTGCCGCGTGATTATGGAAAAGCGTTCAAATGGTTTGCGCGTGGGGCGGAAATGGGCAACGATGAGGCGGCGGAAGCGCTGAAAAAGCTTCGCGGAGGCTCAGGCAAATAACCCGCTGGCACAGGGTCCCCCTTGCCTGAGCGTCTATCCGGTCTGATCGCGGTGGACGCGCCGTATACAGATCAGCGCGTAAGGCGTAATGAGGGGCGGGGACAGGTCTCCCTCCCGCTCTTTTTTTTGGCCTCCGTCAGGCGGATTTCCGCGTCCGTTCTGCTGATCGCCCTGGATGCAGCCTGGAGCGCATGCACGGCCTCCGGAACGGGAGAAGGCTTAAAGCAGCATGCGGACGTGGGGAATGCCGTCCTCCATGAATTCCTCCGAGACCGCCCGAAAGCCCAGGCGCTCGTAAAAGGGTTTTGCGTACACCTGGGCCTCCAGATAGACCCGGTCTGCGCCAAAGCGCTCCCGGGCCGCCCGGAGGCCCTCGGCCATCACCCGGCTGCCAAGTCCCTGATGCCGCCGGAGGGAAAGGACCCGGCCGATGGAAACGTGTTCGCTTTCCACCCCACGGTCCATGACCCGGAGGCAGGCCTGGATGCCCGTTTCGTCCTCCAGCCAGACGTGGAGGGCCTTTTGGTCCCGGCCGTCCAATTCCTGGTAGGGGCATTGCTGCTCCACCACAAAGACAGAGACGCGGAGCTTCAGCAGGGCATAGAGCTCCTCTTTGGTGAGTTCGTCAAAGGATTTGATCTTCAGGGTCATGGGATCCTCCTGATCGGGTGTCTGTAAGGCGGGATGGGACGGCTTCCTTCCCGGCGGATCCGCCGCCCTGCCTGCCTGGCCTACGCCCCTTGCACCTCCCGGACGTCTCCGGCTGTCATGATGGGAGCGAGGGAAAAAGAGCGGGATAAAGGCGTTGAAAGGGCGGCCCATGAGCCGGGGCGGCGCGGGAGCGCGCTTTCTGAGCCGGAAAGGCGGAGGGGACCGTCAGGAAGAATGGACGGTTTGGATGTATTCCCGGGGAATGAAGGAGATCCAGCGGCTCGGCGCCACGGGCCAGACACCGCTCCGGCTGACCCTTTGGGTGGTGCTGGTCAGGATGAGGGTCTTTTTCGCCCGGGATATGGCCACATAGAAGACCCGCTTCTCCTCCTCCAGGGCGTTGTGGACCTTCGCCTGGTAGGTGGGGAACTGGTCGTCGTCCGCACCGGCGATGATCACGGTGTCAAACTCGCAGCCCTTGGACTGGTGGACGGTGATGATGGGGATCTTGTTCAGCTTTTTGATCAGCAGATCCATCTGGCTGCCGGAAAGGGCGGCGTCCGAGAGCAGGTCCAGAAGATACAGCTCCCCGTCCTCCTTTGGAGCCTGCCTCAGGGCGTACAGGAAGTCGTCCAGGGTTTGCTGATGCACCGGCTCCGGGTACCGTTTCCTCAGGTTCAGGGTGTCGATGATCTTCGCGGCCAGGCCGGCCACGTCGTTCCTTTGCAGTTCGTTCTGCCTCAGCCCCGACAGAAAGGCGTGGATCCGCTCGAACTTCGGCCGCCATTCCGCAAGGAACGCCCTCCGAGGGGCGGCAGTGGGCAGGATGTACTGGTCCATCAGGCAGGCAAGCACCCGCCCGGTGGCGGTGATGTCCCCCAGGGCATCGTGGGCGGCCTCGTTGACGATGCCGAAGGTCCCGCAGAGCGTGTCCAGGGTGTAATTGGGGGATTTGGGCAGGAATTGCCGGGCGATGGGAAGGGTGTCGTATTCCCCCAGGATGTTTGGCAGGGGGAGCCCCCTCTCCCTCAATTGACGGCGCAGCAGCGGGGCGTCAAACCGCAGGCTGTTGTGGCCTACCAGCACCATGCCGTCCGAGAAGGCCAGGAACTTTTTCAGGGCGCTTTCGGTGGGGATCCCGCCCCGGCGGAGGATGTCGTTCAGGGTCTGGTGGTGGGTCCTTTGAGCCCCTTCGCTGATAGGGACCGTAGGGACCACCATCTGGTCGAAGGTGTCGGCGATCTCCCCCTCCGGGGTCAGGCGGATGGCGGAAATCTGGATGATCTGATCCCGGCGCAGGTCCAGGCCGGTGGTCTCCGTGTCATAGACCACCACCCGGCCCTCCCGCCAGGCCCGGATCAGCGTTTCGTACGGGTCCCCGTCCCGGTAGAGGCCGTCGTCCGCGAAGGAGGCCAGGGAAAGGCCCAGGGCGCTGTTTGAGCGCACCTGTGCGATCCGGGCTTTGCCGACGCCGGAGACGTATTTTTCCACGGCGCGCTCAAACCCAAGGGAATCCGTGGGATTGACCAGGATGCGAAAAAAGGAGAGGATGTCCCGGATGACCTCCCGACGGAAGAACCGGGCGTCCCTGTCCACGGAGAAAAAGCGCGGGCCGTTTTCGTCCGCCCGTTCGGCGCCGATCTTTTGAAGGCGGTCATAGAGCCCGGCAATGTAGGGATTGGAACGGGCCATGATGCAGACCTTCGTCACGTCCTGTGCCGGGTGGGCGGACAGGTAATCGTAAATCCAGCGGGCCTCGGCCTCAAGGCTTGGCAGGAGCACCTGGAGGATCCGGTCCCCCTCCTGAAGGGCTTTGGGGACCACCTCGGGGGGACAATAGACCCCCATCAGCCGGGGATACTGGTTTTTGAGATACCCGAAGCCGGCCAGGGTAAGCGTCCGGGTGGAGCGGTAGTTTTCCGAAAACATGAAACGCCGGGCGTCATAGTCCCTCAGAAAGCTGTCGAGCACCTTGTCCGGCTGCGACCCGCGCCATTGGTAAATGGTCTGGAAATAATCCCCGCACATCATGACATTGCAGGAGGGAAACAGCTGCCGGAGGGTATCGTATTCCAGAAGGCTCGTGTCCTGCATTTCGTCCACCACAATAAAGCGGAAACGGGCCTGCCAGCGCGCGCGGGTCTCCTGCTGAAGGAAGAGGCGGTGGGTCAGGCAGATCAGGTCGTCAAAATCCAGAAGGCCGCTCTGCCGGAGGGCCTGATCGTAGGCGTGCAGGAACGCCCCCGCCTTCGTGTCCATCAGGCGGACAAAGGCCTCCTCCTGCCGCTCCCGCTTTCGGACGGGATCGTAAAACAGCATCATCCGCTGCCAGTCCTCCGGCTTTGCGTCCCTGAGGTGACGGTACACACAGTCATAATCCTTTTCCTCGTCCGGTCCGCGCAGGCCAAGGGTCTCCCGTTCGTGCTTCAGGCAGCTGACCACGTTCCGCAGGGCCGCGTCGCTTTTGAGGATGCCCGACTGCTCCGGCAGGCCCATCTCCAGGGCGATACGGCGCAGCAGGTCCGCCTCGTCGCTGTCATCACAGATGCCGGGCTGGGCGCAGAATTCCGGGTCCCGGACGCTTTCCTCCTTCAGGACCTCATAGGCGAAGCTGTGAATGGTCCGGGTGACGACCCTGTTCCCGTTTTCTCCTACGTAACGGAGGATGTCGTCCTTCATTTCGTTGGCGGCCTTGATGGTGAAGGTCAGGCAGAGGATCTCCTCCGGCAGGGCCTTGCCCTGCTCCAGGATCCGCCGGACCCGCTGGGCGACGGTGAAGGTTTTTCCGGTGCCGGCACTGGCAAAAAGGAGGATGTTGTGCGTAAGGTCGTCGATCACGGCCTGCTGGGCGGCGTTGGGTTTTCTGTCGGACATGCGCTTTCCTCTGTTTCCTTTTTTTGTTCATTATAAAAGAAACCCTCCCGCGAATCAACGCCCGGGAAAAAGAGCGGGAGCAAAAAACTGTTTTGACAGGAGGAAGATTCCATGAAATACCGGACCCTTGAAGGCATCCCCAATCCGCTTTCGTGCCTTGCCTACGGAACGCCCGGGAGCGCCACCCGGGAGGAGAGCCGGGCCGAGGCCTTCCGCAGCTATGACCTGGCCTGGGAGGCGGGCTTCCGCACCTTCGATACCGCCCACAGCTACGGCGCGGGGGAAGAGACCCTGGGAATGTGGCTTGCGTCCAGGGGACACCGGGCCGAGGCCGTCCTGCTGGACAAGGGGTGCAACCCCGGGCAGCAGGGAAGCCCGGATCGTTTCGGCGCGCAAACCGTCCGGGAACAGCTGGAGGAGTCCCTGCGCCGTCTCCGGACGGATCACGTGGAGCTGTATATCCTCCACCGGGACGATCCGAAGGTGCCGGTGGACGGCGTCGTGGAGGAGTTGAACAGGCTGAAGCGGGAAGGAAAGGTCCTTCTGTTCGGCGGATCCAACTGGACGCTGCGGCGCGTCCTGGAGGCCAACGCCTACGCGGAAGCGAACGGCCTTGAGGGCTTTTCCGCCGTCAGCCCGGCCTATTCGCTGGCCGAGTATCTTCAGGACCCCTGGGGCGGCAGCGTGGCCCTGTCCGGGGAGGGGCAGAAAGAGTACCGGAAATGGCTTGAGGAAAAGGGACTGCCTGTTTTCTGCTATTCCCCGCTGGGGCGCGGCTATCTTTCCGGAAAACTCCGATCGGACGTTACGTTAGACAAGGAACGCTTCATCGGGCCCGGCGCCCTGAAGGAATACGACGGGCCGGTCAACCGGGACAGGCTCCGCCGGGCCGAGACGCTGGCGGAGGAGAAAGGGTGCTCCGTTTCCCGGATCTGTCTGGCGTGGCTGCTGAGGCAGCCTATGAACCTGTTCCCCATTGTGGCCCCCACGTCAAAGGACCATATCCTGGACAACGCGGAGGCGCTGGACCTCTCCCTGACCGATTCGGAGGCAAAGTGGCTTGAAAACGGGGAGACCTCTTTGGAAGGGGAAACCGCCGGGAAAAAGGACCGGTTTTGACAGGCAAGCGGCGGCTGAAAGGACGTTGGCCGGGGATCTCCCCGGCCAACGTCCGATTTTAATGTCTCTTTACGCTTTAAACCCATTGCGCCAAACGTTGACCCTTTCGTTTTATTCTTTCTCTGTTTCTTCCCCGTCCCATACCGGCGGGGACATTTCAAAGGACCGGAGGTATTTACAAAGACGGACGCGGCGGAGCATGTACCGGCGCAAAATCTCTGCGCAGGCGTGGCTGTCGCTGTCCGCCTGGTGATGGTCGAGCGGGATGCCGAAATAGGCGCACAGGTCGTTCAGCCTGTGGCTGAGGGTGGGCATCTCCCCCCGCCCGATCCGGACCGTACACAGATAACGGACCCGGGGTTCCCATTTGATCCCATAGGCCGACAGGCATTTTTGCAAAACGGTCAGGTCAAAGGGCGCGTTGTGGGCCACCAGGATTCCGCCGGACAGAAGGGGCGCAAGCCTTGGCCAGAGCGCGGCGAAGGTGGGGGCGCCGGATACCGTGGAGGCGTCGATGCCGGTGAGTTGGGTGTTGAAAGCGTCAAAGGGCTGCTCCGGGTCCACATAGCTGAAGAACTCCCGGACGATACGCCCGCGCTCCACTACCGCAAGGCCGATGGCGCTCATGCGCTCGTTCAGGGCGTTCGGGGTCTCAACGTCAAAGCAGATATAGCGGGCCAGAGGGGCCGCTTGGTCCGTCCGGCCCCTCAGGCGGTCCGCCAGCAGGGTGTTCCGCCTGTTTTCGGCCCCTTTGCTGACGCAGGCTGCGATTGCCTCCCGCTGCCCGACCAGGACCAGGGTCTTCCCGGCCCGGCTAACGCCGGTATAGAGAAGGCTCCGCGATGTCCCTGCCGGACGGGTCCCGAGGATGGGCAGGACCACGACGGGGAAGACCGCGTCCGGCACGCTTTGGATCGGGAGCGCCCAGGCCAGCGTCAGATCGTCCGCTTCCCGCGCGTCATAGGAAACCGCGCGGCCGTCAAAGCGGACAAGAAGGGTCTGCTCTATGGGATCGATCCGCTCGATCAGGCCCGTTTCCCCGGCGAAGACGCCTCTGCGGAGATCGGTTTTGGCCTGCATGACCTTGTCGCCCTGACGGAAAAGCCTCCCCTCCAGGCGGATTTCCGGGATCGGAGCCCCGTTGGGACCCGGCCTTGGCGGATTGACGGCCGCCTGGAGGAGCCGGTTCAGGCTGGATGCGCCGACGGGCCCGCTCCGCGAAGGGGTGAGCACCTGGACCTCCCGGGGGGATGAGTGGCAGAAGGCGGGAAGCCGCTCCTTTACCAGTCCTGCGATCACCTGGGCGGCCTGGGTGGGATCCCCGGCCCGCTGAAAGAAGCAGTCCGTGCCCCTGCGGTTGCTCAAGTCCGGACACGCACCCCGGGCGATCCGACGGGCGTTCAGGGCGATTTGGCCGCATCCGGCGGGGAACGCGGGCTTTGGGAGGGGGACGATCGGAAAGACGCCGCTTTCAAGAAGGTCCCGGAACACGTTTCCCGCCCCGACGGAGGGGATCAGGTCCGGGTCTCCCATCAGGATCAGCCGCATGGGATCCGGCACGGCCCGGAGCAGCGCGTGCATCCGGAACACATCCAGCGCGGCGCAGCCGTCCACCAGAAGGACGTCCCCCCGGAGGGGATTTTCCGCGTTCCGCCGGCATCCCTCCGGCGGAGCGTATTGCAGAAGTTGGCGGAGGGACACGGCCTCCCTGCCGGCGAGGGCGGACAGCGAAACGGCGGAGGCACCTGTCGGCGCGGCCAGCAGGACGGTCTGCCCCCGGAGGGCGCCAAGGAGGCCGGACAGAAAGGCGTCCTTCGGAGCGCCGGGGCCGCAGGGAACCAGCGTCACTTTGCCGGCAAGGACGGGCCGGACGGCCGGGGGAAGATCCCCTGCCTCCGCCTGCGCGTTCGGCGGCGGAGGCGTTCCCGCGATTTTATCCAGCCGGTCCCGTATGCCATTCTCGGCCCTGTAGACCTCCGGAAGATAGAGCGCCGTCCAGTCCGAATCCGGGAGGAAAGAGGGGATCACTTCCCCTGCGCGGAGCAAATCGTCAAGGGCCTCCGACAGGGCGGCGTCCCCAGTCCCCGTCAGGCCGGCCGCTTCCTCCAGCAGCACCTCCCGGAGAACATAGCAATGGCCTTCCTGCGTATGGAGCCGCAGAAGGTATTTGAGGCCGCTGCGGAGCCGGGCAGGCCGGTCCGGCGCGAGACCGAGCCTTGCCGCAATGCGGTCCGCTGTTTTGGGACCGATGCCCCGGAGTTCCTCCACGAGCCGGAAGGGGTCTTCCTCCAGAACAGAAAGGGCTTCCAAACCGAAGACCGTGAGGATGCGCCGGGCGTACCCGGGACCGATCTGTCTGGCAAGGCGCTTTTCCAGGCCCGAACGCGGGTCGGTTTCCTGTGGGTTCACTTGTCCGAAGCCTCCTTCCTTTCAAACGGGGTCCCTCATGCACGTTGAGGACAGACCGGGGGGCGCGCACATCCATACCGGAGGCCAAAAAGCTTCCGGAGCAAGTCCGATTTGCGGTCATTTGGTTGATGCATAAGCCCCGGGGAGCGTACACAGCATGGGAGGGGATGGCCCGCCGCCGGAGCGCAGGGGCCCTTTGGGGAACGCTGGGAAGACCGTTCCAATGAAGGCCGCCTCCGGCAGGCAGGGGACGGCATCGCGCAGCGCGGCAGCACGGATGAGCCGCCCCAAAGGACATGCAGGAGAGAAAAAAACGGGAGCGGTTTTGAAAAACGCGGACGGGACAGAAGCGCCGCCTTCCGGCCGGGGGCTTGGGCCCCCGCACTTTCAGCAGCAGGACCGGAAGGCGCAGGGGCCGTGGCAGCATGGCTTGTGCTGCTCCTTTTTGTCAGGCATGGGGGAGGCCTTCCTCCGTCCGTTCCGCCGGGGAAGGGAGGGCCGAAAGGCCGTCCCTTGTGAGCCGAAGGATCCTTCCGGGCCATTCCTCCATCAAAACGCGGTCGTGGGTGACGCAAAGGACTGCCCCCGGAAAGGACAGGATCGCCTCCCTTAGGACGGGAGCGGACAGCGGGGAAAGGTTTCTTGTGGGTTCGTCCAGCAGCAATACATGGGGCTGTTTGAGCATCAGGCTCAGCAGCAGCACCTTGGCCTTTTGCCCGCCGGACAGGGAAGCGATGGGATGCGCCAATTCCTCCCTGGCAAATTTCATCGCGACAAGGGAGGAGCGGATCCGCGTCAGCTGCTCTTTGGTCCCCAGCGTGTGCAGGAAGGCCTCGGGGGTGTCCGCCTCCGGCAGGACCTCCTCGTAATGCTGCGGCATATAGGCTGCCCGCAGCGTGCTGTCGTCCCGAAGCAGGCCCGCGATCAAACGCAGCAGCGTCGTCTTTCCGCATCCGTTTGGACCGGTCAGAAGAAGCTTTTCCGGACCGCGGACCCTCAGGTCCACCGGAGAAGCGAGCACCTTGCTGCCGGCCTTCAGCTGATCCAAATGCAGCTGAAGGACCCATTTTCCCTGGGGGATCGGTTCGGCATCGCAAAAGAGCGCCTGCATGGGGTATTCCTCGTAAGGACGCTCAAGGGCGTTTTCCGCCTCCCGGGCATAGCGGTGCTCCAGGCTTTTGACGGCTTTCATTTTCTTTTTCAGCAGCCTTCCGCCATGGGGATCCTGCCTTGAGATCGTCGCCTGGGCGTGTTCCACGGCGTTTTCGATGCGCCTCAGTTTTTCCTCCTGCTGCCGTCTTTCCCGCCGGTCCGCCTGCCAGAGGGCTTCCCGGCGGTCCAATTGTTCCCTGCGGTGGCGGACATAGAGGGCGTAGGGTTCCTTCACCCAGGTCCATTTGGGCTCCGCCCTTCCGTATAGGGATTCCAGATGCAAAACCTGCGTCGCCGTCGCCGTGAGCAGCCGCTCGTCGTGGCTGACATACAGGACCGGCAGACGGCAGGATACAAGGAACCTTTCCAGGGCCTCAAGGACGTCCAGATCCAGGTCATTCCCGGGCTCGTCCAGCAGGAGCATCGTTGGCTTGCGGCACAAGAGCAGCAGCAGCCGGAGCCGGACCTTTTCCCCGCCGGAGAGCAGCCCGAAGGGGGTCTCCGACCAGCACAGATCCATGCTCATGGACAGGCTTTTGCAGAGGAGGGCAAGCTCCCCCCTGTCCGTATCCGAAAACGCCTCATCCCCCAGACAGACGGAATAGACCGGAAGATCGTTCCAAGCCGCGGGGGATTCCTGCTCCAGGTAACCGAGCCTTTCACCGGCGTACCCTACGGTGCCGCGGACCTCCGCCCAGGAAAGGAGCTGCGATGGACAGGCAATCGCCTTCAGCAGCGCTGATTTCCCGTTTCCCTCCTCACCGATCACCGCGAGGCGCTGCGGACCGTCCAGGGTAAAGGACAGATCCCGGATCAGGGGGCGCAGGTCCCTAAGATTTGAAACAGACAAATGCTGAACCGTCAGCATGAAAAAACACCTCCCAAGCGAGGCGTCTGTTCCGGAGACGATTTCGGCATGTGCCCCGGGCGAACGTTCTTTTTGCGCGCGAACGCCCGGGGACCGGGGAGCGCTCCAAAAGGCATACGAAACGATCCCCATAAAAAGAAAGCCGGAAGACACGCTCCGGAATTCTGACGCCCGAAAACAGCCGCGTTTCAAGCGGCCTACTTCTGACATCAAAATCCGTTATCCGCGCATCTTCCCGCCCCTTCCATTCAATTTCTGAATCCATCATACCATGGGTCCTGACGGCTGTCAACTATGCAAAAGGAGGTGACGGTCAATCCCGCCGGTATTTTTCCCCGTTGACGAGGACGACGTTCATGGGCTCGACCTCGATCTTCTGCCAGACGCCTTCGGCCACATAGGGCTCGCCCGCCAGGTACTTGTCCAGCGCGGCGCGGTCCGGGAACTCCATCACCAGCGCCGACCCCTTCATGCGGCCCTCTCCGTCCAGCAGCCCGCCGGCGGCAATGACCTGCCTGCCCAGGGCCTTCATCCCCTCCAGATGGCGGGGACGCACTTCCATGCGCTTCTCCAGCATTCCTTCGCCGTCATAGGCTTTGACAAGAAACTGCATGCTTTCACCCCACGATCCTTTTGGCGAATTCCGCGGCTGCCTTTACGTCGGCTTCATCCGGCTTCCCCTTGTGGATGCCCTTGAACTCCCCTTTGCAGTGGAACTCCCTTTCATCCATCGGGATCCCGGCTTTGTCTGCTTCCGCCTTCACCTTTTTGTAGGTGGAATTGAGCATGGCGGCGGAGCCGAAATTGACGATCTTGCCCACCTTCCTGCGATCCAGGCCTTTCACAAAATTCCGGACCTCCGGATCGATGCTGAAGGCATAGTAGGAGTTCCCAAGGAACAGGATGTCCACGGGTTCCGTGACCGGCACGCTGATGGGGAGGGCTTCCGCCCCGACTGCTTTCGCGATCCCTTCCGCGAGCCGTTTGGTGTTTCCAGTCTTTGTGTAGTACCGGACAGCGATTTTCATAGGATGCTTCCTCCCTGTGTTTGATTTTAGATGCAGCGGGCCCCTTCCAATGCTGAAAGCATCTTATCATGGGCGGGAAGGCCTGTCAATCCGGGGAACACCGGCAAATGGCGAGGGGACCAACGGCACGAACTGCGGCGCCGGGAAGGAAAAACAGCCGGGTGCAACTTCCGCTCAGTGTTCGCGCAGAAGGCGGTGGAACGCTTCCTTCAGGTGCATGGGATAGAGCAGCAGGATGGAAACGACCGCGCCAAAGCCGGCCTGCAGGATTTCAAAAGGAAGCTTGAGGATGGCGTATTCCGGTGTCGAATACACATACGCCCTGCCCAGGGTATACCCGGCCGTCATGACGGCCGCACCCACAGCAGCGGCGACGGAGGACGCAAGCACAGGCTTTTGAGGAAAAAGGCGGCGCGACAGCACGGAAACAATCACCGCCTGCAGGCCGTGGGAAAACAGGGAGACAAACATCGGCGCGGGGTAAAAGAAAAAATCCCCCAGGAAGGAGCCGATGCCCCCGACGACAAACGCGGCGGCGGGATCCAGCAGGATGGCTGCCGTGTTGATCACCGCGTCGCAAAAATACAGATGGCCGCCGGGAACGGGAATGCTGAAAACACTCAGGGACAGGAGCACGTTCATCCCCATCAGCAGCGCCGTGACGGTCAGCCACAGAACGGAGCCGCGCCGGATGGGCCTGTTGTTTCCGGTCAAAAAAACCACCTCCAAATCAACAGGGAGGGACGGGTGCCCCACGTGTCCCTCCCTGTGCGCGCCGAAAGCTTACCCGACGGCTTCAAAGGCGGCATCCAGCGCGGCAATCAGGTCATGTACGTTTTCCGTGCCAATGGAGAGCCGGATGGTGTTGGGCTTGATTCCCTGGTCCTTCAGCTCTTCATCCGTCAGCTGGCTGTGGGTGGTCGTGTAGGGGTGTATCACCAGGGACTTGACATCCGCCACGTTGGCCAGCAGGGAGAAAATGGCCAGGTGGTCGATGAATTTCTTGGCCGTCTCGCTGCCGCCCCTGATCTCGAAGGTGAAGATGCTGCCGCCGCCGTTCGGGAAATACTTTTTGTACAGGGCGTGGCTCGGTTCGTTGGGCAGGGAAGGATGGTGCACCGCCTCCACCTGCGGATGCTTTGAAAGGTATTCCACGATCTTCAGCGCGTTTTCCACATGCCGTTCCACCCGGAGGGAGAGCGTTTCCAGCCCCTGCAGGAACAGGAAAGCATGGAACGGGGACAGGGTGGAGCCGGTGTCCCTGAGGAGGATCGCCCGGATGTAGGTGGCGAAGGCGGCAGGACCCACCGCATCATAGAAGGAAATGCCATGGTAGCTGGGATTGGGCTCGCTGATCCAGGGGTACTTTCCGCCGGCCTTCCAGTCAAACTTGCCTCCCTCGACGATCACGCCGCCGATGGCCGTGCCGTGGCCGCCGATGAACTTGGTGGCGGAGTGGACGACGATGTCCGCGCCGTATTCGATGGGACGGACCAGGTAAGGGGTGGCGAAGGTGGAGTCCACCACCAGCGGAAGGCCATGCGCATGGGCAACCCTGGCGACTTCCTCGATGTCGACGATGTTGCTGTTGGGATTCCCCAGGGTTTCAATGAAGATGGCCTTTGTGTTTTCCCGAATGGCCGCCTCAAAGCTGCCTTCCTGTGCGGGATCGACAAAGGTGGTCGTAATGCCGGAGGTCAGCGGCAGCGTGTGGGCCAGCAGGTTGAAGGTGCCGCCGTAGATGGTCTTGGAAGCGACGATGTGTTCCCCGGCCTTGGCCAGCGCCTGAAAGGTATAGGTGATGGCCGCTGCCCCGGAGGCCACCGCCAGCGCCGCGGAGCCGTTCTCCAGGGCCGCGATGCGCGCTTCAAAAACGCTCTGGGTCGGATTGGTCAGACGGCCGTAGATGTTGCCCGCGTCCCGGAGGCCAAAGCGGTCCGAGGCGTGCTGGCTGTTATGGAAGACGTAGGAGGTGGTGGCGTAAATCGGCACGGCGCGGGCATCGGTGACGGGATCCGCCTGTTCCTGTCCGATGTGAAGCTGCTTGGTTTCAAAAGACCAGTTCGCGGAATTCTTTATATCTGACATGGGATGATCCTCCTTTGGATTGTTGAATGGCTTTCAGGGTTGCTCCCCGGATCGGGACCGGGAAGCGGCGGCGCGCAGGACCCGTGTCCTCCTGACGGGCATTCGGTTCCGGCTCAGCAGAACCGCGGAAAAGCGGCCTCGCATCGCAGTGCCCTCCCTTCGCTTGATGTGCGCATTCTAACAGCAAAGCGTACGATTGTCCAATACGCAAGAAGAATCTCCGCCCATAGGATCAGACTATCGGAACAGGGCGATAACCTCTTTTTATCACCGGCGATAAAAAGGAACGAATTCGCAAATCGGGGGATCCGGAGTATCATAGATGCATCCAAAATGACGGAGGTGCAAGGACTTATGGCGAACATTTATAAAGGGACCCTCGGACTGATCGGAAACACGCCGCTTGTGGAGGTGGTCCGTCTTGAGAAGGAGCTTGGGCTGGAGGCGACGATCCTGGTCAAGCTGGAATATTTCAATCCGGCGGGCAGCGTGAAGGACCGCATTGCGAAAGCGATGATCGAGGACGCGGAGGCCAGGGGGCAGCTGAAAGAAGGCTCCGTGATCATTGAGCCGACCTCCGGCAATACGGGGATCGGGCTTGCGTCCATCGCAGCTGCGAAAGGCTACCGCATCATCCTGACCATGCCGGAGACCATGAGCGTTGAAAGAAGGAACATCCTGAAAGCCTACGGCGCGGAGCTTGTACTGACAGAAGGCGCGAAAGGAATGAAGGGCGCCATCGCCAAAGCGGAGGAACTGGCCAAAGAGATCCCGGGCAGCTTTATCCCCGGACAGTTCGTCAATCCCGCGAATCCGGCGATCCACAAGGCCACCACCGGCCCGGAGATCTGGAACGACACGGACGGACGGGTGGATCTCTTTATTGCCGGCGTCGGGACCGGCGGCACCGTGACCGGGGTGGGCGAATACCTGAAGGAGCGGAACCCCAAAATCAGGGTCGTAGCGCTTGAACCGGAGGATTCCCCGGTCCTTTCCCAGGGAAGAGCGGGGGCGCACAAGATCCAGGGCATCGGCGCGGGGTTCGTGCCGGACGTCCTGAACACGAAGGTATACGACGAGGTGTTTACGGCCTCCAATCAGAAGGCCTTTGAAACCGCGAAGCTGCTGGCCAGGAAGGAAGGCATTTCCGTGGGCATCTCTTCCGGCGCCGCGCTTTACGGCGCCATCGAGCTTGCCAAAAGACCGGAGAACAAGGGCAAAGTCATCGTTGCGCTCCTCCCGGACAGCGGCGACAGGTATTATTCCACCGCGCTTTTTACCGAATAGTCGTAAATCCATCGGAAGATGGACCGTGAAAGCGCGTGCAGGCTCCCGATTTGGGAGGAACCGGGCAGACGCGGAAAGGGCGGATAGGGAACAAACGACTAAATGCAAAGCAGCCGTCTTCCACAGCGGGAAGGCGGCTGTTTCAGCGCGTCTTGTCTTGACTATTTTGTTTCCAGGCGATATGGTAGAGACAGGCATCCACAGAGACCTATACGCATCGCGGCAAAGGCCGGAGAAGACGGGAGAGGGGTCAATGCGAAAGAGGACAGGTGACAGGATAATCCCCGGACGGAGGAAGCAGTGGGCCCCGGCTGTTCTTTTGACGGCCCTGCTGCTCTTTGGTTCCCTTTTTTCACCCCCCGCGCTTGCGCAGACCTCCGCCTGGCATGCGCTGCAGGAGGCGTTGGACCGGGCGAAAACCGGGGAAGTGATCACGCTTACGGAAGACGTGACCGCTCCCGAGGGGGAGCCCATGCTCACGGTTGACCCGGGCAGGCATATCACGCTGGATCTGAACGGACATACGCTGAGCCGGGACATGCAGGTCTTCAAGAACGTGAACGGATGCGTCCTCTTTATTGAGGAAGGCGCGGTGCTCACGCTCCGGGACAGCGGCGAAACGCCGGGCATGCTTACCGGCGGACTCCATATAGGGCTTGAAGGATGAAGCGTCTTTCTTCTCGCTCATGAGAAGTCCTCCTTTTCGGATGCTTGACGGGGCCGGGCAGCCTGGAACGCCCGGCCGTGTTTCCCGCCCCGTTTTTCAGGACGGTTTCTTTGTGAAAAAATACCACGGGGCCGCCTCCGCGGCAGCCCATAAACGGGAAAAAGACAGCGTACCGGCCGATGCCGCTATCCGCGCTCATTCCGCCGCAGGGTCCGTGACCTCATAAAAGTTGAACAGGTACAGGCCGCACGGGTCGAGCCTGTAAGTCGTGACCCGTCTGTCGTAGTATTGCAGCGCGAGACGGTTCGATGCGCCGGCGGACAGGACATAGTAGCCGCAGTCCGCCTCCATCAGCTGCCAAAGCCCCGGACGGTCCTCTTTGGACACGTCGGTCAGCAAGAGGCCGCCGCTTTCGCCTGAGGCAAGGCAGCGTCCATCCGGGACGGTGAACATCAGCGATCCTTCCATCGTTTCGTGCGCGGTCAAAACAAGGACATCCCCGGGAAGCGCATCCACCAGACGATCCCCGTGCCTGGTGATTTTGACGACCTCCAGGCCGTCCCCGCTGCTGCGGCCCGTCAGCGCGCAGCCCTGCGCCTCGTGGTAAAGAACATATTGGTGTCCGTCCTGCGGCCTGTCCGCCAGTACGGCCACGGTCCTGCCTTCGTCGGATGACAGGACGGAAGGGTCCTCCGGGCAGACAAGGGTCCATTTCCAGGTGAAGATTTCCGGCGAGAGGCCGCCGGCGCGCTCCGTTTCCCGGACGATGTATTCTTTGATCATCTCCTGGATGGTGTCCTCGTTTTCTTCATCCAACTGGGACCACAGCGCGTTCTCCGCGGAGAAAGCTCTTAAGGCGCAGCGCTCGTTGCCAAGGAGGTAGTTGTTGACCGCGACCAGATAGAGCGCGTCCGGCTCAAAGGCCCGTCCGCTGGCAAACCCTTCGATCGTGACCCGTTCACCGGCGGGCTTTGACAGATCACACCGGAAGCTGACGCCTCCGCAGACGAGGCATGTGTATCGATCGTTCGCCATCAGGAAGTAAGGGGTTCCCCTGAGTACGCGGCAGGCCAGCTTCTGGGCCGCGTTGTCTTCCAGCACCTCCAGAAGCTCCCGGCCGTACATGGGCAGGATCAGCTGCTTGTTGGCATAGGGATACAGGCTATGGACGTCCCGCGAGGAGATGGGGCCGCTTTGGGGAATGAAACCGCCGGAGACCGGCGCCGAGAAGGCTGCATCCACATCGAGATGGTCAAGCCCTGTCCGGTTTTTCAGCGCTTCAAGACCGGACAGGCCGTATTTCTCCCGCATGCGTTCCGTGCCGATGGCCATCATGGCCCCGTTGACCAGGTCGATGGTGTCGCTCTGGGCGGTAAAGAACTCCACGGAGCCATCCCATTCCCCGGTCAGCCGGCCCACGGGAAGGTCCAGCGCGGCGTTCGCCCGCTCCGCGTAGGGGCGTATTTTTTCCTGCAGGCCGGGATCGGGCGGGAAGCTGTCCAGGTCCAGGTTTTCATTTTCGGCAAGTTCGCAGACAAGCCTGCCATGCGCGTCCTCCGAAAGGCGGAAGACGGTCTTGGTTACATCCTTCCCGCCGCCGTTGACGATGGGTACCTCCCGGCCCGTCTTGTCCGGGACGGTGGTGCAGGAATAGGCACTGGAATGATCGTGCCCCAGGATCATCAGATCGATGCCGGACGTGTTTTGAAGGATGCGCATGCCCTGATGGTCGGAATTGAGACCGAACACCAGCTTTTCATCCGTGCCGCCCAGCCCGCCGTGGTAGGATACGATGATCATTTCGCACCCGTCCTCAAGCATTCGGGCGATTGAGCGGGCTGCTTCCAGCGACAGGTCATACTCCGGGTTGTCGGGGTGGGAAAAACGGATCCCCGGATAATTGACCGGAAGATCCCAGCGGGTGATGTCGGTGTTTTCCAGCCCGAGCACGCCGACCTTGTGAGGATGTCCGTTGACCTCTATCTTACGCACAAGGTACGCGCCAAAGGCGTGTTCCCCCTCCTGATGGGCACCGTCAGACCCGTCATAGAAGGCGTTGGCCGCAAGGACCTGCACACCGTCTTTTTCAAGGCGCTCATAGGTCCTGCGCATGACCTCCCAGGGATAGTTGAATTCATGGTTGCCAAGCACCAGGGCATCATAGCCGATCTCCGTCAGGCAAAGCGCCATTGCTTCCGGCTCGTCCTCCGTTTTCCCGGCGTGCAGGAGATGATCCTCGGATACGGGCGTTCCCTGGAACAGATCTCCGTTGTCGATCAGGAGGACGTGCTCCGGCCCGTAAGCATCGCGGATCTGCTTTACGGCGGTGGAGACGCGCAGCATGTTATGCGGGACTTTGCCTCCCGTCAGCAGATCGGTCTCCCAGCATTTGCCGTGCATGTCGGTTGTGGACAGCACCACAAACTCTGTCGGGGAGCCCTCCGCGACTACGGCCGGGGAGAGGCTGAAAAGCCACAGGACCGCGCAGAACACGAAAAGAATTGCTTTGTTTTTCCCCTTCATGGATAACCCTCCTTCTCAAATCGGCGATGGAACGGTCGGGCCTGAAACCTTATGGCTTTCCGCGGTTGGCACAGTCCTTCCCTTCATGCGCGGGCCGTTCATCCTGCCCGCGCACACTCTTTGACCGGCCTTTTCCCGGGCCTGCGTCTCTCCCCAAGGAAAAAGCCGGCCGCCTGTCTAACAGAGACGGGCGGCCGGCAAAAGGAATAAAGGGGAACCCGGCTGCACTTCTCCGGATCGGCGACAGACGGCAGCCGTACGGGCGCCGCCTTCAGGGTCCGCACGCATCCTGTGTCCCGCTGCTGTCCGTACGTGGGAAACCCCTGTGCAGCGAAAGAACAGGGCGAACCGCCCTTTGGAAGGGACCGCGCTGTTTCCGGATCGAAAAGAGGCTTAGCGGAGGCCCTGAGCGGCGGTAATAATGCTCATCAGATAAACTTCTTCGGCGGTGCAGCCCCGGGATAGATCGTTGATGGGGGCGTTGAGCCCCTGGAGGATGGGCCCGATCGCCATGAAGTTGCCCAGGCGCTGAGCGATCTTGTATCCAATATTGCCGGACTGGATCTCCGGGAAGATGAAGACATTGGCATAGCCCGCCACCATGCTGCCGGGGAACTTGAGCTGGCCTACCTCGGGAACGACTGCGGCGTCAAACTGCATCTCCCCGTCGCAGGGAAGCTCGGGATGGGTTTCCCTGACGAGGGCGGCGGCAGAACGCATCATCTCCGGACCCGGGCCCTTGGCGGAGCCGTTGGTGGAGAAGGACAGCATGGCAATTTTGGGTTCGATACCAAAGAGCGAGGCGGTGCGCGCGGTCTCAATGGCGACCTCCGCCACCTGCTGGGCAGCGCTCAGGGTGACATTGCCCTGGTCGTCCAGTTTGTCCTCGTAGGATACGTTGATGGCGCAGTCGCCCATGGCCAGCTTTTCCTCACCGCGGATGAGGATCATACAGGAAGAGACGAGGTTCGCGCCTTCCCGGGTTTTGACCAGCTGGAGCGCGGGACGGACGGTGTCGGCGGTGGAGTAGGTCGCGCCGCCGAGCAATGCGTCGGCCAGCCCCTCCTTGACCAGCATCGTGCCGAAATAGTTGGGCTTGAGCAGCATTTCGCGGGCTTCCTCAGCGGTGGCTTTGCCCCTGCGCAGCGTGACAA
The DNA here is from genome assembly GCA_946408995.1 of uncultured Clostridia bacterium. GTDB lineage: Bacteria > Bacillota > Clostridia > Christensenellales > Aristaeellaceae > RUG756. The sequence goes on along the minus strand of CAMJUL010000063.1, from coordinate 585 downwards.
AATCCTCCACAAGCCGATCCATATCAGGATAGGCCGCGGGGTCGAGGATCTCCAGCCCTTCGATGTCGAACCCGCCCTTGGCGGCCGCCGCCCGGACCTCGTCCTCAGTTCCGATGAGCACAGGCGTCAGAAAACCGTCCTGCTTCAGACGCGCGGCCGCCTCAAGGATACGGGCGTCGGTGCCCTCCGTGAAAATCAGCCTGCGTGGGTTGGACCTTAAAAGCTCAACAAGAGGCTCGATGACAGGATCGAGGCTGGCGGACATCTCCGCGCAAGCTGTGACAGGCAGGATCAGAAGCATCACAAGCGCCAGGATCAGGGGAACCATTCTCTTCATAGCCATCACCATGCCGGCGCGGCGACCGGCGATACGCTGGATGAAAACGGGAGCCGCGGGATTTTCCCGTTTTCGTTTATTCGTGCTTTGGACGGAGGAATGCCGCCTTCCGGGCCGCAGGCTCCAAAACAAATCTTTTCAATACTCAAGTATATCGGAAGGGGTAAAGGATTGCAAGGAGATTCTCACGCAGGTCCGTGTCAAGTTGTTACGGAGTATTGGTCAGGAGACGAGTTGTTCGAGGAAGT
>CAMJUL010000062.1 GCA_946408995.1 uncultured Clostridia bacterium | reverse complement strand
CGATGGCCGCCTTGGACAGGGGCAGCATGATCCGGGCCCAGATGCCGTATTCGCTGAGTCCGTCGATGCGGGCGGCCTCACAGAGCTCCGTGGGGATGCCCCGGTAAAACTGCCGCATCAGGAACACGCCGAAGGCGGAGAAGGCCTGCAGCACCACCATGGCCCACAGGGTGTCATACAGGCCCATGGAGCGCATCATGATAAACTGGGGAAGCATGTAGGCCTGCCACGGCACGGCGATGGTGGCGATGTAGGCCAGGAACAGGGTGTCGCGGCCCCGGAAGTTCAGCTTGGCGAAGGCGTAGGCCGCGAAGGAGGAGGTGAGGGTCTGGAGACAGGTCACCACGATTGCCACGAAGGCGGTGTTGCCGAAATAATGCAGCAACGGCACCTTCTGCCAGATGAGCACATAGTTTTCCCAGTGGAAGGTTTCCGGGATCCAGCGCATGGGGAAGGCGAAAACGTCCTTGTCCAGCTTCAGGGAGGAGGAAATCATCCAGACGAAGGGGATCAGGGTAAAGACCGCCAGCGCGGTCAGGAGCAGGAATACGATGACATATGCGATCCGGCGCAGGACGGGATTGTCCTTGCGGATCTCTTTCTGATGCAGAGCCTGCTGCATGGATGGCGCCTCCTTTCCTTAGTCGTTGGCGAATTTTTTCTCGGAGCGGAACTGGATCACGGTGATGGTCAGCACCAGGATCAGCAGGATCATGGAGATGGCGCTGGCCTGTCCGTAGCGGACCTTGACGAAGGCCTCGTCGTAGATATAGGTCACCAGCATCTTCGTTGACCGGCCGGGACCGCCCTCGGTCATGATGGCGACCACGTCGTAGATCTTGAAGCAGGAGATGATCATCATGATGGACACGAAGAAGGTGGTGGGACGCAGCTGCGGCAGGGTCACATGGACAAATTGCTTCCACTTGCTGGCGCCATCCACGGTGGCGGCCTCCATCAGTTCCCGGGGGACCCCCTGCAGGGCGGCCAGGTAGATGACCATGTAGTAGCCCATGTTCCGCCAGACGCTGACGAGGATGATGGACCAGATGGCCATGGTGCTGTCCGTCGTCCACGCCTTGTTGAAGCTGCCCCCCAGGGCCAGGATCATCTGGTTGATCGGCCCGTTTTTCATCAGCATGAAGGACCAGCACACGCAGATCGCCACCATGGAGGCCACATAGGGGAAGAAGAACACCGCCCGGAACATGACCGCGCCACGGATCCGGTTCAGCAGCATGGCCAGGGCCAGGGCACACACGATGGTCAGGGGAACGGTCACCACGGTGTAGAAGATGGTGTTCTTCAGCGCGATGCCCAGATCCACCCGGTTGAAGAAGTAAGCCAGGCCGTTCTGGGAGACCTTCTTCACGTTGAAGATCGTGGCGTAGTTCTCCAGCCCGACAAAGCGCATCTTTGAAATGTCGCCGCCGTTCCATTCGAAGAAGGACAGGGCGATGGCGCAGAGCACCGGCACCAGGGTGAAGATGGCAAAGCCCAGGAAGTTCGGCGCCAGGAAGGAATAGGCCACCAGGGTGTTCTTTCTTTCCAGCCGGCTCATCCGGTGCCTGGGACGCTTGTTATCGGCACGCATGCGGGATCCATCCTTTCTGCTTGCGGGGATCGCGTCCCCTTTCCGGCAGCAGGCGGGGGACCTGCGGCAGGAAAAGGGACGGGAGGGAAGGGAAGCGTAAAGAAGAGGCAGGGAAGGCAAGAAGCCTTCCCTGCCTCGCGGATTCAATACCGGGGTCAGCTTATTCGAACAGTTCGGCCACCCGCTCGTTCATTTCCGCGATGCCCTCTTCGGGGGTGATCTCGCGGGCCATGATCAGGGTGTGCTCCTCGTTCACGATGGTCTTGATATCGGCGACCTTCTCCGCCACGGGCCATTCCATGCCCACGAAGGAGGGGATCAGCGCGCCCTTGCTGGTTTCATCGGTGGGGAAGCCGGCCACGCTGGACATGGCGTCGGCAACGGTCTCGGAGACATAGGCGGGACGGGCGCCGACGGAAGCCGTCGCGGCCGCGCCTTCTTCGCCGCCCAGCCAGGAGATGTAATCCCAGGCCAGATCCTTGTTGGCGGACTTGGCGTTGATCATGGCGCCGGTCAGGTTGCCGAAGGAGGAACCGGCGGCAACGTCATCCTTGTGCGGGACCGCGGCAATGCCCCAGTTGAAATTGCAGGTGCCGTCTTTGTTGTAGCCGATCAGGGTGGACACATACCAGTAGCCCATGGGCATCATGGCGATGTTGCCCTTGGCGAAGGCGCCGGAATAATGCTGGCCGGAGGCCTTCAGATCCGCATAGGACATGCAGGCGCCGGCGTCCTCCAGCTTCTGGTAGAGCTGGTAGAAGTAGAGCAGGTCGTCATAGTTGCGGTCGGCCAGGGTGTTCACACCGTCGGCCACGGTCCAGTTGGCCACGGCGGAGAGCCAGGTGTGATAATGGGTGCCGAAGACGCCGTCCTTGGTCATGCGCACGGCCAGGTCCGCGTAGGCGTCCCAGGTCATGTCATTGGTGGGATAGGCTTCGCCGGCGGCGTCAAACAGATCCTTGTTGTAGAACAGCACCCAGAAATCGGAACGGAAGGGGACCGCGTACAGTTCGCCGTCCACGGCGTAGTTCTGCTCGGTGCCGACAAAGCCGGACAGGTCGTAGCCGCTCTTTTCCACGTAGGCGTTCAGAGGCTCCGCAAAGCCCTGCGCCTGCCACTTGATGATGTCGTCGATCTCCTTGATCATGAACACGTCGCTGGTGTCGTTGCCTTCCAGCATCGTGGTGGTCTTGATGCCGTAATCCTGAGACGCCACATCCACATATTCGATGGTGACGCCGGGATGGGAGGCTTCGTAGGCTTCCTTCTGTGCGGTCAGGTAGGGCGTGGTGGTCGCGTCCCAGGTGACCACGGTCAGGACCTTGTTTTCTTCCGCCAGAGAGAAGCTGGCGGTGGACAGCAGCATCACAGCCGCCAGAACCAGAGCAAACACTTTCTTCATGGGGTGAACCTCCTTCTGATTGTATCCATACGGGCTTTCCGCCCGTCAGATCCGGGTTTGGAAACGGTTTTCATTCATTTGTACAAGGATTGATTTCATGGCCTATTATACCCCGTTTTCTGCCGCTGTCAAGGGGAAATGAAAAATATTTTCAACAAAGAATGAAAACTGGGTGTAAACAAATGAAAATAATCTTGAAATTTACAATTCTTTATGGTATGCTGATCCTATAAAGGAAGGAATACAGGAGGGGGGCACGGCGAATGAATGACAGACAGGCGACCATCGTGGATGTGGCCAAAAGGGCCCAGGTGTCGGTGGCGACGGTATCCCGGGTGCTTTCCGGCGGCAGCGCCAGCCTGGCTGCCCGCAAAAAGGTGGAAGCGGCGGCGCAGGAGCTGGGATACCGGCAGCAGCCTTCCGCCCGGAAAGCGGAGAAAGGGGCGGATCGCACCCTGGCACTGGTGATCTCCGACCTGACCAACCCCTATTACGCCGCCCTCTGCGCCGGTGCCGAGGAGGCCGCCCGGAAGGCGGGCTGGTCCCTGTTGGTCTGCCAGACGGCGCTGAACGGCTTTATGGCCGATACCATCGCGGAGAGGGTCAACAGCCTGCCCGTCCGGGGGGCGGTGCTGGTGGGCAGCGCGGTGGAGTGGGGGACGGCGGAGGAGATCCGCAGCCGGCTCAATACCATCGGCGGCAGGATGCCCATGGTGACCATCGGGCCCCGGGTGGACGGCGTCAACTGCGTGAACATCACCTCGGATCTGTCCCTGAGCGTCCGCAAATCCATCGCTCATCTGGTGGCCCTTGGACACCGGCGGATCTCCTTCATCGGCGGCTCCGGCGGCATCCGCTCCAGCAGCGCCCGGCGGCGGGCCTATTATGAAGAGATGGAGCGCCTGTCCTTGGCGGCGGACCGGGATCCCGGCACGGACGCGGGCTTTACGCCCCAGGCGGGGGAGAGCAGCGTCAACCGTCTGCTGTCGAGCCTGCCCCGGGAAGCCTGGCCTACCGCGATCATCGCCATCAACGACCTGGTGGCCCTGGGGGCCCTCAGGCAGCTGCAGCGCATGGGCCTGTCCGTTCCGGAGGACATGGTGCTGATCGGCTGCGACAATCAGTTCTTCACGCCCTATCTGAACCCGCCGCTGACCACGGTGGATCTGCATCCCTATGATCACGGAGTCTCCGCCATTGAGGAACTGGTGGGGGCGCTGAACGGCGGCGGAGCGGCCTATTCCCAGATCCGGGAATGTTCCCTGATCGTCCGGGAAAGCTGCGGCGCCCTGCTGGGGGTCCGTTCGTTCTGACAGCCCCGGAGAGAAGAGGCGCTTTCGGGCAGGGAAGAACCGAAAAAAAGCCCCCCGGAGCGCTGCGCCCCGGGGAGGCGAAAGAAAGGGTTAGATCTGATACCATTTTTTGCGGATATATTCTCTTTGCTCGTCAGGCAGGTCTTTGAACTGATAGACCTCTTCCATTTTCCTTCCCTGCAGCTTCAACAGTTTGATCATAAGATTGATGGAACGCTCGTCAGAGGCATCCAGTGTACCGCCGGTGACGCCGGCGATCTCTTCAAAGGACAGTTCTGGCAAAATGGGATTCTCCATGATTTTACCTCCTTGCTGTTCAGGGCCCTTCGGGCCGGCCGGGAGGCTTCATGCTGCCCGGCAATCTTTGATACGCAGGCCCGTCCGGGATGGCAGCGGCACGGCGGCCGGTTGCGCTCCCCCTTTTTGAAAACAGTGTGTTTTCGGGGGGGGGCTTTTGTTTTTTCCGAAAAACCGGGATGACGCCTGTCCTGCTCCGGCCGATGGAACGGGACCCGTCCTGCCGTTTACATCGAAAAAAAGGATCCTTGAAAAAACGCTTGACAATTATATCGTAACCCGATATAATGCTTTTACGATATATCGAAAAGCGATATATCGAGCCACGATAAAAGGAGGGGTTCCATGCCCGATTATCCGGCACTGACCGAATCCACCTATTACATCCTGCTTTCGCTGGTACAGCCGCGGCACGGCTACGGCATTATGCAGCGGGCCGAAGCCTTGTCCGGCGGGCGGGTGCGGCTGGCGGCAGGCACGCTGTACGGCGCGCTGAATACCTTGTGCGACAGGGGCTGGATCCTCCAGCTGCCCAATGAGGAGGACAGCCGCCGAAAAGCGTACAAACTGACAGAACAAGGACGGATCATCCTGAAAAAGGAAGTGGCCCGCCTGCGGGAGCTGGCGGACAACGGCGAAAAAGTATTGCGGGAGGATGCATGATGGAAAGCCGCACGATTCACAAATGGTACTGGGTCTGGGATTTTGAAAAAGAAGACGACTGGCTGAACGACATGGCCTTAAACGGCTGGGTGCTGGACGGCGTGGGCCTTTGCTCCTATCGCTTTGTCCGCTGCGAGCCCGGCGAATACAGCGTGCACATCGAAATGCACCCCGCGGATGATGCGTATGTGGATTTCATGCGGGAGACCGGCGCGGAATACGTGGGCCGCATGATGATGTGGATGTACTTCCGCAAAAAAACGGCGGACGGTCCCTTCGACCTCTTTTCCGATATCGATTCCCGCATCGGTCATCTGGACAAGATCGGCCGCCTCCTGAGCGTGATCGGCGGCGCCAATCTGCTGATCGGCCTGGCCAACACCTTCAGCCCCTCCCGGATCGGCTGGGTCAACCTGCTCTGCGCTACGCTGCTGATGTATTCCCTGGGCCGCATTCACGGCAAGAAGGAAGCCCTGGAAAGGGAAAGGATGCTGCACGAATGAAGAGGCCTTATTTGATCGGCGGAATCCTGTTGGTCCTTGCAGGACTGCTCCAGAGGGCTTTTTCCTCCCTGCATGCTTTCATGAGCGCGGCCCTGCCCTGGCTGTGCATCGCAGTAGGGATCGCCGTGATCGCCGCGGGACGCGGAGGGGAATATCTGGGGAAAACAGGGCCGGATCTGTGGAAAAGAAGGGGCTTACAAAAAAGCGCGTCCCTGCCGGAAAGATAACGAACGACGGGTCTATAAAAACGAAGCAACGGAGGGGCGGCAGAACGGAAAAACATCTTTAGCAGCCGGATCTCCATTTGTGATTGTGGAATCCTTGATCCTGCGGTAAAATCGGTTTGGGGCCGGCGTTTTGGCCTGCGGAGGATGGCCCTGTTTCCCCAAAGCGCGTTGGGAGTTCCGCTTCATGTGCGCCGGGAGGGGCAAAGGATCGGTTTCGGAGGGAGCATATGATACAAAGGAAAGCTGCTTTTCGGATGCGGATGGTCGCCTGGTGCATTCTTCTTTTGGCGCTGCCTGCGTTATCGGCCGCGGAGGCGGTCCCTGCCGGGGCGCCTTTGTATGAACCGGTGGTGGCATCGGACGCCGGGCTTTCAACCGGGCAGGTTACGGAATGGTGCTGCATTGTCTTTGGCAGCTATCCCCAAACGGAGATCGTTCCCTTTGGCTCTGCGGCGGTGGATGCCTACGCGCTGCAGGAGGGGGATCTTCAGGTGGACCCGGCGCTGTACGCGCGTTTGACCGACGCTTCCTGGGAAGAGAACGAAACGGAGGTCGACGGGACCCGTTATCTGCGGCTGAGCCGCCGGGATGTCGTCAGCAGTGCTTCGGACAGGGCCGGCCACTATCGTTGGGGATCGGAGGAATATCATTATTTCCGCTTCGATCCGATCCGCTGGCGCATCCTTTCCCTGGAGGGGGACCGGGCGCTTGTGATGGCGGACCGGCTGATGGACTGTCAGCCCTATCACGCGGAAGGCGGTCCGGTCACCTGGAAAACCTCCACGGTCAGAAGCTGGCTGAACGGCCTGTCCGGAGAGGAAAACGCCGCCGGGATCGATTATCGGGGAAAGGGGTTCCTGGACAGGGCGTTCTCCGAGGCCCAGCGGGAAGCGGTGCTCCCGGTGCCGGTCGGAAATGAGGCCAACGCGGCCTATCATACCGACTGCGGAGAGACGACGGTGGACCGGGTTTTCCTTTTGTCCAACAACGAGGTCTTCGGAACGGAAGCTGCGGCAGCGCATGGCTTCTATCCCTTCTCCGGGAAGGATGATCCGGCAAAGCGTTTTCGATCGACCCTGTACGCCAAGTGCCGGGGAGCCTGGTGGTCCTCCGTGAACGGATACATGGGCAACAGCTTTTGGTTTATGCGCACCAACGGCTACACGCCCGAAAGCGTTTCATACATCTGTGACTTTGGCTATATCTACCAGCGGGGCACCATGGCCACCTGTGACGATGCCGGGATCCTTCCGGCCCTGTGGATCCGATTGGATACGGCGGACTATGAGATGGCGGGATGGGTCACCTCCCGGGACATTGAAAAGAACGCGTCGCTTGAGGAGACCGTTGAAAAAAACAAGGCCCTCCTTGCCAATCCGGCGGTAACGCTGGACCCGGAGGAGCCGGACGGAAAAAGGGTGACCTATTCGCTGGTCCGGTTCGGCAGCTATCCCCAGACCGAGATCGTGGGGACCACGGAAGAAGACGCCGGGGAAAGCATCGTGGATCCGGAACTGTACAAGGCGCTTGAGAACGCGGCCTGGGCCGGGGACGAATGGGAGACCGGCGGCCAAAGCTACCTTCGGGTGCGTGTCCCCGGGGAGGGAAACGAAAACGGAAGCTACCGGTATTTTGCCAAGGAACCGATCCTGTGGCGGGTATTGGAGATCCGGGACGGCACGGCGCTTGTGCTGGCGGATACCGCCCTCGACTGCAAGCCGTTCCAGGAGGATCTTTTGGACGTAAGCTGGGAAAACTGCACCCTGCGCAGCTGGCTGAACGGATACGGCCCGGAAGCGAACGCCTCCGGCACAGATTATTCGGCGGCGCAGGATAATTTTCTGGACAGGGCCTTTGCCCCCGATGAGCAGGCGGCGATCCTTGAATATCCTGTGAGAAATGAAAACAACCATTACTTTGACATGGACTCCGGAAAGGAGACGCGGGACCGGGTCTTTGTCCTGGCCGAATCGGAGCTGTTCATATACGACAGCTCGGTGATCCATGGATTCAGTCCCCGGGACGAGGTCAAGGACCGGGCGAAACAGTTTACCCCCACGGCTTACGCGCTGCTGAACGGCGCCTGGACCGCCCCGGACGGTCCGATGGACGGAAACGTTTTCTGGATCACACGCACCACCGGGTATACCCATGCCAACGTGGTTTATGTGGACGAATACGGCTGCATGTACAACCGCGGCATCCTGGTGACCTGCTCCGATGCGGCGATCCTTCCGGCCCTGGTGCTGGATCTGGATTCCTCCGCCTACGCCTGTGCAGGCACCGTCACGATCGGGGGTGAGCCTGTCCACTGAGGCACAGCGGCCCCGGTCTCCGCTCGGCGTTTTTGTGACCGGGACTGATCGCGAAGCAGGCGGAGGAGCAGGTGCAGCCGGCTTGACAAAAGCAGATCAGGCAAGCCCGCAGACCGGTTCGATAGGACCGGACTGCGGGCTTGCCGCATGCTTTGGACACGTTAAAGGGAATCGGAAGGGGTAAAGAGCATCCGGTATTCCCGGGGAGACATGCCTTTGTCCTCCCGGAACACCCGGTTGAAGCTGGAAATGCTTTGGAACCCGGAATGCATCGCGACCTCTGTCAGCGACAGGTCCGGGTCCGTCAGAAGCTCCGTCGCTTTTTCCAGCCGCACGGTATTGAGCCACTTGGTGTAGTTCATCCCCGTGATGCTGTGAAAGATCCGGGAAAAATAATCCTTGCTGACGCCGGACAGCCGGGCCATGGCGCCCTGGGACAGATCGTCCGCCGTCAGGTTGTTTTTGATATCATCCGTGACCAGGATCATGCGGTGCGTGGCGGTATGGCCTCCACAAAGGAATAGACCTCGGCCAGCTCCTTTTGGAGGAGCGCGCCGTACGGACGACCCATCTCGTACCAGGTGCCGTGCAGGCTGACGACCTGTATGCCGTTCATGCCTGTCCTTTCCCCCTCTTCAAAAACCTGGTCCGGGTTTCCGGCTGCAAGCACCTGTCCGGGTTCGGCCGCGCCGTTTTCCGCGGATCCGATGCCATACAGCGGCATAAGGACGCAGACCAGCAGCAGGAGGAGGATGCGTTTCATGGTTTTCATGGGTGTACGCTCCTTCTTCCGCTCAATTGGGTTCAGGGGTGTTCCTGAGGCGCTGGGGCCCCGGAATGTCAGATCAGGATCCCGTCCAGGTGATCCATCTCATGCTGGATGATCTGGGCCGTCCAGCCGGTGTAAGTCTCGCGGCGCCGCTTCCATGCGCCGTCCAGGTATTCGACCTCAATGTTTTGCCAGCGGGTGGTTTTTCTGACGCCCTCCAGGGACAGGCAGCCCTCTTCCGTTTCAAAGGGGGTGTCCTTCCGGACGAGGACGGGATTGTACATCACCAGGGCCGCCGGGCCGACGGCGACGACGATGACGCGTTTGAGGATGCCGATCATATTTGCGGCCATGCCGACGCACCGGTCCCGATGGGCCGCCAGGGTGTCCGCAAGGTCCCGGCCGACGGACAGGTCCTGCCGGGCGGCGGGGGCGGATTTCCGGCTGAGGAAGAAAACGTCCCGGACGATGGGCTTGATCATGGGGGGCCTCCGTATCTGGAAAGTCATTGGGAACTGCCGCCCTTTGGGCGGAAAGGGATCCGGACAGGGCGCGGACGAATGGGACAGCCTTATTGTACCATGTTGGTTCCGAATATCAAGTGTGCCGTGGGACACGGTGCGCGGCCTGATCCCGGAAGCCGGGGAGCGCGGTAAAGCCCTTCTTGATTTGTTGGGCGGAATTTTCTATAATGAGCATGGAATGTACGTTTGAAAGCTTCAGATAAGCGGGAGAAAACAACCCTGCTCAAGCCTGCCCTGCAGGAGAGGAACCTCTGCCGCGCCCTGCGCCGGGCGCGTGGAGAAAAGGAACGCGGCGGAGGCGGTGCGGCAGGGGATCGGGGGACCATTTGGATCTTTTTGTCCGGGACAAGGGTGTCCCATCCCTGAAAACGGGGGATTTGCCCGCTTTGTGTCCTGTTTTTTGGCCTGGAATTTGGGTAGACTGACATCCGGAAGGAGGAACCCGAATGGATCAAATAAAGATCGGAGCCTTTCTGAAGGAACTTCGGAAGGAAAAGGAACTTACGCAGGAACAGCTGGCGGAGACCCTCAACGTCTCCAGAAGGACCGTCTCCCGCTGGGAGACCGGAAGCAATATGCCGGACCTGGACCTGCTGGTGGAGATGGCGGATCTCTATCAGGTGGACCTGCGGGAAATGATGGAGGGAGAAAGGAAAAGGGACCCAATGGACAAGGAACTGAAGGAGACCGTATTGCAGGTGGCGGAGTACAGCAATGAGGAGAAGGCGAGACTGACCAAAGGGATGCATGTGCTGCTGATCGTCGGCCTGATCGGCTTTTGCGTATTCATCGCGGTCTCCCTGCTTGGAATGGAAAATACCCCTCCTTACGAGGGGATCGGAAGCTTCGGGCTCGGGGTCGCGTTTGGCGCCATGCTGCTGGGGGTGATCTTCACAAGCGGCTATGCCCTGAAGATAAGGGAATTCAAATTGAGAATGCTTAAACGACTGAAGGAGGACAAAAAATGAATCTTTTCATCCTGCTTGCCTTCGCCCTCGGAGGCGGAACGATCGCATTGGACCATCTGACCCACAAGCTGCCCCAGTGGCTGGTCATCATCCTGTACACTGGCGCGGTCATCCTGTTTGTGGTAGGGATGCTGCAGGGACGCGGGGCGGGAGCCTGAACAAAGGAAAAAAGGAGACGAGATCATGAAACCGTTTATCAAAGGCGCCAATCCCTACATGCCCCTGTGGGAGCACGTGCCGGACGGCGAGCCCCGGGTGTTTGAGCACGACGGGGAAAAACGCGTCTATGTGTATGGTTCCCACGACACCGAGCGGGGGCAGTACTGCGGGCGCGACTATGTGGTGTGGTCGGCCCCTGTGACGGACCTGACCGACTGGACCTGCCACGGCGTATCCTACAGGACCCATTACGATTCCATCCTCTACGCGCCGGACGTGGTCAAAAAGGACGGCGTCTATTATCTGTACGCCGCCGAGAAAAAGGGCAGCCTGATCGTGGTGGCCTCCTCCAGGACCCCCTGGGGGCCCTTTGAGAACCCGGTGGAAACGAAGCTGGGCTTTGACCCGGGGATCCTGGTGGACGACGACGGGAAGGTGTACGCCTACTGGGGCGGCTGCGCGGCGCCCTGCTATATCGCCGAACTGGAGGAGGACATGGCCACCATCCGGGAGGAAACGCTGGTGGCCAATCCCCTGGGGCACTCCACCTGCCCCTGGGACCCAAAGGACGACGGGCATATCTCCCTGGTGGACGGTTTTTTTGAGGCGTCCAGCCCGCGGAAGGTGCTGGGGAAGTATGTGTACATCTTCTCCCGGCGGTATGAGAAGCCGGTGCCGGAAATGGGGGTCTTTGAGCCCAACAACGGCTTCCTGTCCTACCGGTACAGCGACTCCCCCTTCGGCCCCTTTGTCGGCGGCGGGGACATCAGCTTCAACGGCGGCGAGATCCTCAGGGACGCGGAGGGCGCGGGCACCATGACCTACCCCTGGGGCAACAACCACGGCTCCATCGTGGAGGTGGAGGGGAAATGGTACGTGTTCTATCACCGGCAGACGGGGGTCAACGAATTCTCCCGCCAGGCCATGCTGGAGCCCGTCGACGTGGCGCTGGGCGGGGACGGGGCGCTGTATATCGGGGATATACGGTACCTGAAGGGGGAGCCGGTCTCCTCCCGTCCCGTGGAGATGACCTCCCAGGGACCCTGGATCAACGGCCTGGACGCGTTCAAGTGGATCTCCGCCGGGTACGCCTGCCATATCCACGGGGGCAGCCGGCGGGCCTATGTCGAGCCCCGGTACGAACGGCGGGAGGATCTCTCCACCCCCGTGGTGGGGATCACATCGGGCACCACCGTGGGGTTCCGCTATCTGCAGTTCGGCGTCCATTCCCCCCGGAGCGTGACGGTAGCGCTGGAAAAGCATCCGCCGCTGACGGTCCGGGTACGGCTGGATTCGTGCGGGGGGCGCGTGATCGCCTGCCTGGACTTTACGGGGACGGAGAACGAAAAAACAGCATCGCTTGCCTGCGGCGTGATCGGGAAGCACGCGGTGTATTTTGAGTTCTTGTCGGAAAACGCCGGCGGGGAGACGTCCTTTGACCGCTTCACCTTCTCCTGAGGGGGCCCGGGGCGGCGGGAAAAAGGACTGCAGGAGGATGAAAGGGGGAGCGGACATGCTGAAATGGCTGCGCCGGATGCTGGACAGAGCCGCGCAAAGGGGAGGAGGAACCCTCACCAGGACCTGTAAAAGATGCGGAAAAACCTTTACCCTGCCGGAAAACGTGCAGTCCTGGCCGGATCTGTGCTTTGACTGCAGGGCGCTTGGGCAGGGGGAGACCGTCACAAGAAAGTGCCGGCGCTGCGGGAAGGCCTTTACCTTCCCGGCCTCTTCCAGGATCTGGCCGAAGTTCTGCCCGGCCTGCCGGGCCAGGAAGAATCAAAGGACAAATGCAAGATAAGCAATAATAAAAATCAAAAAGAGCTTTTGTATTTTAACTGTATTTGCGTTGACACCCGCGGGAAGGCCTGTTAAAATGGCCTCAATCACAGAGCAACCCAAACCGATGATGCGGAGATAACGGTGACGATGCCCCTACAGAGAGCCCGGGACGCTGGAAACCGGGTGGGAAACAGTTCATCAAATGGACCGCGGAGGGCGCAGGGAAAGGCCGGAGGGCCGAGTATGCTGCGACGCAGGGCCTGCGTCAAGGGCCGGGGATATGATGGTATCCCTTAAAGGGCACGGCCCGCGGCCGTGAAGCAGGGTGGCACCGCGAATCAAAGGATTCGTCCCTGACAGAGACTCATTCTGTCAGGGGCTTTTTTATACCCCCTGGCAAAAAAAGGAGGAGAGGACATGAAGGTCTATCCCGACCTTGGGGAGATCCGCCGCCTGGCCGAAAGCGGCGGGTACCGGGTAGCCCCCGTTTGCTGCGAACTGCTCAGCGACATCTGTACGCCCATCCAGGCGGTCAGAAAACTGAAAAACGTATCCACCCACTGCTTCCTGCTGGAGTCTGCGCAGGAGAAGGAAAAATGGGGGCGGTACACCTTCCTGGGCTTTGACCCGAAGCTGAGCGTCACCTGTACCGACGGGGAGATGCGGGCGGGCAGCCTGACCTTTAAGACCGACGACCCTTCAGGAAGCCTTAGGCAGATCCTCGCGGATTACAAAAGCCCCCGCATCCCCGGCCTGCCCACCTTCACCGGCGGCCTGGTGGGGTACTTTTCCTTTGACTACCTCCGGTATTCCGAGCCGACGGCGTATCGGGAGGCGGAGGACACGGAACACTTCAAGGATGTGGACCTGATGCTGTTTGACAAGGTCATCGCCTTTGACCATTTCCGGCAGAAGATCCTCCTGATCGTGAACATGCCCCTGGCAGAGGTGGAAACGGGGTACAACAAGGCCCTGATGGAACTGGAGGCGATGAAGAGGCTCCTGACCGAAGGAGCGGAGAAAAAGGAGCCTGCGGGGAGACTTACCGGAGAGGTGACGCCCCTGTTCGACCGGGAGCGGTTCTGCGCCATGGTGGAAGAGGGCAAGCGCGCCATCCGGGAGGGGGAGGTCTTCCAGATCGTGCTCAGCAACCGCCTGAGCGCGCCCTTTGAGGGCAGCCTTCTGAACGTGTACCGGGTGCTGCGCACCCTCAACCCCTCGCCCTATATGTTTTATTTTTCCGGCACCGACGTGGAGGTGGCGGGCGCCAGCCCGGAAACGCTGGTGAAACTGGAGGACGGGGTCCTGCACACCTTCCCCCTGGCGGGCACCCGGCCCCGGGGAAAAACGGAGGAGGAAGACCTGAGGCTGGAAGAGGAATTGCTGCATGACGAAAAGGAGCTGGCCGAGCACAACATGCTGGTGGACCTGGGGAGGAACGACCTGGGGCGGGTGTCCCGGTTTGGCACGGTGGAGGTGGAAAAGCTCCATTCCGTGGAGCGGTACTCCCATGTGATGCACATCGGCTCCACCGTGCGGGGTCAGATCCGGCCGGACCGCGACGCGCTGGACGCCATCGAGGCGGTGCTGCCGGCGGGTACGCTGTCGGGCGCGCCGAAGATCCGGGCCTGTCAGCTGATTGCCGGACTTGAGAAAAACAAGCGGGGCATTTACGGCGGGGCCATCGGCTACATCGATTTTACCGGCAACATGGACACCTGCATCGCCATCCGCATCGCCTACCGGAAAAACGGCCGGGTGTTCGTCCGTTCCGGGGCGGGGATCGTCAGCGATTCCGTGCCGGAAAAGGAATATGAGGAATGCATCAACAAGGCGAAGGCCGTGGTGAACGCCCTTCACCTGGCGAAGGAGGCGGACGAATGACCTTGCTGATCGACAATTACGACAGCTTTTCCTATAACCTGTACCAGATGCTTGGGGAACTGGAGGAGGACATCCGGGTCATCCGCAACGACGAAAAGACCGTTGAGGAGATCCGGGCCCTGGCTCCGGGGCATATCCTGCTGTCGCCGGGCCCGGGACGGCCGGAGGACGCGGGCATCCTCGTGGAGGCGGCCGGGGTCCTGGGGCGGGACATCCCTCTGCTGGGCGTGTGCCTGGGCCACCAGGCCATCTGCGAGGCCTTCGGGGGCAAGATCACCTATGCCAGGAAGCTGATGCACGGCAAGCAGTCGAAGATCACCTTTGACCCGGCCTGTCCCCTGTTCGCTTCCTGCCCCCAGGGGATGCCCGTGGCCCGCTACCATTCCCTGGCAGCGGACCCGGAGACCCTGCCGGCGTGCCTTGCCGTCACCGCCCGGACCGAAGACGGGGAGGTGATGGCCGTGCAGCACCGGGAATACCCGGTTTTCGGCGTACAGTTCCACCCGGAAAGCTTCATGACCCCCTACGGGAAAGCGATGCTTCGGAATTTTCTGGGCCTGTGAAGGCCCATCAAGAAAAAGCCGGCCCCCTGAGGGCTGAAAGGAGAAGGACCCATGATCAAGGAAGCCATCGTCAAGATCGTCAATAAAGAGGACCTGACCTACGAGGAAGCCTACACCGTGATGAACGAGATCATGAGCGGGGAGACCACGGCCACCCAGAACGCGGCCTTCCTCTCCGCCCTGTCTACCAAGAGCGCCAAGGCCGAAACCACGGACGAGATTGCCGGCTGCGCCGCCGCCATGCGGGAAAAAGCCGTGCGGGTAGATGCGGGGGACGATTTGTTTGAGATCGTGGGCACCGGCGGAGACAACGCCCACAGCTTCAACATCTCCACCACCTCGGCGCTGGTGGCGGCGGCCGGGGGAATGCGGGTGGCCAAACACGGCAACCGGGCCGCGTCCAGCAGCTGCGGCACGGCGGACTGCCTGGAAGCCCTGGGGGTCAACCTGTACCAGAGCCCCGACCGCTGCCGGCAATTGCTGGACGAGGCGGGCATGTGCTTCTTCTTTGCCCAGAAATACCATACCTCCATGAAATATGTAGGCGGCATCCGCCGGGAGCTGGGCTTCCGCACGGTGTTCAACATCCTGGGCCCCCTGACCAACCCGGGCCGGCCCGCCATGCAGCTGCTGGGGGTGTACGACGAATACCTGGTGCAGCCCCTAACCCAGGTGCTCATCAGCCTGGGGGTCCGGCGGGGCATGGTGGTGTACGGACAGGACAGGCTGGACGAGATCTCCCTCTCCGCCCCCACGACGGTGTGCGAGTTCAAGGACGGCTGGTACAAATCCTATGTGATCACGCCGGAGCAGTTCGGCCTGACCCGCTGCCGCAAGGAGGACCTGGCGGGCGGTACGCCGGCGGAAAACGCTGAGATCACCCGGTCCATCCTGCGGGGCGAAAAAGGCCCCAAACGCGATGCGGTGCTTTTGAACGCGGGCGCGGCGCTCTGCATCGGCGGGAAGGCGGCTTCCATGGAGGAAGGCATCCGCCTGGCAGGGGAGCTGATCGATTCCGGGGCGGCCGCGGCCACCCTGGAAAAGCTCATTGAGATCAGCAGCCGGCCGGAGGAAAACCCGTGAGCGTCCTGGAACGGCTGGCCCAAAAGGCCACGCTTCGGGTCAGGGAGGACCAGGAAAGGGTCTCTGCCGGGGAAATGCGAAAGCGGGCGGAGGCCCTGGGTCCCGGGGGCGGAGCACAGTTCAGGGCGGCGCTGAAAAGGCCGGGCCTGTCCTTTATCTGCGAGGTCAAGCGGGCCTCCCCTTCAAAGGGGCTGATCGTGCCGGACTTTAAGTACCTGGACATCGCGCGCTGCTTTGAGGAGGCGGGGGCGGACTGCGTATCCTGCCTGACGGAGCCCACGGAATTCCTGGGGTCGGACGAGATCTTTTCGGCTATCCGCAGGGTGCTTCGGACGCCCATGCTGCGCAAGGATTTTACCGTCAGCGCCTATCAGATCGACCAGGCCCGGGTCATGGGTGCAGACGCGGTGCTCTTGATCTGCGCCCTGCTGGAGGAAGAGACCCTGAGGGCGTACCTTGACAGGTGCGCCGAACTGGGCCTGGCCGCCCTGGTGGAGACCCACAACGAACGGGAGATCCGGGCGGCCCTTGAGGCGGGGGCGGACATCATCGGGGTGAACAACCGGGACCTGAAGACTTTTACCGTGGATCTTTCAAACGCCGCCCGTCTGCGCGCGTTGGTGCCCCCGGACCGCGTGTTTGTGGCGGAAAGCGGCGTCCGGGGGCCGGAGGACACGGCGGCCCTCAGGGCCGCCGGCGCGGACGCGGTGCTGATCGGGGAGGCGCTGATGCGGGCGGAGGACAAGGGGAAAAAGCTCAGGGAACTGCGGGGGGAAGTATGACGAAAATCAAGCTGTGCGGTATGCGCCGGGCGGAGGACATCGTCGCCGTCAACGGACTGAGGCCGGATTATGCAGGCTTTGTGCTGGCGAAAAAAAGCCGCCGGTATGTGGACGAAAAGACCCTGACCGCCCTGAAGGCGCTGCTTTGCCCCGGCATCGGGGCGGTGGGGGTGTTCGTGGACGAGGAGGCGGAGCATGTGGCGGCACTTCTGAACGCGGGCATCCTGGACGCGGCCCAGCTGCACGGGCATGAGGACGGGGCGTATCTTGCCCGCCTGCGGGAGCTAACGGACCGGCCGATCCTTCAGGCCTTCCGGGTGGGGTCCACCGTGGACCTTCGAAGGGCGGAAAGCAGCGCGGCGGATTTTGTGCTGCTGGATGCAGGGGCCGGGGACGGCAGCCCCTTTGACTGGCGGCTGCTGCGCGGCATGGAAAGGCCCTTTTTCCTGGCGGGGGGACTGGACATAATGAACGTGGGGGAGGCCGTGGAGCGTTTCCACCCCTATGGGGTGGACGTATCCTCCGGCATTGAGACGGACGGCAGGAAGGATCCGGAAAAAATGCGCGCCTTTGTGGCTGCGGTGAAAGCGAGGGAAGAAAAATGACCAACCCCAGAGGGCGGTTCGGCGTACACGGCGGACAGTACATCCCGGAGACGCTGATGAACGCCGTCATCGAATTGGAGCGGGCCTATGACGAATGCAGGAGAGACCCGGAGTTCGACCGGGAGCTGACAAGGCTGTTCAACGAGTACGCGGGCAGGCCGTCCCGCCTGTATTACGCGGAGAAAATGACCCGGGACCTGGGCGGCGCACGGATCTACCTGAAGCGGGAGGACCTGAACCATACCGGCGCCCACAAGATCAACAACGTCCTGGGGCAGGCCCTTCTGGCCCAAAGAATGGGCAAGACCCGCCTGATCGCCGAGACCGGCGCGGGCCAGCACGGGGTGGCCACCGCCACCGCGGCGGCCCTGTTTGGCATGGAATGCGTGGTTTTCATGGGGGAGGAGGACACCCGCCGACAGGCCCTGAACGTGTACCGGATGCGCCTTCTGGGGGCGGAGGTGGTCCCGGTGAAAACGGGCACCGCCACTTTGAAGGACGCGGTGAGCCAGGCCATGCGGGAATGGACCAGCCGCATTGACGATACCCATTACTGCCTGGGTTCCGTGATGGGTCCCCATCCTTTTCCCACCATCGTGCGGGATTTTCAGGCCGTGATCTCCAGGGAGATCCGGGCGCAGGTTCTGGAAAAGGAGGGACGCCTGCCGGACGCCGTGATCGCCTGCGTGGGAGGCGGCAGCAACGCCATCGGCAGCTTTTATCATTTTATCGATACCCCCTCCGTGCGGCTCATCGGCTGCGAGGCGGCGGGACGGGGCGTCGACACCTTTGAGACCGCCGCCACCATCAACACCGGCAGGCTTGGCATCTTCCACGGGATGAAGTCCTATTTCTGCCAGGATGCCTGCGGCCAGATCGCGCCGGTGTATTCCATTTCCGCCGGCCTGGATTACCCCGGCGTGGGGCCGGAGCACGCCTGGCTCCACGACATCAACAGGGCCGAGTATGTGGCCGTCACCGACGAGGAGGCGGTCTGCGCCTTTGAGTACCTGGCCCGGACGGAGGGCATCATTCCCGCCATCGAATCGGCCCACGCGGTGGCCCATGCCCTGAAAATCGCTCCGGAGATGGAAAAGGACCAGATCATCGTCATCACCGTGTCCGGCCGGGGGGACAAGGACTGCGCGGCCATCGCCCGCTACAGAGGGGAGGATCTTCATGAGTGACATCGCGTCTGCCTTTGACCATGGCAAAGCCTTCATCGCATTTTTTACCTGCGGCGACCCGGATCTGGAGACCACGGCCGCAGCGGTCCGGGAGGCGGTCCGGAACGGGGCCGACCTGATCGAGCTGGGCATTCCGTTTTCGGATCCCACCGCGGAGGGCCCGGTGATCCAGGAGGCCAACCTGCGGGCGCTGAAGGGCGGCGTCGACACCGACAAGGTGTTTGGCCTGGTGCGGGACCTGAGGCGGGACGTTTCCGTGCCGTTGGTGTTTATGACCTATGCCAATGTGGTCTTTTCCTTCGGGGCGGAGCGGTTCATCGCCCGCTGCCGGGAAAGCGGCGTGGACGGGCTGATCCTGCCGGATCTGCCCTACGAGGAAAAGGAGGAGTTTCTGCCCTTTTGCAGGGCCTATGGCGTGAAGCTGATCTCGCTGATCGCCCCCACGTCGGAAAACCGCATCGCCCGGATCGCCCGGGAGGCGGAAGGATTCCTTTACCTGGTCTCAAGCCTGGGGGTCACGGGCACCCGGACGGAGATCACCACGGACCTGACGAACATCGTCCGGGCGGTGCGGGAAAACACGTCGGTCCCCTGCGCGGTCGGCTTTGGCATCTCCACGCCGGAGCAGGCCCGCAGGATGGCGGAAGTGTCCGACGGGGCCATCGTGGGGTCCGCCATTGTGAAGCTGATGGCCCGCTACGGGAGGAGAGCGCCGCAATATGTGGGGGACTTTGTCCGGGCCATGAAGGAGGCGGTGCGCGGCGCGTCCGATGGAGAATAACGCCGGCGCGGCACGGGCATCCGCCGGGGTGGAGGACGGGAGCCGCGCTGCGCATCCATGGGGCAGGACAGGCCCTTTCCGCGAGTCAGCCTGCGGGTTGGCTCGTTCCTTTTTTAAACGGCCCCTCAACGGCGCAGGCGGCTCCTTCCAAAAGAGCATCGCCGTGAGGGACCGCATCAGGGCGCGCAGAAAGGAGCCGGGGATCGTGGCCAACGGCAGAGGGGTTTTTGTCAGCCGGGGTTGACAAAGCCGGGAAAGACATATATTATAATTTTAGTTACATAACGATAATTACAAAGGAGGAACGTTTCCGCATGCCGCCAAAGACCCGGGTCACAGAGGAAAGGATCGTCAGCGCGGCCCTGGAGGTGGTGCGTCAGAGCGGGTTTGAGAGCATCAATGCCCGGACGGTCGCCGGGCAGCTGCACTGCTCCACCCAGCCGGTGATGTATCATTTTTCGACCATCGACAATTTAAAAAAGGCTGCCTACAGGCGCGCGGATCAGCTGCACACGGAATACCTGATGAACACGCCGCCCGGGCAGCATCCGGTCCTGGGGATCGGCATCAACTATATCCGCTTCGCTGTCGAAGAGCCGCAGCTTTTCCGCTTTCTGTTCCAGTCGGGGTACGCGGAGGAGAACAGCCTGCTGGAAATGGTCGATTCCGAGGCGCTGCTCCCCATCCTCGCGGCTATGCGGCAGGGCTCGGGACTGAGCGAGAAAAAAACGAAGGAAGTGTTTATCACCGTTGCCCTCTTCGCCCATGGCTACGCCAGCATCATCGCCAACAACGGCCTGGATTTTGACCAGGAGCAGATCGCGAAGCATCTGACAAGCGCGTGGAACGGGGCGCTGCTGGCTGCGGAACAGGAGGAAAAGGCATGAAAGTCATCCTGCATGATTTGGGAAGTTCCTATACAGGACAGCTCAGGGCAAAATGCGATCGGGTCCTGGAGGCCGACGGGAAATACGCTCCCTGTCAGGGCTGCTTTGGCTGCTGGACGAAACATCCTGCCGCCTGCTTTATGAAAGACGCCCTGCAGCAGGTTTGCCGTTTGATCGGGCAGGCGGATGAGATGGTCATCATCACGAAAAACCTGTATGGCGGGTACAGCGCCGACATCAAGAATGTGCTGGACCGTTCGATCGGCACCTCCACGCCCCTGAGCACGTACCGGGGACGGCAGATGCACCACACCCTGCGATACGGAAAGCACGATCTGTGGAAGGTGATCGTCTATGGCGGCGCCACCGGGGCGGAGCAGGAGACCTTCCGCCTGCTGGCGGAACGCAACGCGCTCAACGACGGCTATCAGCGGTCTGAGGTCGTATTCCTGAAGGATCCTGCGGAACTGGAGGCGGTCTTATGAAAACGCTTTTCATCAATTGCAGTCCCCAAAGGCACTTTTGCGCCTCCGCGTATTTTCTCTTTCTTCAGCGTTTGTTCACAGGCGGACAGACGGAAAGCGGGAGGCTGCGCACGCCGTCGGACCATGAAGGCCTCCTGCGGCGGCTCGAAGGCGCGGACGCCGTCGTTTTCTGTCTGCCGCTCTATGTGGACGGCGTTCCCTCCCATGTGCTTCGTTTCATGGAGGAGATGGAGGAACGCTGCGTGCGCGGCGGCCTGCATCCGAGGGTGTACTGCGTCGCCAACAACGGCTTTATCGAGGGCAGGCAGAACGAGCCGCTGATGCGGGTGTTTGAAAACTTCTGCGCCCGGGCAGGCCTTTTTTGGGGCGGCGGGGTCGGCATTGGCGGCGGGGTGATGCTGAATGTGAGCCGCATCCTGTTCATCGTGGATATCGCTCTGCTGGCGCTGAACACGCTTTTGAGCGTGATCAGGACCGGCGTCCTCTTCCCGAAAGAAGCCTGGCTGGGCTTTGCGGAAAACGCGGGCCTGCTGCTGTTTTTCAACCTGGGGGTGCTGTACATGCTCATCCGCATGGGCTTTCATATCCGCAAAGGCACCTTCAGCGGCAAAAAATACACCCGCATCCTGCTTCCCTCGTTTGTGTTTATCCTCTTTGCCGACCTTTTCTTCCTCGTCCGCTCTTTCTTTGAGGGCGGGCTGTTCCGGGGATGGCTGGCGAAGAAACCCTATGAGGAGACCTGAGCGAAGGACCGAAGCGGAGTGTCCTGCGAGAGGAAGGGCAGCGCCGGGGCGGGTCCCTTCCGCCGTTTCCCCGGGCCCAAAAGCGCCTGTCCCTTGAGATACGCCGACGCGTTTTCTCAAGGGACAGGCGCTTTTGAGGGTGCGCCCGGCGGCGCACGTTTCTAACGGGTGAGAGACCCGAACCCGCCCGG
>CAMJUL010000061.1 GCA_946408995.1 uncultured Clostridia bacterium | reverse complement strand
TCGCCATCGAGGCCGGTCTGCGTTTCGCCATTCGTGAAGGCGGACACACCGTGGGCGCTGGCGCCGTTACCCGTATGGCTGAATAATCCGGCGTCAATCCCATTGGGATTTGCGCGGGAGAGTCATCCTGAAGATAAGAGAGGTGTTTAACCATGGCAGCAAAGGATGTCCGTGCGAACATCGTACTGGCCTGTACGGATTGCAAGCAGCGGAACTACAACACCAAGAAAAACAAAAAGAACACGTCAGAGCGGATCGAGCTGAAGAAATATTGCCGCTTCTGCAAGAAGCACACCTTGCACCGCGAAACCAGATAAGCAAAGCGCGAAGGATGTGACAAAAATGGCTGATGAAAAAGTGAATGGCAAGGCAGTGGAGAAGCCCGGTTTTTTTGCCAAAATCGGTACGTTCTTTAAGTCCCTTCCCAAGAAGATCGCCACACCGTTCAAGAACATGTGGCATGAGCTGAAGAAGGTTACCTGGCCGACCAAGAAAGAATGGCTGAACTGCACCCTGATCGTGCTTGCCTTTATGGTGTTCATGGGCATTATCATTGGTCTTTTGGACCTGGGTGCGTCCCGCCTGATTCAGCTGCTGATCGGATAATAGGAGAATTATCATGTCTGAAGACAGACCGGGAACCCTTGAATGGTATGTGGTACATACCTATTCCGGGTATGAAAACAAGGTAAAAGACAACCTTGAGAAAGCTGTTGAAAACAATGGCATGCAGCAGCTGATTACCGAAGTGGTTGTCCCCACGGAGGAATCGGTTGAACTCAGAAACGGGAAACGGGTGACGACGTATCACAAAACCTTTCCCGGGTATGTGCTTGTTCACATGATCATTACCAACGAAAGCTGGTATGTCGTGCGTAACATTCGCGGCGTGACCGGCTTTGTCGGGCCTGATTCCAAACCGATCCCTCTGACGAAAGAGGAGCTTGACAGGATGCTTGCCTCTCCCTCCGACACGGTGAACTGCAAAGTGGCCGTCGGGGAAGAAGTCCGTATCCTGTCCGGGCCTCTTGAGAACTTCACCGGTGTAGTCGAGGAAATCGACGGCATCCGGCAGAAGCTGCGGGTGAAAGTCAAGATGTTCCTTGGGCGGGAGATGCAGATCGAAGTCGATCTGAATCAGGTCGAAAAGCTGAAGGAACAAAACTGACCCTAACGCAAATAGCGCTTGTTCCCTTTCGTGGGAGGCATGTACGCATGCCGCCATTACCACAATGATGAAGGAGGTGCCATCCTAAATGGCAAAGAAAATCACCGCTTACATCAAACTTCAGGTGCCCGCCGCCAAGGCGACGCCCGCTCCCCCCATTGGTCCCGCTCTGGGCCAGCACGGTGTGAACATCCCCGGATTCTGCAAGGAATTCAATGCCCGCACCGCCAAGCAGGAGGGTTATATCATCCCTGTAGTCATCACGGTTTAT
The DNA here is from genome assembly GCA_946408995.1 of uncultured Clostridia bacterium. Taxonomy (GTDB): domain Bacteria; phylum Bacillota; class Clostridia; order Christensenellales; family Aristaeellaceae; genus RUG756. Next base: position 20,770 of record CAMJUL010000061.1, on the reverse strand, counting down.
TCTGACCGGTCTTTCACGTTCATCACCAAGACCCCCCCGGCCCCTGTCCTGATCAAGAAGGCCCTGAATCTCGAAACGGCCTCCGGCCGCCCCAACCGCGACAAGGTGGGTCAGCTTACCCAGGCCCAGGTCCGCGAAATCGCGACCACCAAGATGCCCGACCTGAATGCCGCTTCCGTTGAAGCCGCCATGAGCATGATCAAGGGCACTGCCCGCTCCATGGGTGTGACTGTCGCCGACGAATAACCTATCAATTGTGGGAGGACAATGTGCCGCTAAGACCACAAGGAGGAATGAATATGAAGCACGGGAAGAAATATACCGACTCTAAGAAGCTGATTGACTCTTTGAAGCAGTACGATCCCGAGGAAGCCGTTGCGCTGGTCAAGCAGACCGCGAAGGCCAAGTTTGATGAAACCATCGAACTGTCCATCCGCCTGGGCGTTGATCCCCGTCATGCGGACCAGCAGGTCCGCGGAACGGTGGTCCTGCCCCACGGCACGGGCAAAAAGGTCCGCGTTCTGGTGTTTGCCAAGGGTGACAAGGCCAAGGAAGCCCTGGCTGCCGGCGCCGATTATGTCGGTGATGCCGATCTGGTCCAGAAGATCCAGACCGAAAACTGGTTTGACTTTGACGCCTGCGTCGCGACCCCCGACATGATGTCTACCATCGGCCGTATTGCCCGTCTGCTGGGCCCCAAGGGCCTCATGCCCAACCCCAAGTCTGGTACGGTGACCATGGACCTGACCAAGGCCATTACCGATATCAAAGCCGGTAAAGTGGAGTATCGTGTGGACAAGACTGCCATTGTTCACTGCCCCATTGGCAAGGTCTCTTTCGACAACGACAAGCTGAACGAGAACCTTCGTGTTCTGATGGAAGCGGTCGTCAAGGCGAAGCCCGCTTCTGCCAAGGGCACCTACATCCGCTCTCTTTACATGAGCACCACCATGGGTCCTGCTGTCCGCGTGAACAGCCTCAAGTTCTGATCCTGTTCAGAGCCAGCCGCGTCTCTTTCAGAGAGGCGCGGTTTTTTATGTGGTCAAATGGGCAATGGGATGATAAAATGGAGGGGTCTCATCAGAACACTGAAGGGTTTGGAAAGGGAAACATGGAAGAAACCATTGACGCCCTGGATCTGAAAGGGCTCAGAGTGATCCAGCCGGTCTGTGGGTATCGCTTTGGCATGGACAGCGTGCTGCTTGCGGAGTTTTCGCAGCCAAGAAAGGGGGAGCGTGTCCTGGACCTTGGCTGCGGGGATGGAGTCCTGCTCTTTTTGCTTTGGGGCCGGGAGAGCAGTCTGACGGGTGTCGGCCTGGAGATCCGGGAGGACGCCTGCGACAGGGCGGAAAGAGGGATCCATCTGAATGGACTGGAGGAGCGGTTCAGCGTTCTTCATGGAGATTTTCGACGTCTGAAGGAACATGTCCCAGCGGACAGCTTTTCACTTTGTGTCTGCAATCCGCCTTATTGGCGGAAGAACGATTTGAACGATGACTGTGCCCGTACCCAAGTGAAGGGGGATTATGGAGCGATCGCGAAGGCAGCGGCTTATGCCCTTCGGGCGAAAGGACGGTTCTGCGTGATCTGCCCTGCGGAAAACTTTGACCATCTGATGGCGGAGTGCGTCAACAGCGGGTTTGCCCTCCGCAGATTCTGCCCGGTTTATTCCAGGCCGGGCTGCCCGGGAAAGCGGGTGCTGATGGAATTCTCATGGAGGACAAACTCCGGCGGTGCAGTCCTCCTGCCGCCCGGGGGGCCGGGAAGCGTACCGATCAAGAACGCTGAAGCAGGCGCGTTAGGGCCCTGAAAGGATAAAAGCATGCACAGATCCCCAACCGATAAACTGAAAAGAATCCTCATGTACACCGTGGGAGTCGGGATCAAGAAAATGGAACGGGGGGCCCTTTTCGAGCGGAACCCCGCCAATCATCTCTACCTGACCGAGTATGCATATACAAATCCGTCCTATCCCAAAGAGGAACCGGAGCGGACGCTGGTCTTTGTCACGGACATCCATGCGGGGATCCTGTTTTCCCAAAAGCAGACCGAGCAGCTGCAGCGGGGACTGGCCCTGCTGCCTGCGGACGGGCTGGTGTTTGGGGGGGATTTTGGCAATGAACCGTCGGACAGCGTTGCGTTTGTTCAAAGCTTCCCCCTCAAAGCGTATCCAATGGGGGTATACACGGTGTTTGGCAATCATGATCTGTATGATATCGGATACCGTGCGCCGCTGAAAGAGGCCGTGAACCTCCGGGGCTGGACGCTGCTTGAGAATAAAGGGGTACGCTTCTCCGACGGGATCTATTTATGCGGCGTGGACGATTTCAGGCAAGGACAGGCAGACGCGGGCAAGGCGCTCAGCGGGGCGCCGAAGGAAGGCCTCCGGATCCTGGTATCCCATAATCCCGATCTTTTGCCGGACCTAAAGGAGGCCCCGTTTCATCTGGCCCTGTGCGGACATACCCATGGGGGCCAGGTCACGATCCGCGGGCATTCCTTCTTGTCTTCCTCAAAATATCATGACCGGTACAGAAGCGGCTGGATCACGGAGGAGGGGCACGACATTTTGGTGTCCAACGGGATCGGGACGTCAATGCTGCCGATCCGCCGGGGAGCGGACCCGCAGCTCATCCGGCTTCGCCTCGGACATGGGGAGCGGGGCTGGCGGTTTCTCTCTCACACAAGAATGACTTGAGCGTTGAAGGATCCTGTCTCCGGTGGATGGGAGAAGGAAAGGAACAGCAATGATTGTGATCGTGGCGGAAAAACCCAGCGTCGGGAAGGACATCGCGCGGGTGCTTGGCTGCAGGGAACGGGGAGAGGGGTTTCTCAAAAACGAACAGTATACCGTTACCTGGGCGCTGGGGCACCTGGTGACCCTTTGTGAACCGGATGAGATGGACGAAAGGTACAAGCACTGGCGGATGGAGGACCTGCCGATCCTGCCGGAGGAGATCCCCACCAAGGTCATCGGAAAAACCCGGAAACAGTATGCGGTCGTCAAGAAGCTGATGAACCAGAAGGAAACCGAGTCCCTGATCTGCGCAACCGATGCCGGGCGGGAGGGGGAACTGATCTTCCGTTTGATCTATCAAAAGGCCCAGTGCGGGAAACCCTTCCAGCGCCTGTGGATCTCGTCCATGACGGACGCTGCTATCAAAGAGGGATTTGCAAAACTGAGACCGTCCGAGGAATACGACAGTCTGTACAGAAGCGCGCAGTGCAGGTCGCTCGCGGACTGGATGGTGGGGATGAACGCGAGCCGGGCGTTCACCCTTCGCTATCATGTACTGCTGTCTGTGGGCCGGGTCCAGACGCCCACGCTGGCCATTCTTGTGAAACGCTCCGGGGAAATCAGGGATTTCAAACCGGAGACCTTCTATACCGTTACGGCGGACTTTGGCGACTATACCGGCGTCTGGTTCGATCCGGAGGCCAAGGATGAGAAGACAGCCTCGCGAATCGCGGCCCTGGAGACGGCCGGGCAGATCGCGGAGCGGGTCAAGGGCAGGGAGGGGACGGTCCTCCGGGTGACCCACGAGGAGAAAAAAGAAATCGCGCCGCAACTGTTTGACCTGACTTCCCTGCAGCGGGAGGCCAACCAGAAGCTGGGTTTTACGGCGGACAAAACGCTGAAGCTGACACAGGAACTGTACGAGAAATGGAAGGCGGTCACTTATCCCAGGACGGATTCCAGGTATCTGCCCATGGATATGCACAAGCGGACGTTCCAGACCCTGCAGAGACTGCCGGAGCCTTATCAGGCCCTGGTCCGGCAGACGCCGGGGTATGACGAGGGGGCGCTTCCCGTTTTGAAAAGGGTCTTTGATGACAGCCGGGTTTCGGACCATCATGCCATCATCCCCACCCCCCAGACCGTAAAGCTGGATGCCCTGGGGGAGGATGCCCGTCGGGTGTTTGACCTGATTGCCCGGAGGACGATCGCGGCTTTTTACCCGCCTTATGTCTATGACCAATGCCGGGTGGTGACGGAGTGCGAAGGGGAGCGATTCCGTTCCACAGGGCGGACGGTCCTCCGTCAGGGATGGCGGAGCGTGATCGGGCAGGAGGCCGAAAAGGCCCCCCGGAAGGGTGCTAAACCGAAGGAGGAGGAAAAAGAACTGCCTGCCCTGCAGGAAGGGGAAAAGCGGCTGTGCAGGAAGGCGGCCGTCAAAAAGGACACAACAAGGCCGCCTGCCCCCCATACGGACGCCTCGCTTCTGTACGCTATGGAGAATGCCGGAAGAGACCTGGAGGATGAGGCGCTGCGGGAACAGATGAAGGGAAGCGGGCTCGGGACCCCCGCGACGCGGGCAGCCATTATCGAGCGCCTGCTGCAGGTGGGGTATGCGCGCCGGAAGGGGAAGGCGATCGAGGCCACGGAAAAGGGCATAGAGCTTATCCGGCTGGCCCCCAAGGAAATCACCTCACCGGAGACCACGGGGAAATGGGAGCTGGCGCTGGACGAGATCGCCCGGAACAAACGGGATACCCAGCGGTTTATGGACGGGATCCGGCGCCTGAGCGCGTTTCTTGTGGAATTTGCCCAGCGAACGGAGATCCAGGCCGCCTTTCCGGAGGAAAGCCGGAATCCGAAGGGAAAGGGACGGAGCGGTAAAGGAGCACAGGGCCTGGAGGGAACGGCCTGTCCCCTGTGCGGGAAAAGGGTGACGGAAAACGAGAAGGCCTTCGGATGCTCGGACTGGAAAAAGGGCTGCCGGTTTACGCTGTGGAAGGACGCCCTGACCCGGGGAGGCGGACCCGTGCTGAATGAAAAGATCGTGCGCATGCTTCTCAGGGATGGAAAGGTCCAGGGCTCCACGGGTTTTCTCCGCCTGGCGGAGGGAAGGCTGGAATTTGTTCCGTCGGGCAAGACGGTCCCTTCGGTTTCTGTTTCGGTTGTCTACGCCGGACGGGAGGAACGGTCAAAACCGTAACGGGAAGGCTGCCCAAGCCGCACGGGTGTAAAATCTTGTGCTCCTCTTTTATTCCCTCCGGCCTTATGGTATAATTGCGAGGCAAACAGTGCATCTTGGAACGGAAAGGAGCAATCATGCGGTCAAACCCTCGCGGAAATCCGCGTTACAATAAAAAAGACATCCGCCTGCCGATGGTGATTTTCCTGGCGGTGGTGCTTGTGGCCATGATCCTGATTTTTCCAAAGTCCCCTGTGGCCGTGGCGGTCAACGGACAGAAGAACGGCGTATCACAGACCCATCTGGGGCTGAGGATCACCGAGGTGATGAGCGACAACGCCTCCACCCTTCCGGATGAGAATGGTTCCTTCGGGGACTGGGTCGAGATCCAGAACAACAGCGACGCGCCTATGAACATCAAAGACGTGGGACTGTCGGACCGGTCGGACCGGATCAAGTTTCTGTTTCCGGATATGGAGCTGGCGCCGGGGCAATACCTGATGGTCTATTGCGACAATACCAACCAGGACGACCCGATGAATGTACTTCACGCGAAAATGAAGCTGTCCAGCTACGGGGACCTGGTGTACCTGTTTGACCCCTCCGGCGTGGCCATTGATTTTGTGCAGGTGCCCACCCTGAACCAGGATGAAAGCTATCTTCTGAATGAGGAAGGGAAATGGGAACGCAGCGTCAAATGCTCTCCGGGCTATCCCAATACGGTCGAGGGGCATGATCAATACATTGCCGAGTATTCCGTTACGCCGGGTCAGCTGATGCTGAATGAGATCATGGCAGCCCCCAGAACGGGCATCCGGGATGAGGACGGCGATCTGAGCGACTGGATCGAACTGTACAACAATTCCGACTCCGTCATCGATCTGAGCAAATACGCCCTGAGCGATGACGACACCCGCCCGGTCAAATGGACCTTCCCGGCGGGCGCGACCATCGGGCCGCACAGCTATTACCTGGTATTTTGCTCCGGCAAGGACAAGCTGGAGAGCGTCACGCTGTACCCTCACACCAATTTTTCCATCAGCGCGGAACGGGAGACCCTTGTTCTTTCCACGGTGACAGGACAATTGGTGGACAGGGTGACCATCGACAACCTGGGCAAGGACATGACCTACGGGCGTCACCCGTCGACCCTGAATTGGCAGGTGTTTACCATTGGCACCCCCGGGGCACCCAATGACGCTCAGGGAATGAACCTGGCAGACCAGTATCTGCGTGCTTTGAATACCACCGGGGTTTATCTGAGCGAGGCGATGGCATCTGCCGACCAGACGGAGGCCATCGCCGGGGCAGGGACCTCGGATTGGGTGGAAATATACAATTCCACCCAGGATTATGTGGACATTTCCGGGTGGGGCCTATCAGACAATATCTCCTGGCCAAGGAAATGGACCTTTCCCCAGGGAACGGTGCTTTTCCCGGGAGAATACAAAGTGATCATGCTGGATAAGTCCGCTTCGGCAGGCACCAACTCCGCACGGCTCCATGCTTCTTTTGCCCTGACCATGGCGGGCGGGGAGATCATGACGCTCTCCAATGCCGGCGGAACGGTGTTGGACCGGATCTACCTGCCCAAGATCCCCACGGATTATTCCTATGGCCGTACCCTGGGGGTATCCGGTTTTTTTTATTATGACGGGCCAACGCCCGGAAGCGCCAATGCGGGCGGCTTCACGGGTTTCGCGGAGGACCCCGTGTTCTCTGTAGGAGGCGGCCTGTATGAGGGGATTTTGAACATAGAGCTCAAAAATACCGACGGCGGAGTCATCCGCTACACCCTGGACGGGTCCATCCCCACGGTGGACAATTCCGAGGTTTATACCGAGCCGATCCGCGTGGCGTCCACCACGGTCATCCGGGCCAGGAATTTTGTGCCGAACCGCCAGCCCTCCGCCACGGCATCCGCAAGCTATATCATGAATACCTATTATACCCTGGACGTGGTATCCATCATCATGGATCCGAATGAACTGTGGAACCCGGAAACAGGCCTTCTGACCGTGGGGGAGAATGTGGACAAGTCCCGAGGGATCCCCTTCAGGAACACCGTCTACCGTACCTGGGGCAAGGTGGCGAGGCTTGGATACTTTGAATACATGCTCCAGAACACCGGGGAAACCATCCTGAGCCAGGCGATCAAAATGGACCTGATGGGGGATTACAGCCTGGATATGCCCCAAAAGAGCATGAAGCTGCGGGCAAGCTCCTCTGGCGGAAAGAAGTATTTTGAGTACCCGCTGTTTGAGGACAGGCCTTATACCTATTACAAATCCCTTGCCCTGCGCAACTCCGGCAATGACTGCGTATGGACCCGCGTTTCGGACGGCGTTCAGACCCGTCTGATTGACAAATACATCAACACGGATATCATGACCCTCGCGTGGAAGCCGGTGATCGTGTATCTCAATGGGGTGTACTGGGGCCATTACAACCTGCGGGAGCGGAAGGACCGCTTCAGCATTGCCCAGCACGAAGGACTGAGCATGGACCAGGCCAAGGATATCACGATCATCCGGGCCAACTCTTCCGTTGTCCAGGGGGACAATACCGAGTATCTGGCCATGCGGGACAAAATCAAGGACTCCTCCCCGAACACCAATGGCGCCGACCGGAATTACCTGGACAGCAATATCGACATCGATTCCTATCTGGACTGGTTTGCCATCAAAATGTTCTTTGGGGATTCCGACCCCGGCAACATCATGTTTTACAGGGCTCCCGGGGGAAAATGGAAATGCCTGATTTTCGACTTGGATTACGGCCTGTTCAATTCCCGTTTTGATTCGCCGACCTCCTATACCAAGGAAAGCGGCATGGGCCAGCAGAAGATCAACAATGTCATCTTCCGGAAGATTCTGGAGGTGGACGAATACCGGGACCTGTTCCTTAGAAAACTGGGCGCCATCTATCAGGTGCTGCCGGCGGATGTGATGCAGAAGGAACTGGATGAGTGCGTTGCCCGGATCCAGCCGGAAATGCAGATCCATTTTGAACGCTGGGCCGAATACAACGACAAGGTCATCAACTCCGACAGCCCCCTCAGTGCCGACGGCGCGATGCGCTACTGGCGTGAAAGGATCCGAAGAATGCGGGAGGAAACCATGGTCCGCCGTCCTTACTGGATCTATACCCTGACCAAAAAGGCTTTCGGCCTGACAGACGCGCAGATGAGTTATTATTTCGGCGGTCCTCAGCCCGCCAACCCCCAGGACTGACAGAAAACCGCTTCGAATTAAGATCCAAATTGATTACAGAAAGGGTAATTGTATGAATACCAGCGCTTCTCTCTCTTCCGTTGGCCAGATCAACCGTGCCGGGATCGCCGGCGGCTCCTTCGCAGACTGGTTCGCCGGCCAGCTGTCCTCCTTTACGCCCATGAATGTGGCGGCGGTCCTGGCAGCAGGCCTCGTGGTGGGCCTTATCATCTCCGCCGTGTACAAGAAAACCTATCATGGCGTGCTCTACAGCCCGAACTTCTCCCTGACGCTGATCATGCTGACCCTGGTGACCGCTCCGGTGGTCATGGCCATTGGTTCCAACGTGGCGCTTTCCATGGGCATGGTGGGCGCGCTTTCCATCGTCCGGTTCCGCACCGCGGTCAAGGATCCGCTGGACACCTGCTATATGTTCTGGGCCATCACCATGGGGATCCTTCTTGGCGCGGGGCAGTACCTGATCTCCCTGGTGGTGGTGATCAGCATTTCCCTGATCCTGCTGGTGCTGTCTTATGTGCGTTTCCGCAATCCCAACAGCTATCTGCTGGTGCTTCATTATGACAGGGAGGCGGAGGACGATATCATGGACAGCATCCGCAATACGGTGCGGTTTTACAGGCTCCGTTCCAAAACGGAAAGCCGCAATGGGGCGGAGATGACCGTGGAGGTCCGCATGGACCGCAGGGGAGACCTGGTGGGCAACATGCTGGATATCCAGGGGGTCCATGACGCCACCCTCGTGGCCTGTCAGACGGAGGCGGGTGCGTAATGGCCCTGCCGCTTCGACATGAACTGAAGTATTTTATCGGCCGTCCCCAATACCTGATCCTCCGCAGTGCCCTTCAGGGAGTGCTGCGGCTGGATCCCCACGCGGCCAGGCGGGGGGGAGAGTATTCCATACGCTCCCTGTATTTTGATACGGTGTTCGATTCGGCCTATTATGACAAGCTGAACGGCGTCAAGGACAGGGACAAATACCGGATGCGGATCTACAACGGGTCCCAAACGGAGATCTTCATGGAGTGCAAGACCAAGGTGGAATCCTATATTTCCAAGCGCTCCGTCAAGATCCCCAGGTCCCTGGCGGACCAGCTGATCGCTGCGGACCCCGCGGGGCTGGAGTTTACCTCCAACGGTCTTTTGCGGGACATTTTCCGGGAGATGCGGGTGAACCTTTTGCATCCGGCAGTGATCGTGGATTATGACCGGGAGGCGTATCTTCATCCGGCAGAGGAGGTTCGAATCACCTTTGACAAAAAACTGCGCACCGGGCTCAATTCTATTGACCTTTTCAATACGGGCATTCCCACCCTGCCGGTACTGGATGATGAGATGATCATTCTCGAGGTCAAATACAATCGGGCGCTGCCCCAGTACATCGCGGATCTGATCTCTTTTTGCTGTCCGGAGATCATCCAGACAGCCATTTCCAAATACACCCTGTGCAGAAGATATGAGGGGAAGGAAGCGTAATGAACCTGAATCAGCTTCTGGAACGGCTCAAAGGGGACAGCGCGTTTATGGACCAGGTCACCTGCTGGCAGGTGGTCCCGCCGGTGGAGGCGAAATATGCCCCATGGCCGGAGGGCCTGGACCCACGGATCATTCCTGCCCTGGAGAAGCATGGGATCAGCCGCCTGTATACCCATCAGGCGGCTTCCTGCCGTGCGGCCAGGGACGGACGGGATTTCGTGGTGGTTACGCCCACCGCGTCCGGAAAGACCCTTTGCTATAACCTGCCCGTGCTGGACGCGATTTTGAAGGACCCCGATGCCAGAGCGCTGTACCTGTTCCCTACCAAGGCCCTGTCCAGCGACCAGGTCAGCGAGCTGTATGAGCTGATCACCCAGATCGGTGCGGATATCAAGACCTTTACTTATGACGGAGACACGCCCGGCAGTGCCCGGAAAGCGGTGCGTCAGGCGGGGCATGTGGTGGTGACCAATCCTGACATGCTGCACAGCGGAATCCTGCCCCACCATACCAAATGGGTCAAGCTGTTTGAGAACCTGAAGTACGTGGTCATTGACGAGATCCATACCTACCGGGGGATTTTCGGAAGCAACCTGAGCAACGTGCTTCGAAGGCTGTGCCGGCTGTGCGCGTTTTACGGGAGTCATCCGACCTTTATCCTGTGCAGCGCGACCATTGAAAACCCCAAGGAGCTGGCGGAGACGCTGACGGGCCGGGAGGTGGATCTGATCGACGAAAACGGCGCGCCGCGTGGGGAAAAACACGTCATCTTCTACAATCCGCCGGTGGTCAACCAGCAGCTGGGCATCCGGAAAAGCGTCCTGGGGGAAACCCGCAGGATTTCCTCCATGCTTGTGCAGAGCGGCATTTCCACCATTGTATTTGGCCGGAGCCGCCTGCAGGTGGAGGTGCTCACCAGACAGCTGAAGGAACTGGTCAAGGACAGCGTTGGCAACAGCGGCTTGGTCCGCGGCTACCGCAGCGGTTATCTGCCCAGTGAACGGCGGGAAATCGAGCGGGGGCTGAGAAGCGGACAGGTACGGGCGGTGGTCTCCACCAATGCCCTGGAATTGGGCATCGACATCGGTTCCCTGGAGGCCTGTGTGCTTTGCGGCTATCCAGGAACCATTGCCTCTACCTGGCAGCAAAGCGGCCGGGCAGGCAGGCGCCATGGGGTATCCGCTACTTTTTTTGTGGCCTCTTCCGCCCCGATCGACCAGTTTATTGTGACCCATCCGGAATACTTTTTCTCAAAGAATGCAGAAAACGCCCTCCTGAACCCGGACAATCTGTACATCCTGCTGAACCACTTCAAGTGCGCCGCGTACGAGCTGCCCTTCAAGGATGGAGAAGGCTTTGGAAACGCGCTTGGAACCGGGGAGATGCTGGAGTACCTGTCGGAAATGAACATCGTCCGGCATGTGGGGGATACCTGGCACTGGTCCGCGGAGGATTTTCCGGCCAGCGAGATCTCCCTGCGGACGGCGATGACGGAAAATTTCGTGATCATGGATATCACAAACCCGGGGCATCCGCGCCTGGTGGGGGAAATGGACCGGTTTACCGTGCCCATGCTGCTGCACGAGAACGCCATCTATCTGCATGAAGGACAGACCTATCAGGTGACGGAGCTGGATTTCGACGGCTGCAAGGCCTACATCAAGCGGGTGGATTCGGACTATTACACGGATGCGGACCTGAACGTTAGCCTGAGCCTTTTGGACGTTGAAAAAGAAGAACCAAACGCTGCCTATGGAGAGGTCAAGGTGACGGCCATCGTCAAAGTGTTTAAAAAAATGCGCTTTGATACCGGCGAAAACGTGGGCTACGGGCCCGTCCGCCTGCCGGAAACGGATATGCATACCACGGCGATGTGGATCACCCTTCCGGACGGTATCGCGGAAAAATATGATAAGGACACCCTGCAGGGGGGGATGCTGGGCATTGCGAACCTGCTCAGGATCGCTGCTCCGCTGGATCTGATGTGCGCCGGCCAGGACCTGGCGGTACATTATCAGGTCAAATGCCCGTTTACCGACAAGCCCACGCTGATCCTGTATGACAACTGTCCAGGGGGGATCGGTCTTGCGGAGAAAGCCTTCCGGCTGAAGGATATGATCCTGGAGCAGTGTTTGGAGAATGTAAGCGCCTGTCCTTGCGAATGCGGATGCCCCTCCTGCACGGGTCCGTCCTCCCTGGTGGGTCCAAACGGGAAGCGCGCCGCAGGGCAATTGCTGAAGGACCTGCTGTCTGCGCTGAAGGGCGCCGAAGGAGCTTGAAACATGCCGAGCCTTGAAAGATATCAACGGAAACTGGATTATTCCTACGCCCCGGGACTGTTTCCCACCATGGAGGCTCTGCTGAAGAGACCAGAAACGGTTCGCCGCGTGCTGGTGGCCGAAAAGGCCGCCGGTGAGGGGATCGAAAAGCTTCGCGCCCTTTGTGCGGAAAAAGCCATCCGCATGGAAACGGCGGACCGGGTGCTGAGAAACCTCTCCGGCAAGGAAAACTGCTTTTCGGCCGCGGTGGTCCGCAAAGAAAACCGTCCCCTGACCGGAGACAGGCACGTGGTGCTGCATCATATCTCGGACCACGGGAACCTGGGGACCATTATGCGCACGGCCCTCGGACTGGGCATCCGGGACCTTGCGGTGATCCGTCCTGCGGCAGACATGTGGGACCCGCATGTGATCCGCGCTTCGATGGGGGCGGCCTTCAGCCTGAATCTGAGGGAGTATCCGGATTTTGACGCTTATCTTGAGGATTGCGGCGACCGCCCGCTTTATCCGTTCATGTTGACTTCCTCCGTATCCCTGGAGGAGGGGAGCATGAGGGCAGGAAACCGGTTTGCCCTGATCTTTGGGAACGAAGGAACGGGCCTGCCGGAAGCCTTTGCCGCTTTGGGACAGCCGGTCCGGATCCCACAGACCGCGGATGTGGATTCCCTGAATCTGTCCATTGCCGCGGCCATCGGGATGTACGCTTTTACCCGGGCAGTCGAACAGAAGGCCCGGCGGAAAGGAGAGAACACGGATGGAGAATGAACCGCGCATCCGGCAATCCCTGGATGCGGCCCTGTGGTATTTGAAGCAAAGCGCTCAATTGGAGGCAGGCGCCCGCGTAGCGGTGGGCTGCTCTACTTCGGAGGTAGCGGGCGGTGTCATTGGGAAAAATTCCGTACCGGAGCTGGGCAGGGTCATCGCGGAGCAGATTCTCGAAACCTGCCGCAGAGCGGAGCTTGTTCCGGTTTTCCAATGCTGCGAGCACCTGAACCGCTGTCTGGTGATCGAGCGGTCCAAGGCCCTTGAGGACCGTCTGGTGCTGGTTCGGGCGGTGCCGCAGCCCAAAGCGGGGGGCAGTGTGCCGGCGGCGGCCTGGAAACTGCTGAAGGATCCGGTGCTGGTCCTTGGGGCCTCCTGTGACGCGGGCATCGACATCGGGGATACGCTGATCGGGATGCATATCCGCCCTGTCGCGGTACCGCTTCGCTTCCCGGAAGTGACAAAGATCGGAGAAGCCCATCTGGTGATGGCCTATTCCCGGCTGCCGTATGTGGGCGGAAGCCGGGCAGTGTACGAATAATACCGTACAGGAGGTGCGTGCAGCATGAATAAGCCGGTGCTTGTGATTATGGCGGCGGGAATGGCCAGCCGCTTTGGGGGAAACAAACAGGTGACCCCAGTGGATGACCGGGGACAATTGATCATCGATTATTCCATTTATGACGCCTGCAGGGCAGGCTTTGGCAAGGTGGTTTTTGTGATCCAGCCCCAAATGCGGGAGAGCTTTCATGAGGCCATCGGCCGGCGAGTGGAGAAAAAGATGGAGATCGCCTATGCGTATCAAACGCTGGACCGGTTCTTCCCGTCAAACAGGGTCCTGCCTGCGGGACGGGTCAAGCCGTGGGGCACGGCCCATGCCGCGCTGTGCGCCTGCGAGGAAGTGGACGGGCCTTTTTCCGTCATCAATGCGGACGATTTTCTGGGAAGGACTTCGTTTGAATCCATCTGCGCTTTTTTGAGAAACGAGGCTTCCCCAACCGTGGCGGCGATGATCGGATACCGCCTTGAAAACACCCTTTCGGAAAACGGGACGGTGGCCCGCGGGATCTGCCAGACCGATGAAGCGGGATACCTGACCGACATCCGGGAGCAGCTTGGTATCTCCGCCTGCCCGGAAGGGGGAAAAGTGACGGACGAGGAAGGGCAGGAACGGGTGATCCCCCGGGGAACGCTGGTTTCGATGAACCTGTGGGGATTCGACCGCAGCTTTATGGACCGCCTGAAGGAGAACTTTGACCCCTGGCTGGAAGAAAACCTGAAAACAAATCCGGAAAAATGCGAATACTTCCTGCCGTACGTTCCGCATCTTCTGATCAGCCGGGGACAGGCCCGGGTGCGGGTGCTGCCTACGGAGGAAAAATGGTACGGCGTGACCTACCGGCAGGATCTGCCCGGCGTTCGGGAGGCCATTGCCGGGATGCGGAACGCGGGGATCTATCCAGAGAGCCTGTGGGATTGAAGTGGAAAAGCATCAAAAGAAAAAGCAGGGAGCCGGTCCTTTCGGACCGGCTCCCTGCCGCACAGTCGGCATTATTCCGCATCAGCTGGCGCGAGAAGGATGAAATTTCGCATCTGGTAATCGATTTCAGGGGCATTGAGCGTTTCCACATACAGGGAATACTCGTTATAGGGTTCCAGGGTGAAGGTGACCTCAAGCTTCGTCCATTCGCCCTTTGGGACCTCCTTGGTGACCAGATTGATCCAATTGGCCCCATCCTGTTCCACGGAGAGCATAAAAACGGCAGAATCCATTTTGTCCTGGTAGACCTCGGCCGAGACGGTGTACTCGACCCCGGGCTTCAGGTCAAAAACCCGTTTGGGCGCCATCCAGTCCAGGGTCCTTCCGGTGATCAGGAACGCGCCGTCCCCGGTGATTTCTCCCCGGGCGTTATTGGCGTACCAACCGTCGATTCCGTTGAGGAGAAAATCGCTTTTGTACACCACGTTCAACGAATTCTCAGACAACGCGGGAAAGCACACAACGAAAAGGATCATCGCGAGAAAGACGGCAAGCGGCTTTTTCATGGGTTCTCCTCCCTTGAAGGCAGGGAAGCATGTTCCTTCTGCCAGGTTTCGATATACGCTTTGATCCTGCGGGCCGTTGCAAGCTTTTCATCCAGCTCCGCTTCGGTTTTCGGGGCCAGCTGGCAAACGCCCTCATCGATATACTCCGAGGAATGAAAGCTCCGGTCCCGGAACAGGTCGTCCACCGTTCGCTTGTTTTGGACAGTCCTGAACTGGATGCAGTTGGGATGGTGGACGATCAGACGGACGCCGCCCTTGGAGACGACCACCCCGGTGATCTCCTGAAGAGGGATGGACCGTTCCCGGTTGTCAAAGACGGGCATCAGTCCGCCGTCACAGCGATTTTGAAGCACCACCCGATCCGGATACAGGATGCAGACAGCGTGGTTATGCCTGTTGATATGCGCCTCGATGCGATAGAGTTCTTCATCCATGCTCATTTCTTGGTCATGTACTTGCGCATATCCAGGATGCAGGCCACCAGGATGACGGCACCCTTGATGATGTATGCGACGCCGCCGGAGATCCCCAGGAAGGTCATCGCGGTCATGATCATCTGCATCATGAACACGCCAAGGATCACGCCGCTGATCTTGCCGGTTCCGCCAACGAAGGAAACACCGCCGATAACGACCGCAGAAATGGCGTCATTCTCATAGCTCAGGCCCAGGGTGGGACCGGAGTTGCCGATGCGGCAGGCCTCGACGAAACCGGTATAGCCGTAAAGGGCACCGGCCAGGATGAAAACGCAGACGATGGTCATCAGCACGTTGACGCCGGAGACCCGGGCCGCTTCTTCGTTGGAGCCTACGGCAAACATGTTCTTGCCGAAAGTGGTCTTGTTCCAAACCACCCACATGATGGAAGTAATGATGACCGCCAGGAGCACATACCATGGCACGGGCTGGTTGCTAATGTAGAACATGGGCTGATTGGCAAAGGAGGAAACGGCGATCTGTTTGGAATTGGACACCGTCAGATACAGACCGTAGATCATCAGCTGGGTCGCCAGGGTGACGATGAAGGGATGCAGCTTGAATTTGCCCATGCAGAAGCCGTTGATCAGTCCGACGCAGGCGCCCACCGCAGCCACAGCCAGGATGGCCAGGATGGGGGAGAAGAAGCCGCTGACCTGGGAAAGGATCACGGCGGAAATGAAGCCGGCGAAACCTACCATGCGGCCGCCGGAAAGGTCGGTACCGGCCAGCACGATGCACCCGGCGACCCCAAGGGCCATGGGCAGACGCGCGGCAGTAAGCTTGAGCAGGTTCAAAAGGTTCGGAACGCCCACGAAGGTGGGGCGACGGATGGTGACGTAAACGCCCAGAAGCAGGATGATCAGGATCATCGCGTGGTCCAGGATCCAGTTGAGGACCTGCACTTTCTGCTTGGCAGAGATCGATTTGGCTTGACTCATCGGATTGTCCTCCCTCAAACGTATTTGGCGGCCAGCGTCATGATTTCTTCCTGTGAGGTATGGTCCGCGTCCACCTCACCGGCCAGCCGTCCGCCGGACATGACCAGGATGCGGTCACACACCCCCAGCAGCTCCGGCATTTCCGAGGAGACCATCACGACGGATTTCCCCTCCTTGGACAGGTTCTGGATCAGCTGATAAATCTCGTATTTTGCGCCAACGTCGATGCCGCGGGTAGGCTCGTCCAGCAGCAGAATGTCCGGCTGGGTCAGGATCCAGCGGCCGAAAATCACTTTTTGCTGATTTCCGCCGGAAAGGGACTGGATTTTGGTCTTCTGACTGGGCGTCTTGATGCGCATGGCGTCGATCATGGACGCGGTCGCTTGTTCCATCTTCTTGTTCTGAAGAAGGAAGCCGGATAGATAGCTTTTCAGGCTGGAAATGACGGTGTTTTCCCGGATATCCAGAATGGAGAAGATGCCGGTGGCCCGTCGTTCCTCGGTGACCAGGGCAAAGCCGTTCCGGATGGCTTCCTTGGGGGTGCTGTTCTTGACCGTCTTTCCGTGTACTGTGATGGTGCCGCCTTTCCGGGTGGCCGCGCCGAAAATGTTTTCCAGCAATTCCGTGCGCCCGGACCCATCCAGTCCCGCTACGCCCAGGATCTCGCCTTTTTTGAGGGAGAAGGAGACGTCGTTCAGCAGGGAATAGGCAGCGGTCAGGTGTTCCACGGTCATAATGTTTTCGTCGGCTCCGCAGTGGAGCTTCGGGGGGAACTGGTTGGTCATTTCGCGGCCAACCATCAGACGGATGATCTCTTCCTTGGTGAGCTCTTTGGAGGGACGGGTGGCGATGTACTGGCCGTCCCGCATGATGGTCACCTCATCGGAAATGCGCAGGATCTCGTCCATCTTGTGGGAAATATAAATAATGCCGCAGCCACGATCCCGCAGCATGTTGATGATGCGGAACAGGTGGTCGACCTCTTCTTCGGTCAGGGAGGACGTGGGTTCGTCAAGAACGATGACCTTTGAATTAAAGGAAACGGCCTTGGCGATTTCCACCATCTGCCGTTTGGAAACCGGCATGGTGCTCATGACCGTTTTGGGATCCACGTCGATTTTCAGATCGTTGAACACCTTCATGGTGTCCGCGTACATTTGTTTTTCGCTGACCAGGGGCGTCCCGGGAATCTTGGGATAGCGGCCCAGCCAGATATTGTCCATGACGTTGCGCTTGAGGGCCTGGTTCAGTTCCTGGTGAACCATGGCTACCCCGTTGTCCAGCGCTTCACGGGAGTTTTTGAAATTGACTTCGTTCCCTTCCAGGTAGATGTGGCCGTCATCCTTGTGATAAATGCCAAAGAGGCATTTCATCAGGGTGGATTTGCCGGCGCCGTTTTCACCCATCAGCGCGTGTACTGTTCCCCGCCGGAGCGTCAGCTGAACGTTGTCCAGCGCCTTGACGCCTGGAAAGGATTTGCAGATCCCCTCCATCCGGAGCAGAACATTGTCCTGTACCATGCCGTGCTTCTCCTTCCTTATGACCGCTGCGTCAGCCCGTTACGGCATGGCAGCAAATGACAGACGGACGCGGAGCGAATGCAGGTCCAGCCCATGCATGAAGCGCCCCGCGTCCGTCAGGGATGATCAGCCGGAAAAAGATCCCGGCTGACGGTGGATGGAATTATTCGCCGGTGTACTCGGCGTAGGGGATCTGGACGAACCAGCCGTCCACGACCTTGTAGTGTTCGTTCAGGCCTTCGAACATTCCGCGGCCGGCGATCAGGTTGGCGGTGATGGTGGCAACGGCGTCAGCCATACCGACGGCGTCCTGCTTGATGGTACCGGTCATTTTGCCCTCGGCAATGGCCTGCTTGGCCACATCCACGGCGTCCACGCCGAACACGGGGATCACAGTGGCGCCTTCGGCACCGGTGTTGTAGCCGACACCCTGCAGGGCGTTGATGGCGCCGATGGCCATGTCGTCGTTGTTGCAGATGACCAGCTCGATCATGTTACCGTTGGCCTCATTGTACTGGGCCAGGATGGTCTGCATATAGTCGTTGGAGGCCACGGAAGACCAGGTGCCGTTGGTGTCCACCAGGTACTTGTTGGCGTTGCTCTCGTCGTAGAACTTCAGGGCGGGCTTGCCGGCGGCGGTCAGAACGGCGTCCGCGTTTTCAACACCGTATTTGGTGCGGGCGATGGCTTCCTGGTTGGCTTCGTCACCTTTGAACATGACGTAGGAAATGACGCCGTCCTTGTTCAGGTCGATGGCATCGTAGTTGGCCAGGACGTAGTTGCCGATCATGGTGCCCTGCATCATGCCGGCTTCCTCGAAGTTGGTGCCCACAAAGCAGGCCTTGTCATAGCTTTCGAACATGGCCTTGGCTTCGGCGTCATCCTGGGAAACGGCGCGGTTGAAGAACACGGCGGGCAGATTGGCGTTGCGGGCCACGTCCAGAAGGCTCTGGGCGGTGCCGATGGCGCCGGAGTCCACCAGGTTGATGACCAGGGCGTTGGCGCCGGTCAGGACGGCGGTGTTGACGTCTTCGGTCTGGGTGGTCTGGTTGCCGTTGGAGTCACGATCGTTGGGGGTGATCCCATTGGCGCTGAGGGCTTCGTCCAGGGCGGTGCGGACGCTGGTGAGGTAAACGTCACCGAAGGTGTACCAGGAAACCAGCGCTTCGTCCGCAAAAGCGGAGGCGCAGCCCAGCAGCATCATAGCGGCAAGCAGGATCGCGAGAAACTTTTTCATGGGAAAAACATCTCCTTTATGCTTTTTTGAATCAACGGATGATTCTGCTTTGATTATAGTTTTTTGGGCATATATTGTCAAGCTGGATTTCCTGTTCCCGTTTTTTCCATCATTTGCCGCGCTTTTTGCACAAAGAAATAGACCGTTGCCTGCGTGCGCAGCGGCCCAAGGAAAACGCTCACTTAACGGGGAGCGGCGTTCATGCCCCTCCCGCCCCGGCAGGAGATGGCCTTTGCGAATATCCGGGCGGTATCCCTCAAACGCTGATGGACAATGCCGGTGGCTTCAAACCCCACGCTGCGAAAAGCCGCCTGCATGATGGGGCCGGTGCAAAACGCGCAGATCAGCGTGCCGATGCCCACGGGTCCGCCCAGCAGCCAGCCCGTTAGGGTGGCAAGACTCAGGAGGGCGATGCTCACCGCGCCGATGGGCACCCGTTTTGCCCGCCTGGAGAGCCCCACCAGCAGGGTATCCCTGGGACCGCAGCCCAGGGCGGCGGCCATGTAAAAGGATTGGGTATAGGCCATTACGGTCAGTCCCAGCAGCATGACCGGGATCCCTGTCCACAGGGAGGAGCATGCGGGCACGAGCCCAAGATGGTTGAAAAAGTCCACCGATTTGCCGACGACCACCGCGTCGATAAACATCGCGATGCCGATGCTCTCCTTCAGCAGGATGTCAACGCCTAAAATAAGGAAGGAAACCGTGACGGACGCGGTCCCGTACAGGATCCCCAGGGTCCTGGAGAGTCCCAGATTCAGAACATCCCACGGCCCCGCGCCGATGTTCGCCTGGATGGTCAGATACACGCCGAATCCGTTCACGAACAGACTGACGGCCGCAATCAGCGCATGGAGCAGGATCTCCCTGACGGTGCGGTTCTGGTACGTTGGAGCGGCTAAAGTCCTGAAGCGCAGCATGAAACACACCCTTTCGCGATCCGAATCAGCAGACCGTTCACCGGGTGGGATCTTCTCAGAGGGTATAACCCGAAGAAGAACCGGCCACGCCGGAAACGCAATCATTGTATCTGTCCTCCGGAGTGATGTCAATACCGGGCAGGAGGGAAGTTGAAGGGGCCCGGAGAATCCCTTCGGGCTGGTGAAGGTTCCGTTTTCGTCTGCTTTGCAATCCGGTAAGGATACAAATAAAGAAAGTGTTCCGTCACGCGCAAGGACTGCATCAGCGCCTTGGACAGGTAAAGGAGGATGGGAACCACGCGCTCCTTTGCGCCTTTCCCATAGGTGAGGGTATATCGTGCAACGGTTCTTCCTGTACGGTCATTCATTCTGTCAGACGCACGTCTGTGTCAAAGAACACTGCAAGGCTTGACCTCACTTCTTCGCGGTCAGGGATGTAAGCCACGTTCTTCAAGTATCCCGCCGGGTATTCCAGCCGATGGTCGTACAGGGCTGTTGTTTTGGGCGACAGCTTGCGCACTTGGCCTTCAAAATGAAAAGCCGTCACGACTTCTCTGATTTGCATAAGAAAACCCCACTTTCTCATACAGTTTCCTGATGAGAAAGTGGGGAAACGTCTATCACAGTCACTCGCTGAACGCTTGGTTCAGTTTATACCAGTGTTTTGAGTTTTTTCACAGTCGGGCGTGCTCATCCGATCTCTCGAATCGCTGCAAACCCTTACGCCACCATTACTTCAGTTCAGCGAAGTACTTGATGGTGCGGACCATCTGGCTGGTGTAGCTGTTCTCGTTGTCATACCAGGCAACGACCTGCACCTGATAGGTGTCCTCGTCGATCTTGGTGACCATGGTCTGGTTGGCGTCAAACAGGGAGCCGTAGGTCATGCCGATGATGTCGGAGGAGACCAGCTTCTCGGTGGTGTAGCCGAAGGACTCGGAGGACTGGGCCTTCATGGCGGCGT
>CAMJUL010000060.1 GCA_946408995.1 uncultured Clostridia bacterium | reverse complement strand
GCGCGCCGCATACCCCATGCACCGAAATCGCGCCGACGGGGTCGTCGATCTTGACCCCCTTATCGAAGAACTCCACCGCCAGCACCACAGCCAGGCCGCAGCAGATGCCGATAATAGCCGCGCCAAAGGGGTTCACCGCATCGCAGCCCGCCGTGATGCCCACCAGCCCCGCCAAGGCGGCGTTGAAGGTCATGGACACATCGGGCTTGCCGTAGCGCAGCCAGGTGAACAGCATGGTCACCAGTGTCGCCAGGGCCGCGGCCAGGTTGGTGTTGAAAAACACCAGGCCTGCGGAGGTAATCAGGTCATCGGTATTCATGCCCACGGTGGAAGCACCGTTGAAGCCGAACCAGCAGAACCACAGGATAAACACGCCCAGGGCAGCGATGGACAGGTTGTGGCCCAGGATAGCCTTGGGCTTTCCGTCCTTGCCATACTTTCCGATGCGGGGCCCCAGCATCTTCGCGCCAATCAGGGCGCAAACGCCGCCCACCATGTGCACGGCGGTGGAGCCGGCGAAATCATGGAAGCCCATCTCCGCCAGCCAACCGCCGCCCCAGATCCAATGACCGGACACGGGATAGATGAACAGGGAAATCGCCGCGGAGTAAATGCAGTAGGCGGAAAACCTGGTGCGCTCCGCCATAGCGCCTGAAACAATGGTGGCGGAGGTGGCGCAGAACACTGTCTGGAAAATGGCGTAAGCCCACAGGGGTACGCCCGCGGGAAGAATGTGACTGTAGTCCCCCAGGATGAAAGGATCGATCCAGCCAAAGGCCGCCGTGCCCGCGCCGAACATGATGCCAAAGCCGAACAGCCAATACAGGGGCGTGCCGATGCAGAAATCCATCAGGTTTTTCATCAGGATGTTGCCGGTGTTTTTGGCCCGGGTAAAGCCGGCTTCGCACATGGCAAAGCCCGCCTGCATGAAGAAAACCAGGGCCGCGCCAAGCAGGACCCAAATGGTGTTTGCGGGAGAATACGTCATATTCCTCACTTCCGTTTCTGTAAAAATACCAACAAAAAAGGCGCCGGGTGCATCAAGCACACCCTTGCGCCTTGTTGGAATGATGGCATTCTATGCCGGTGAAAGCCGTTTGTCAAGGGGAAAACAGTCAAAATACAATCTCTATTCCCACTCGAGGTCCAGCGCCATAATCTCCTTATAAATGTAGCGGCCTCGCTCGCTTTTGATGCGGTTTTTCGAGTTTTTCGCCTGTTTTGTTTTGGCTCGCATGAAAAGTGTACTCAAAGTGTACTCACGTTATGCTGTTGAACACGGGTAAAGGTTCTGACGGTTCCGTCATCATAGTAGATCGTAAGGGTATTCCCATCAATCGTGTAAGTGCCTTCTCCGCCCAATTTGATACGATTCTTATCGATTGTGACAGGACCTATGTCAAAACAATCGGTTTCTTCACTTGATGAGTATGTATCTACAATCGCCAAGTCTCCATACCTTGAGATTCTGTAAACTACTTGGGCAATATCTCCATAGCGCGGGTTTTTCCCAAGGCTCAGATCATATTCGTTAGGTGTGTCAACCATCCATGAACCCACAAGGTTGCTGTTGATTCCGGCACAGGACGACAGAAAAACAGTGATTAGGATCATCATCCAAACCACTATCAAGCGTTTCATGTTCATCGCTCCTCCCAAGCCACAGCGCCGCTGTGGTCAATGTACATCATCTCTGCGATGTCGATCCCATCCGCCCTCTGTTCCCCAAAACCTCAAGATTCTTCACTTTGGGGAACAGCGTCCGCCAGCCACTCGGCGGCATCCATGATCCGGATGCCCTCGTGCTGCCAGGCAGGCTGGTAGATTCGGGCGATCAGCAGTTTGGGATACGCATCGCGGATCCTCAGCAGCGGGTCAATCTCCCGCCGGAAGGTGTCAGGGGATGAAATGTCGTTGGCCACCTGGATATATAACCTTTCTCCCTGGCGAATCGCCACGAAGTCGATTTCCTTCTGATACAGGACACCCACATACACCTCATAACCCCGCCGAAGCAGTTCCACGGCGACGATGTTCTCCAGCACCCGGCCGTAGTCCATGTTCTTTGTGCCGAGCCGGGCGAAGCGGAAACTGTGATCCGTCAGATAGTACTTGTCCTCGGACCGGAGGTATCGCTTTCCCCGGATGTCATAACGGCGGATACGATAGAACGCAAAGGCCTTGCACAGCGCGTCGATGTACTTTCCGATGGTTTTGTGATCGGCCTTCTTTTTTCCGGAGGCCAGTGTGTCGGCGATGGTGCGGACGGACGTCACATTGCCGATGTTGTCCATCAGGAAGTCGATCAGTTCATGGAACAGCGGCTCGTTCCGGAGATGATACTTGGTCATGATGTCCCGGACGATCAGCGCGTTCAGGACTTCCGTGTTGATGTACCGGTATTTCTGGGCCTCGTTCCTGTACAGATAGGACCCGGCCATGCCGCCTTCGCGGATGTAGCTGCTCAGGCTTCCGTACAGGTTTTCGGCCGGATAATAGGCGAGGTATTCGCTGAAGGAGAAGGGGAAGACATGCACCTCATAGGTCCTTCCCACAAAGAGCGTGGCCAGGTCGCTGCTCTGCAGGAAGGCGTTTGATCCGGTCACCCAGATGTCATATTTCTCCTTCGCGTGCAGGCTGTTGATGGCCTTTTCGAAGAAAGGACACATCTGTACCTCATCGATCAGCACATAATTGTTCTTCCCCGGCTGATACCGCGCTTCGATATACTGCTCCAGCGCGTGGTACTCCAGCAGGCCCTCAAACTCCGACTGGTTGAAGTTGATATGGATGATGTTTGCGCCGGGATCCGCCTGTTTCAGCCGCTCCGAAAACGCTTCCATCAGTTTTGATTTGCCTGACCGCCTGACACCGGTGATGACCTTGATGTCCGGCGCCAGCGCCAGCGAAGCCATTTCCTCAAGATATGCAGAGCGAACGATCAGTTTCAAGGCGCAGCCCTCCTCTCCGGATGGCCTCATTATACAACGGCTATTCCCCAAAATCAAGAAATCTTTGAAATTGGGGAATAGCCACGATTCGCTTTTTCTGTTTTATGTTATTTCTCTTGCCGCACCACAGCCGCGCCGGGGGCAATGTATATCAGCTTCACTTAGCATATTCATACGGGATTCCCTGCTCCCGGCAGTATTGCTCAGCGTAGATGCCGGGAGCAACTGTCACAACGAGGCCGGGAATGCGTCAGCCCTTCTCCCTTTCTCCGAACAAATACCTTTTGTATCATGGTTCCATTGAGGCACTGTACGGCGCTGTCGATGCTTTTGGCCCCGCTCCCGAGACGAAGGCGAGAGTAGATGTTCTCGCCATCGAAGGCACCGCAGCTACCGTTCGTGTTACTCTGGAGGACTGGCACGGGCTGGCGTTCACGGATTTCCACAACATGATCAAGGAAGACGGTCAGTGTAAGATCCTCGCCAAGGTGTTCCACCAGTACCTGTAAGCCGGAGGACAACGATGGATTTCATGGAGCTTGCTTCTCAGCGGTACTCGGTGCGTTCCTATTCGGATCGCCCGGTGGAGCAGGAGAAGATCGATTTGATTTTGAAGGCGGCGCAGCTTGCTCCCACGGCGGTCAATTATCAGCCGCAGATGATCTACCTGCTGAGAAGCAAAGCGGCCATGGAGAAGATCAACCGCCTGTGCCGCTGTATCTACGGAGCACCGATGGTGTTCCTGATCTGCAGCGATGAGCGCAAGACATGGAAAAGTCAAACGGAGCAAGGCTACAGCACCGGTGAAATGGATTCTAGCATCGTTTGCACGCACATGATGCTGGAAGCGTGGGAGCAAGGACTCGGATCGGTCTGGGTGCGGCTGTTCGATGTCAAAGCAGTTGCGAAGGCATTCAACATTCCGCAGTATATCAAGCCAATTTGCCTGCTTCCCGTCGGCTATGCCTCGGAGGATAGTGTTCCTTATGCACCGTGGCACGATGTCTACAGGGATATTTCTGAATTTACGGAGGTGCTGTAAATGAGCGATCTTCGGCTTGTCCCCGGTATTGGGGCAAAGAAGGAAAAAGAACTGATGGATCTTGGATATGGCTCTTTGGAGGAACTGAAGAACGCAGATCCTGATGAACTGTATTTTCTCGCCTGTGCAAAGGAAGGCTGGCAGCTTGATAAATGCGTTTTATATGCATTCCGTTGTGCCGTGGCGTTTGCAAAAGACCCCGCTCCCAATCCGGATGAGTACCGCTGGTGGTATTTCTGTGATGATAAAAAGGATGAAAGGAAATAAACACAATGAAAAAAGACTTAGGTTTGGTACAGGCTGTATATCCCATGCCGGTACTGATGGTAGCTGTTAGATAGATTGTTAGCAGGAGCCGCCAATCAGGATCGTTCATAGATAACGGAAATGCTGGAAAGTCCTTATTCCAAGGCACTTTCCAGCATCATGACATGATTTATCTTTTTCTTTGGACTACCACTTCGGAGAAACAAGCTGAAATGTGAACAAAACCATGGTTTTCAGTCATTAGACCGCTCAATACTCAAATTTTGGCGGAAGGTGAACTACCACCTGTCAAGCAGAAAGCCATTCAATTGCCTTCCAGTTTTTTCAGGGCTTCTTCCATACCTTTGAGCGTTGCTAATTCAACAATTACATCCTTTAGTCCTATCTCCAGTTTACACATTCTCTTTGTCCCGGGCCGTTATTCCATCACATACCGCATCAGCTGGCCAAATATGCTCCTGTAACCCTCATGGTTGATGTGGATTCCCTCGATGGTATATTCCGCCTTCAACCGGCCTTGTACATCCATTAACGGCCCGTTGAGGACGATAAATCGCTGACTGTGCTTCTCTGCCAGCCGCTTGACCGCCGAGTTTGCTTCCATGATCCGCTCGTTGGATCGAACCTTCACCCATTCCTTCACATCACCTTCCGCCACGTCGGGATTCACCGGATAGTAAGCCATCAAAGTGATGGGGACGCTGGGCAGATGTGCCTCAATCTGTGAAAGAATCTCATCATACCGCGCCATGATCATTTCGATCGTCTGGCTTGCGTCGCTCAAATCGTTCGTACCAATGTTGATGAACACCTTCCCTGGCTGCATTTCCCAGGCAACAATATCCAAGATCGGCAGCAAGTCCACCGTTGTGTATCCACCTACCCCGCGGTTGTACACCAACGGCCTCGGCTCCGGCAACTCCGCCACCCACTCCTCAATAGGAAACATCTCCATCAGCGACGACCCGACAAACACAATGCCGCCCTTGGGGGAAGTCTCGTTCCTCAAATGGTACTGCCGCACCAACTCCGCCTTTTCGATACGCCACTGCTCCATATTTTCCTCACCCTTTTCAGTTTTTATTGCTCCAACTGAAACGCTCCGGCACTGTCTCTTGAAAAATCATATCACATCATAAAACCCTGTGCTTTTGATATTCGCCCAGATACCGTTTCATGCGAATTAGGTCGCCTATCAGTCGTGTCAGGAGTTGTGTTCAGATCAAAGGTAACAGTGAAGATCGCAGCCTTTTCTTCAGCAAAGCCAGGAATAGTCAACAACAGCAGGGAAAGGGTCAGCAGAACCGCAAGTGCTTATTTCATAGGGAAGCCTCCTTTTTTATTTTGAATGGATCATACGTCCAATTCGTTAACCTGTTTGGGATATTCTCGCATTTCATCCGGACTGTGCAGGGGGTTCCATACCTGAGCGAAGAATGGATCAACCTTCGCCCTTGCTCCGTAATTCCAGCTCTTCCGCTCGCATTCCGGGCACCAATGGCCCCCTTCCAATACCAGTCTGGGGCTGGCGTCAAAGGTGTGGCCGAAAGCGCAGCAAAATTGCAGTTTGGATTTCCAGTCACCCTTCTTCATGATATCAGACAAACACGCGCCGCCCCGGAACTTCGCTGCGCCTTGCATATCCGTCAACGTTAATTCACTCTCCGGCTTGGTTTCATCATAGCCATGGTCGATGGGTACTACAGTTTCCCAATCAGTAAAATGCTTCATTTGGCTGACCTTTTCAGGGAGCGCTTCCCAGGCCTTTTTGCTGCCCCAGTAAGCGTCGATGTGATCCTCCACGTTATCTTTGATGAAGTGCATGGTGCCATGTTCGCTCATCAGGAGCTTTTTGAATGTGCTTTTGATGATGCTGCCCATCAGTTTTTGTCCGCCGGGCAGTCTGCAGATGACGCGGGCCATGCCCTTGACCGATTTCACTTCGTTCAGGTAAGCGTCATAGAAATACTGCATGCTGTCCGAACGGAAATGCAGGTAGTTTTCCAGCTTGTCTGAATCCAGATAATAATGGCCATGGAAATTCCGGATGGCGGTATAACGGGGATCGATCACGGGATCAAGAGAAGTGAAGCCCATTTCCCCGTACATCTTTTGATACATGGTAAAAGTATCCACCCGGCAGCTTTCTCCGCCGCCGATGTTGTAAATATGGCCCCAGAAATCCTCCGGCAAGGTTCCCTCTGCGTCAAAGGCGCACAGGTTGCGCATGGCTTTGCCGGAGTCCTTGTCTGAACAATACTCCAGCACATTGTCCAGGCAGTTGTGGAACTGGATGGCGTCCCGGACCTTCGCCATGGCCGGGCCCATGATGCCCGTCTGCCGGAGGCTGACCCAGCATTTCAGCCCGCTTTCAATCACGTACCGTTCCGCCGCGATCTTGGACACCGCGTAATAATCGAACATGCTGGGCTTGATGGGATCGCCCACCCGGCCCCAATGGATGGGCGGCATGCGGTCGCCGGTCTCCGCCACGGTGCCGATGTACACGAAGCGGGTGGTGTCGTTCTGGCCCAGCTTTTTCACTGCTTCGATCAGATTGCGGGTGCCGCCGAAATTGACCTCCATGGCCTTTTTCGGATGATAATCCGCGGCGGGAGAAACGAAGGCCGCCACATGCAGAATCAGGTCGCAGCCTTGCACGGCTTTTTCCACAAAGGCCGCGTCGGTCAGGTCGCCGAACAGGGTCTGCACTCTGCTGTTTCTTTCATAGGGCTTGAGCCTCTCCCGGCAGCGCTCGCTGTCCAGATCCAGCGCGACGATCTGATAGCTTCCACTGTCCTCCGTCATCTGCTTCAGGCTTTCCAGCCCCATGCCGCCCGCTGCGCCGGTCAATAATACCTTCATGTCATTCACCCTTCATGCTCAGTACTTCGGTCTTCTTTTCGATCACGGCCTTGCACAGCAGGATGGAATCCCCGATGGCGGCGTCGATATCGTCGTCGGTAACGCCCAGCGCCGCGCAGCCCTCGCTCTTGTCGATGAAAAGGTTGGAGCACATGATGTCCGCAAACTTCACCATGTGAAGGCCGCCCTGGATGCCCTTTTCCTTCTGCTCCTTCATGATCATTTTGCAGCCCAGGGCGTACATCCAGGTGGGGATGGTGATGATCTTCTTGTCCGGGCAGCCCAGGTATTTATGGACGATCCTGAGCAGCTCCTTCCAGGTCAGGTTATAGTACCCGATGGGATAACATTTGCCGCCTTTGTTCCGCTCCAGCGCCCCGGCAATGGCCTGGCCCACCTGATGCACCGTCACCATGGTGGAGCCGCCCTTGGGGTACATGGTGACGCCCTTCATGGCCATCACATTTTCCACCAGGAACACCCACACCGGCTTGCGGCCCGGCTGGGTGCCGAAGATGTAGGGCAGCTCCAGCACCGCCACGTCCAGCCCCTCCCCGGCGAAAGCCATGGCGGCTTCCTCCTGGTCGATGCGGCTGCGGATGTAGGGATGCCATTCCGTCAGCTTCTTTTCGGGCCATTTTTTTGCCGCGTAGGAGAAATAGGAGCCCAGGATCACCGCGTGCCTGACGCCGCATTCCTTGCACAGCGTCAGCAGCCGCTTCACGGGGTCAATGTTGTATTTCTTATACAGATCATAGATGGGTGCGGGGCCTTCCACCCGCTCGTCCACGCCTGCGGCGAACACGAAGCCCTCGCAGCCGGTGAGGTAAGCGCGCAGATCGTCGTCGCTCATTTCCAGATAGTTGCCGTATTCAATCTTCATTTCCGGCGGCAGCACCGCGCCGGTGGGCAGCGGCGGCAGCGCGATGCTGCTGACCTCATGCCCCCGGGCGATCAGCTCCTTCGCCGCTTCGCTGCCCAGCAGGCCCGTTCCGCCGATCATAAATACTTTCATTTGCTTTCCCTCCGTTTGTCAGATCGTATAGGCCGCAGTGCCGGCTGTCTGTATGCGTTCGCTGCCGTCGGGCAGGCGCACCAGGGCTTCGCAGTTGGCGGGCACGGTGACGGTGAACACGGTCTTTCCGTTTTTCTTTTCCCAGCCGCTTTCAATCATGCCGAAAATGCTGTCGTAGCGCGCCGTGGCATGGGTCAGGTGCCCGCCAGGGCGAGGAGCGATGATAAAGCGGTTCTCGCCGTCCACCCGGATGCCGCAGCAGGTGTCGAACATCCATTCGCACACCGCGCCCTTTGAATAATGGTTCAGGGAACAGATGCCGCTGTCGGATTTGGGGCCTTCCCAGCCCTCCCAGATGGTCATGGCGCCGGATTTGGGCATGGACAGCCAGCCGGGGATCTCCTCGTTTTCCAGCAGCCGGTAGGCGTATTCGATGTCCATGTCCGCAAGCACGTAGAGGATCAGGGGCGTGGAAAGGAAGCCCGTGCCCAGCCGCCACCGGTAATTGTCCAGCGCCCGGATCAGCCGCTTTTTCGCAAAGGCGGTCTGCTCATCATTCAGCAAATCCATGTACAGGGGACGCACCAGCTTGGCCTGGCGGTCCGTGTCCAGGGTGAACTTCGGTTTCGTCACCATTTCCTGATAGGCCCGCTTCGCGCCTTCGGAATATTCCCGCAGCTCCGCAATGGGCTCGGTTTTCCCCAGCACCTCGCAGATGTCTGCCATGATGCCCAGCACCCAGGCGGTGTAAGCGGTGGATTCCTCGGGATGCGGTTCGGCAAAGTCCGTCCAGACGAAAGCCCGCACGTCCTTGGGCTCCGCCCACTCGCCGTAGGACTGGCCCGCGTTGACGGCGTATTTCCGGTTGGCGTGGGAGATGCCCAAAGGCTTTGCGTAAATGCCGCCCGGCTTGCCGCAGCGGGAGATCATGAACTTCGCGTAGCGCAGCATCCGGTCGAAATTGTCTTCCAGGATGCGCCTGTCGCCGTATTTCTGATAAAAGCGCCAGGGCATCAGGATGCCCACGTCCGCCCAGCCCACGGAGCCGTTCATGGTCCACATGAACCAGTCTTCGTTGGCATAAGGCGCGATCTGGGGCAGCTTGCCGTTCTTCCACTGCCGGTCGAAGACGTCCCGCAGGTGCTTCCGGGCAAAGGCGGCGTAATCCGAAAGGAAGCTGGCCGTGCCGAAAAACACCTGGCTGTCGCCGGTCCAGCCCATGCGCTCCCGGGTGGGGCAGTCGGAAGGAATGTCGGTGGAATTGGATTTCAGCGACCATTCCGTAGCTTGATAGAACC
Source organism: uncultured Clostridia bacterium (assembly GCA_946408995.1). Lineage (GTDB taxonomy): Bacteria > Bacillota > Clostridia > Christensenellales > Aristaeellaceae > RUG756. The sequence continues at coordinate 12,812 of CAMJUL010000060.1, read as the reverse complement.
GGTTGATCAGCTCGTTGGAGCAATCGAAGGAGGAGGTGAAGGGAAAATCCGAATACAGGGCGATTTGCGTGAAATCATCCAATTCAAAGGGAATATCCGTTTCGATCAGGGCGTACTGAAAGCCGCCGTAGAAGAACTTGGGCTTGTATTCGTTGAGCCCCTCCTTGCAGGTATAAGTGAACTCCTGAAGCGGCGACGCCTTTCCCCTGGTGACGCACTGGATGTTCTTCTGGGTGAATTCGCCCGCGTCGTCCAGCATTTCGCCCAGACGGATGTGAATCTTCTGACCCTTGTGCGCGTTCAGGCAGAAGGCCAGATAACCGCACAGGTTCTGCGGAAACTTCAGCACGGTTTTGCCGCCCGGGGTGGTGATCTTCTCCGCCGGTTTGAAGCGCTCGTGCTCTGTCACGAATACGTTGTTTGAAGCAGTCAGCGGAACATCCAGCGGGTTCAGTTTCGCTTTGCCGCCATAGCCGGGCGTCATGCTTGCATCCACGATCTCCCCGTCCTCGTTGTCGGCAAAGCGGATGGGGCCGTCGCCGGACCACTGCCAGCTTTCGTCTGTCGCGATCGTCCGCACCGTCCCATCCGTTCCGGTGATCTCCAGCTGTGCGATGAGGCGGGTGACGGTACCGTAAGTGCAGGTGCGGCCCTTGGCGCCGCTGCTTCCGCGGTACCAGCCGTCCGCCAGCTCCGCCGTCAGGGCGTTATCGCCGTTCCGGATCAGATCGGTCACGTCGTAGGTCTGGTACTGGATGCGCCTGCGGTAATCCGTGGAGCCGGGAGCCAGGATGAAGTTTCCCACCCGCGCCCCGTTGATCCGGGCCTCGTACTCCCCGCAGGCTGAGATGTACAGCCGGGCCTGCTTCACGCTCTCCGCGGAGAACGCCTTGCGGAAGCAGTCCACGGGATAGCGTTCCTTTTTCTTCGGCGCGTAGTTTCCGGTGATCCACTTCGCATTCCATTCCGAGATGCCGGTCTCGAAGAAGGCTTCGCTCCAGTCTCCGGGCTCGTCGTTCTCATCCCACAGGCGGATCTTCCAGTTCACCCGCTCCCGGTCGGAAAGCTCCTTCGGATAGTCAGCGTGCATGGAGGAAGAGGAGATCTTTCCGCTGTCCCATTTTTCCGTGACGATCTGATACGCGGTCTGCCTCTGACCGCCCTCGCAGATCCACTGGAGGCGGGGATGGCAGATATCAATGCCCAGCGGGTTCTCAAGGTATTCGGTTCTCAGTCGAATTGCTTTCATTCAGCAGTCCTCCTCGCCTTGATCTCTTCCTGCTCCCTGGCGATATTCTTTTCCACATTGATAAACCACAGGATGACAGCCAGAATGATTCCGGTAAACACTTCCAGTCCAACGAAAGCGATGGTGATCATGCCGTTTACACCGGTGGGCTGCTGCATGGCCACAGTAAGTACACCGTCCGCGGCGGGCTTCAGGCTTTCCAGCGCCACCTGGGCTGTCCATCCGTTTGCCGCCAGGGTGGAGGCGGCTTCCATAACGCTGCCGGCAGTGATGGGGGCGATATAACCGGAGGTGGCCAGCATCCAGTTAAAGACGCCGGTCATGATACCGACCATAGCGACCGCGATGATGTTATAAATACTCATGGCCGCGCCGTCCATGCGGATGTTCTTTTTCCATTCCAGATGATCCAGGCAGTCGGCAAACAGGGCCATAAACACGTAAGCGCAGGGCAGGCCGCCGATGTTCTTGATAAACTGACCGACAAGGACGATGATCAGGCTGGTTGGGAACAGCCAGCAGATCAGGCTGCCGAGGGCGTACAGCAGGAATCCCACCATGGTCACGTTCCGCTTCCCAAACTTCTTGGCCAGCGGCCAGACGGCAAAAATGCCGATGCCCATCGGCACGCCGCCGATCACCGAAACCAGCATCTGCGTAATGCCGTCGTTGTAGGTGCCCAGCACATAATTGCAATAGTAAACCAACCCGAGATTTTTCAGCGTGGTGCCGATCGTGTAGACCAGGAAATAGACATACATGAGCACCATGTATTTGTCCGTGAACAGGATTTTGATCTGCTGCCTGAACGGAAGCTGGCTTTTCGTCTTGTCCTCGCAGGCGTTTTCCTCGGTCACGCGCTCCTTGGTGAAGAAGTATTCCAGCAATGTCAGCGGCAGCGCGATGATGGACAGGATGGCCATCAGCGTGATCCATTTGGATTTATCCACGCCGATCATCGGCATGATGACCATAGGGAATACCAGCGCCACCAGAATGCCGCTCATCATGATGGTGGTGATCTGATTGAACACGGAAAGCCCGCCGCGGGCAGTGCCGTCGCGGGTGGAAAGAGGCACCATCAGGTTGTGGCTCATGTTGAAGATGGTATAGGCGAAGGAATAGAACAGGTTGTATGAGATCATCACCCAGATCGCCTTGACCGTATCGCTCCCCTCGGGAACGGTAAACAGCAGGATGGCGGTGATCGGCACCAGAATGGCGGACAGCAGCAGCCAGGGACGGGCCTTGCCCTCTTTCGTTTTCGTCCTGTCGATCACCTGGCCCATCAGGATATTGGTGATGGCGTCGATCACCTTGGACACGATGGGGAAGATGGTCAGGAACATGCCGCCCCACAGCGGGGTCAGATTCAGCACGTCGGTGTAGTAGACGTTCAGATAAGTGGCCAGGACGGCGTTGAGCAGCAGCGCCCCGGCGGGGCCCAGCAGATAGCCCAGCCATTTTTCCTTCTTGCTGACCTCCGGTGTTCTGACGAGACTTGCGGGCAGTTTCATTTCAGTTCTCCTCCTTCGGCAGTTTCGGTACCCTGATCTTTTGCATAAAGCAGCGAGCGCCTTTGATGAGGTGTCCATTGGTGAGTTCGACGAAGCCCTGCGCGAAATTGTACGGCATGGAATTGCCGGCGGTCATGCTCATGGAGCGGGGGGAATTGCTCTCTAAAATGCGTTTCAGGAACTGCGCTCCCTTGCGCTTGTTCTCTTTCTCCGGGCCTTCCGGCATTTTCTCCGCTTCTTTCGCCTGCTTTTTCGCCACGGACAGCACGGCATTGTACAGGATGCGGCCCATGAAGCTCTGCTTCAGGTCTGTAAAACGGGACTCCATCGTTACCGGGAAACGCGGCGGATCACCCTGAACCGTATAGCTGTCGGAATACGCAGTCTCCGGCTCCGGTTCCACCGTGAGCGTCACGGTTTGGGATTCGCCCGGCTTCAGATACACCTTTTGAAAGCCCTTCAATTCGCCGTCTACATAGAACTGAGCGACCTCCGCGCCGTACCGGCCGCCGGTATTCGTGATGGTCTGCGCGTACTGCGTTCCGTCTTTCATCCACTCGGTTTTCTCAAAGACGGTGTAGCTCAGTCCGAAGCCGAAGGGGAAGCGGACCGGGATGCCGTGCTTGTGATAATAACGGTAGCCGACCTCTGTGCCCTCGCTGTAAATCTCATTCACGCCCTTGCCGAAGGTTTCGGCGCTGGGCACGTCCTCATATTTCAGCGGCCAGGTCTCGGCCAGCTTGCCGGAGGGGTTCTTTTCGCCGAAAAGCAGCTGATAAGCCGCCGTGCCGCCGTTCTGCCCGGGCAGGTACATGTTGAGGATGGCGCCGACCCTGTCGCAGAAGGGAAGCTCCACCGGGGAGCCGCCGAAAAGCACCACGACCACTTTTTTCCCGCTTTCGCACAACGCGTCGATCTCCCGCAGCTGCTTTTCCGGCAGGCGCATGTGCTCCCGGTCGCCGCCCTCGGATTCATATTCGTCGGTGAGACCCGCGAAAACGAGGATCACGTCGGCTTCTTCCAGCGGCACAGACCGGACGCCACGCTGCACGAAGGCGTCCTTCGGGGTCGTGACCTGGGTCGGGTGGATCATGGAGCTGCCCGCGCCTTGATAGCGCATGTTTTCAAACAGCCCGCCCGCGATGTGCAGCTTTTCTTTCCCGCTCAGCGGCAGCACGCCGTCGTTCTTCATCAGCACGGCGCAGTCCGCGGCGATTTCAGCCGCCAGGGCATGATGCGCGTCCCAGTCCACCGGCGATGGATCGGCGGGCTTTGCATACGCGTCGATCCATCGCAGGATATTGCGGCAGGCTTTGTCCAATTCCTCCATGGTCAGCGTGCCGTCTTCGATGGCGTCCAGGATCCAGCGGCGGCAGATGGCCGTGTCGCCGGGCATCTCCAGATCAAGACCGGCTTTCAGCCCCGCCACGCGGTCATGCACGGCGCCCCAGTCCGTCATCACCACGCCGTCAAAGCCCCATTCGCTGCGGAGCACGTCGGTTAGGAGCCATTTGTTCTCCGAGCAGAAGGTCCCGTTGATCCGGTTGTAGGCGCACATCACGGTGGCGGGCCTGGCGTGCTTCACGACGTATTCAAAGGGCTTCAGGTAGATTTCCCGCATGGTTTTTTCCGAGGCGACGGAATTGCCCATGAAGCGGTAATTCTCGCTGTTGTTCAGGGCGAAGTGCTTGAGGGAAACGCCCACGCCTTCGCTCTGCACGCCCTCCACCTCCGCCGCGCCCATCACGCCGGAGAGCAGCGGGTCTTCCGAAAAATACTCGAAATTCCGCCCGCAGAGGGGATTCCGCTTGATGTTGACCCCGGGGCCAAGCAGCGTGTGGACACCGTAATGCCTGCATTCCTTCGCGATGGCCCGGCCCATTTTCCTCAGGTTCTCCGGGTTCCAGCCCGAGGCGGTGCAGGCCGCCGTCGGGAACGCCGTGGAAGGCTCGGACTGGCTTACGCCGTTGTCGCCGCTGCCGATCTGCTTGCGCAGGCCGTGGGGGCCGTCCGACATGCAAAGGCCCGGTATTTCCAAACGCGGGATGGGATTCGTATACATGAAATCCGTGCCGGAAACCAGCGCGGCCTTTTCCTCCACGGTCATCTGGTGGATGATGCGATTCACATCCAACGCCGGCCACCTCCATCCTGAATCCTATGGACTGATTATACCATTCAATCTGTTCTGCGTATTACACATTTGTCGTGTATTATTGATATTTGTCTCTAAAGAGGAGCTCCCTTCCCACTTGGATCGCGGGAAGGGAGCGAAAGGGGGATTACGGTTCATCCACCAGCACGATCACCGCGTTCTGGAGGAAAGCCGCAGGCACAGCGGAGCCGTATTCCGCGATGACGTCGTTGATGTTGGAAGTATAGGAAGCGCCTTCCACGGTCAGGTCGCCGTTGGCGATGTAGGGCAGCGGCTCACCCTTCACAGTGAGCGCCTGACCCTTGGCGGCCGTCACGGCTTCGCCGTTCAGGGTGACTTCGGCCTGGTTGTTCCGGCAGCCGGAGGAAGCCACGGCGCCGGGGTCGGCAAAGATCAGCTGCACGATGCAGTAGGGCACGTTGGTACTGCCGATCACCTGACCGACATAAACTTTGCTCTGCTCAGGATCAAGTTGCAGGTCTGTGGTGATGTCCGCTTTAATGGTGTTGTTCTCAGCTACCTGATAGCGCTGGGAACCGGTCAGACCGCCGATGGATACGGTCGCAGCGCCTGTGGGCTTGACAACACGGACGTTCATTTTGCCGGTATAGGTACCGTTTGTCTGGGTGGTGTTGGTGCCGCCCATACCGCCGACGTTGATGACCAGTTCAGTATCGGCTTCTGCAGTGCTCTTGTCCTCAAGCTGCACTTCGATCTCATAATCAGCATTATTGCTGTCCATAAATGCGTAGCCTTCGCCCAGCATGGAGCCTACATAGAACTCTCCGCCGTGAGCGGTCACTATCTCGCCGTTCAGTGTGATCCTGGCATCGGTGACAGCGCAGTTGGTGATGGTGTCGCTCCAGCCGCCTGCGACCAGGCCGCTGATTGCAGCCCAGGCGCTGGCACGGCTCTGGATGTTCTGATCACCGACTGTTACTGAGACGGTGGGTTCCTGGACAGTAATGTTTGTCAGCTTGCTGCCGATGTCAAATCCGGCTAAAGGCGCCACATAGGGAGTAGCGTCGTTGTCCGATGTAATGGTAATCACCGGTCTCTCAATTGCCAGGTCATGGATATCCGCCTTGGCGAGCGCTCCGAACATGGCGGCTTCGCTGCCGGAGTATGTGCCGTCATTGCGCCATACCGAAGCTTCAACTGCCTGCATGGCGGCAATGTCTGCCATGTAATTGCCGATGGTCAGGCCGGTCAGTTTGTGCCCCGCGCCGTTCAGGGTACCGCGGAAGGCGTAGGTCCAGAAAGGTGCGTTTACTGTTTCGTAATTGGAGAAATATACGCCGATCGGCTTCCATTGCTCGCCGGACAGATCAATATCTTCTGCCAGGATATAGTAACCATACAGGTCTTCTGCGATGGATTTCAGTTCTTCCGCATTATGGATTTCCACCGGCTCAGCCCAGCGGGCATAGACGGTAACAGTATTGCCATCTGTGCTCTCAATCCCTTCAATGGCCATGCCCGCGCCGCCGTACAGGCTGGAGGCACCGGGAAGCACTTCGTAAGGAGATACGCCCAGGATCAGGTCAGCCTTGGTCACATTGGGCCTGGACTGCCAGCCGGCGAAGGTATAGCCTTCCCTGGCGGGCTGGTGTTCCGCTGTCAGTCTCGTTTCTGTACCGGCTTCGGAACGAAGGATGATGACAGGATCTGAACCGTCCTTCATGATTTCTTCCCAGGTACCTTTCTCTGTTTCAATACCGCTGTTTTCTATGTTATAGTCAAAGGTCACGGAATAGGTATTATCCTCATTCAGGTACACATGGCAGCCCAGCCAGCCAGCCGACAGCTCATAGAGTTCGGTCAGTTTTGTACCGGTTTTCAGAACCGCAGTAGGATGGCAGACGGTACCGGTGTTTGCTTCAGTGAATTCTCCTGTCCATTTGGTAATCTCAGGAAGGGCGGAAGCGTCAGCTGTTTCAACGGTGTAATAGATTGTACCATCGGAATCAGCGTAATTGACAGTATAGTTCACGGCCGCAGGCTTTTCATCAGCCGGAGCAGTTTCAGTGGCACCGACTTCCAGCTTGGGGTGGCAGACGGTGCCGGTATTCGGTTCGGTAACCTCGCAGCCCCATACACCCTCAGCCAGTATTACGGAGACAGGATCGCCATTATCAGGTGTGAGGGCCAGCTCAGTGTCAGAAACACGTGTCCAGGTACCGGACATGGATACGATACCGCTGTTTTCCTCATTGTAGTCATAGGCGATTGTGAAGGAATTGTCTGCATTGATGTTCACATGGCAGCCCAGCCAGAAGTCAGCCAGGTCGTAGAGTTCCATGCCGGTTTCAGGCGCGATGGCCGGAGCGGCGGCAACTTCATCAGTGGGGACTTCCACCTTGGGATGACAGACGGTGTTGGTGTTCGGCTCAGTTACTTCGCAGGCCCATACGCTATCTGCGAGGGTTACGGGGATCGGATCGCCGGATTCGGGCTTCAGGGTCAGTTCAGTATCGGAGATACGCTCCCAGGTGCCGCTGGCGGACATGATGCCGGCGTTCTCAGCGTTGTAGTCATAAGCGACCGTGAAGGTATTGTCAGCGTTGATGTTCACATGGCAGCCCAGCCAGAAGTCAGCCAGGTCATAAAGCTCCATGCCGGTTTCGGGTGCAATCGCGGGAGCTGCAGCAGCTTCTGCTACAGGCACTTCAACCTTGGGATGGCAGACAGTGCCGGTGTTGGGTTCCTTTACTTCGCAGCTCCACACATTGTCCGCCAGCGTGACAGGGATAGGATCGCCGGATTCAGGTTTCAGGGTCAGTTCTGTGTCGGAGACACGTTCCCAGGTACCACTGGCAGACACGATGCCGGCGTTCTCGGCGTTGAAGTCATAAGCAACGGTGAAGGTGTTATCCGCGTTGATGTTCACATGGCAGCCCAGCCAGAAATCTGCCAGGTCGTACAGTTCCATGCCGGTTTCAGGCGCGATGGCCTGAGCAACGGTGGATTCAGTCACAGGCACTTCCACCTTGGGATGGCAGACGGTGCCGGTGTTGGCTTCCTTGACTTCGCAACTCCATACATTGTTGGCCAGGGTTACGGGGATTACGTCGCCGGATTCGGGCTTCAGGGTCAGTTCAGTATCGGAGACGCGTTCCCAGGTGCCGCTGGCAGACACGATGCCGGCGTTTTCGGCGTTGTAATCATAAGCGACAGTGAAGGTATTGTCCGCTTTGATGTTCACATGGCAGCCCAGCCAGAAGTCAGCCAGGTCATACAGTTCCATACCGGTTTCAGGTGATATGCCAGCCGGAGCGGCAGATTCAACGACGGCCTGTTCTGCAGGGACTTCTTCAGCTTTCGGGGCTTCAGTGGCTGCGGGCTGCTCAGTGGCCTGCGTTTCAACAGCGGCGGGCTCTGTGGAGGCCGTCTTGGCCTTGGGCTTGGGCTGCAGGAAACCGAACCACAGGACGGCAGCGGCAATCGCCAGAATGATCAGGAAGATCAGCCATCCTCTCCAACCAAGCTTTTTATTCCTGAACGCGGTCATTTTCAGGATAAGGATCAGGATGACCGCCAGCACGATGGCATTGAACAGCGCGACCAGCGCGTACCAGTACGGTGTATTGTCGCTTTCCACCTGCACGGCGGCACTGTTGGCTTGGGTGTACAGGATGTTGTGGCAGGCCTCGCGCATGGCGATACGGGCAGTGTTGTTGGAAGAATCGATGGACGCGCCCATCAGGCACAGCATCATGTCGTTGCCGGAACGAACGGCCAGGTTAGGATCCATCCAGCTGGTATTGGCCATGGCGGAGTCGGTGACCACCATGCCCACGAAGCCCCATTCATTGCGGAGGACATCCGTGATCAGGGGACGGGAAGCGCCGGCCCATACAGTACCCAGATGGCTGTAACTGGACATGATCGCGGTGGTCTTGCCTTCCTTGACGGTGATTTCAAAGGGTTTCAGGTACAGCTCACGCATGGACTGCTCATTGGCCCATACGGAAATGCTCAGGCGGTTGGACTCCTGGTCATTGAGGGCATAGTGTTTTGCATAGCTGTATACGCCCTGGCTGGCAGCGCCTCTGACCTGGGCCGCGCCGAGTTTGCCGGAGAGCAGGCCGTCTTCGGAATAGTATTCAAAGTTTCTGCCGGAGAAGGGCGTGCGGTGAATATTCATGCCAGGAGCGTAGAGACCGACCACACCGTTGGCGATGGCTTCCGCGCCAAAGACCTTGCCGAACTCTTCCACCAGTTCAACGTTCCAGGTCGCGCCGATGACCGCTTCGCTGGGAAAGGATACGCCGCGCAGGGAACTGACCAGGGAGTTGATGCCCGCCGGGCCGTCCAGGTCAGAGGTGGCAGGCTTGCCGACGCTCTCGATGGCCGGGGTCGACCAGCCGCCGTTGAGGATCATCTTGGCCATGTCGTCATCGGAGAGCTGCTGCAGGAGCTTTTCCCACTTGGGATCGTCCCAGGCAAGCCCCGCCATGTCGGTGAGTGTCAGGCCGTTATCGGTATACACGATCGCCGGATCATTGGCATTCACAGCGTAAGGCGCTTTGTTGGCGAACGCGTCTACCACCTGCGCTGAGGCTTCCTTGCCGTCCACACGGGCCTTGGGCATCGTGCCCTCCCAGTCGGCACGGGACACGTACACGGTGATCTGTCCGTTTTCCACATCCTCGAAGCGGTTGACGGCAGCAGTCTTGTCGGTAGAACGGACATTGCCTTCCCCGTAAGTCACAGTCTTGGCAACGGTGTGCGTCCGGCTGTCGATGACCTTGTGGGAGTTGTTCATCAGCTTGATTTCATAAGTGCCTTCTTCCAGCACATAGCAGCCCGCGCCTTTGCTGTCGTAGGAAGCCATGTCCTCTTCACGGAAGGAGACGGTCAGGGTTTCGGATTCGCCAGGCTGGAGCAGTTTCGTTTTGGCGAAGCCGCCCAGCACCACATGCGCTTTTTCGATACCGCCTTTGGTGTAAGGCGCTGTGTAATAGACCTGGGCAACGTCCTTGCCCGGAACGCTGCCGGTATTGGTAACCTTTACCTGCATGATGATGTTCCCGCCGCCGTCCACAAAGCTCTCGATGGACTGGCTGAAGGAAGTGTAGCTCAGGCCATAGCCGAAGGGATACTGCACGGTGGTATCATAGTCAATGTATCCGTCCGCCGCCGCAGTTTCATAGTAGCGGTAGCCCACGTAGATACCCTCGGCATACTCCACATAGTTGCGCTTCAGGTTGCCGTAGGTGAAGCTGCCTGCATTGTAATAGGCAGGCGCGGAGGTCAGGTCATAAGCGTAAATATCAGTCAGGCGTCCGGAGGGATTCACCTCACCGGTCAGCGCTTTGCCCACTGCGTTGAAGCCAACAGCGCCAGGGCTGCCGATCCACAGGCAGGCGTCCACGCCTTCTACAAAACCCAGTTCCATGGCATTGGAGGAGTTGATCAGCATGATCACCTTGCCATAATTCTGGCCTTTGACCAGGTTCAGCAGATCCTCTTCATCCTGGGTCAGTTCCAGATAGTGCCGTCCATCATCTGTCTTGCTGTATCCGGCAGCGAACATATCCTGCGGCAGGTCGCCGCCCTCGCCGCCGATGCGGGAGATGACGATGATCGCGGTATCCGCATATTCACGTACGGTTTTCAGGAACCCTTCCGTGTATTTGTCGGCGGATACCTCGGCAGGGGTGAAGTTGGAGCCGGCATAGCCGCCCTGTTTGGCACGGCTGACACCGGAATTCTTATAGAAATTGACCAGCTGGTCATTGACCTGCAAGCCCGCGTTGGTGAGCCCTTTGACCACATCCACATTGGAGGAGGTATCGCCGCTGCCGCTGCCCGTGCCACCATAGATGGGATCAATGGAAGCGTAGCCGAAGAGGTTGACTTTTGTGCCGTTGGATAAGGGCAGTGCGTTGTTCTCATTCCGCAGCAGCACGATACCTTCACTTTCCAGCATTTCCGCCATACGCAGGCTCTGCTCAGTCGCGTCAGCTACGCTGAGGATGTCTGTGTTTTCCGCCGCTTTCTTTCCTGTAATCAGGGGATTCAGGTTTGCGCCCATGAAAGATGTGATCATGGGGTTCAGTATACTGCATGCGATGTTCAGCGCCAGCGCAGCAATCAACAGGGCAGCGATGGCAATCAGCTTGCCTTTCTGACCGTGGTTGGATTTACGACCTTGTTTTGCCTGCTTCATGGTTTTGTCTCCTTTCAATGCTGCTTATCAGAGCATTCCTTCAGCGAATATTATTGTAAGCTATTCTTTTGCGCTTTGTATTGCATATTTGTCGCGCATCGTTTACAATTGTCTCAACTTGTTCAAGACATGAGAGGATCGCAGTATGAAGAAAGATGATCTGATTTATGTATGTGCCATGGTAGGTAATCTTTCGGGTATCCCGGTTCGACTCTATGACGGAGAAAAGCAGGTGTTTCAAGTCAGCATGGCGCCTCTTCCGAGAGATCCTTATCTGCTGGTCAAGCCGGAAATCACATTTGTTGACCGGCATGTCGGGTTTTATGTGTCCAAACGATTCTTCACCTACGGCGTTGTCAACAGCGGAAAGTACCGGATTGTCATGGGGCCCAGCCGCCAGGCACCGCCGCAGGAACAGGAGCTGCGCGAAATCGCGTTTGAATTGGACGTGCCGCTGGATGACCTGACGGAATTCATATCCGGCATGAAGCAGATCACCCGGCTGCCTCTGGAAAGCCTTGTACAGATGCTGTGCTTTCTCAACTTTGTTGTGAACGGGGAAAAGCTGCGGCTGAATGACCTGATCGAAGGCGGCGAAAACCGTTTTGGGCTGGAGCAAAAACGCTCGTCGGTTCGATTTGCGCAAGCGGAAGCTGAGCCTGCCGCGCTTCATAATACCCTGGTGATTGAGCAGATGGTGATGAATATCATTCGCAAGGGGGATGTGGCAGCTCTGGAGGCATTTGCCCAGGAAGCGCCTGCCGTGATCCCCGGAAACATGGCCCCCGAACAGCTGCGTCAGGCAAAAAACACGTTTATCGTCACTGTCACCGAAGCGAGCCGATCCGCGATTCGGGGCGGTATGGACGTGGAAGATGCCCTGACTGCCAGTGATGCCTATATACGCCAGTGCGAACTGATGACCGATATTCATCAGATCACAAAACTGAATTACGATATGGTTCTGTACTATACGCAGCAGGTTCAGACGATCCGGCACGGTCATTACACAACGGATCTTGTCCGGAACGTCGCGCTTTATATCCAGCATCATCTCTCCGAAACGATCACCACCGATCAAATCGCTGCCCATCTGTTCATGAGCCGGCAGCATCTTTCCCGCCGGTTCACACAGGAGGCCGGGATCCCCCTGGCTGCCTACATCCGCAATGAAAAAACGGAGGAAGCCAAGCGCCTCCTCCGCTATACGGACAAATCCATTTCTTCCATCGCCCTGTTTCTGGGCTTTTCCAGCCAAGCACATTTTTCCAAAGTGTTCAAGGAAATAACAGGCATGACCCCAGGGGAATACAGGGAAAAGAAACAGGGAAAATAACAGCAAGCAGGGCAAAAGTATCACATTTTGCATAGCTGCAAGCAATGCAAAGTTAATACAATTTGCAAAAAACTTGTTGAGGGCTCCGCCCCCAGTTCCGGGGCTGCCGGCCCGTTCTCCGCTGAAAACTGTCCACCGGACAGTTTTCCGGGCGCTTCGAACCCCCTGAAAACCAGAGCATGCGCTCTGTGGTTGTGGAGTATTCCTGGCGTTATACCCCGGGTCAGCCGTCGCTGAAATACGAAGAAGGCCCCTGCGCCTGTTGGTTGGTTTTTGATACCAACTTTTCAGGTGCAGGGGTTTGGTGCGCTTTTGGTATGAACTGTGTTACGGGTGATTACTCGTCCTTTGGCACGATGCACAGCCATCCATTTTTTTGC
>CAMJUL010000059.1 GCA_946408995.1 uncultured Clostridia bacterium | reverse complement strand
TCGTCTTGCCATGGTCGACGTGCCCGATGGTGCCGATGTTTACGTGCGGCTTGTTTCTTTCAAAATGTTCCTTGGCCATGGGTAACTCCTCCTAAGTTTTGCTGCAAAACACGCCTCAGCGTTTTCCAACAACCTTTTCGGCGACGCTCTTGGGGACCTCCTCATAGTGGTCGAACTGCATGGTGTACATGCCGCGGCCCTGTGTTTTGGAACGGAGGTCGGTGGCGTAGCCGAACATCTCGCTGAGCGGGACAAAGGAATGAACGCTCTGGTCGCTCTCCCTGGGTTCGATCTCGTCGATCCTGCCGCGGCGGGAATTGATATCCCCGACCACGTCGCCCAGGTAGGTATCGGGTACGATGGTCTCCACCTTCATAACAGGCTCAAGCAGTCTTTCGTCCGCCTTCGCGAGGGCTTCCTTGAAAGCCATCGAGCCGGCGATCTTGAACGCCATTTCGGAGGAGTCCACCTCGTGATAGGAACCGTCAAGCAGCGAAGCCTTGAAATCCACCACCTGGAAACCGCCGAGCAGACCGGAGGCAGAAGCCTCGCGGATGCCGTTGTCCACAGCGGGGATGTATTCCTTGGGGATCACGCCGCCAACGATCTTGTTCTCGAAGCTGTATCCCTCGCCCGGGGCAACAGGTTCGATCTCGATCACGCAATGACCATACTGTCCGTGGCCGCCCGTCTGGCGAACAAAGCGTCCTTCGGCCTGTACTTTCTTGGTAATGGATTCCTTGTAGGAAACCTGGGGTTTGCCGACGGTGGCCTCCACCTTGAATTCGCGCATCATACGGTCGACGATGATCTCAAGATGAAGCTCGCCCATACCGGCGATGATGGTCTGCCCGGTCTCCTGATCCGTATAGGTCTTGAAGGTGGGATCTTCTTCCGCAAGCCGCTGAAGCGCCAGGCTCATTTTGTCCTGACCGGCTTTGGTCTTGGGTTCGATGGCCACCTGGATGACCGGATCCGGGAATTCCATGGATTCGAGAATGATCGGATTCTTCTCATCGCAAAGGGTATCCCCGGTGGTCGTATCCCTCAGGCCGACCGCCGCAGCGATGTCGCCGGCATAAACGTTGTCAATCTCTTCCCGGTGATTGGCATGCATCTGCAGGACGCGGCTGAAACGCTCCCGCTTCTGCTTGGAAGAATTGAAAACATAGCTGCCATTGGCGCACTGGCCGGAATACACCCGGAAAAACACCAGTTTGCCCACGAACGGATCCGCAGCGACCTTGAAGGCAAGGGCCGCGAAGGGCTCCTTGTCATCGGCTTTCCGGACCAGTTCTTTTTCGGGATCCCCGGGCATGGTGCCATGCACGGCGGGAATATCCAGCGGAGAAGGCAGGAAAGCCACGATCGCGTCCAGAAGAAGCTGAACGCCTTTGTTCCGGTAGGAGGTCCCGCACAGAACAGGGTTCAGTGAGCAACTCAGGGTAGCCTTGCGCAGAGCCGTTTCCAATTCCTGGTTGGAGATCTCCTCGCCGCCCAGGAATTTTTCCATCAGTTCATCATCGGATTCGGCGATTGCTTCCACCATGGTTTCGCGGGCTTTGACGCAATCATCCAGCATATCGGCGGGGATTTCTTCCTCGCGGACATCCTTGCCCTCGTCATCATAATAGACTTCCGCCTTCATCTTGAACAGGTCCACGATGCCGCGGAAGGAATTCTCCTTGCCAATGGGCAGCTGGATCGGGACAGGATGCGCGTGAAGGCGCGTCTTCATCATGTCTACCACGCGGTAGAAATTGGCGCCGGTAATGTCCATCTTGTTGACATAGGCGATCCGGGGAACCTGGTATTTGGTGGCCTGACGCCATACGGTCTCGCTCTGAGGCTCGACACCGCCCTTCGCGCAGAACACCGCCACGGCGCCGTCAAGGACGCGCAGGGAGCGTTCCACTTCCACAGTAAAGTCCACGTGACCGGGAGTATCGATAATGTTGATGCGGTTTCCTTTCCAGAAGCAGGTGGTTGCAGCAGAAGTGATCGTAATGCCGCGTTCCTGTTCCTCTTCCATCCAGTCCATGGTAGCCGCGCCGTCATGAACCTCGCCAAGGCGGTGGGTCTTACCGGTATAAAACAGGATGCGTTCGGTGGTGGTGGTTTTACCGGCGTCAATATGCGCCATAATCCCGATGTTGCGTACTTTTTCTAAGGGATGACTCCTGGGCATGAAATGTGCTCTCCTTATCGATAGGGTAAGCCGTTACATTACCAGCGGTAATGTGCAAAGGCCTTGTTGGCTTCCGCCATACGATGCATTTCTTCCTTGCGCTTGACCGCGTTTCCACCGTTGTTGGCGGCTTCCATCAGTTCGTTGGCAAGGCGCTCGTACATGGTCTTTTCGCCGCGGGTGCGGGAGAAGTCCACGATCCAGCGAAGGGCAAGGGTCTGACGGCGTTCCGGCCTGATCTCGACCGGGACCTGATAGGTGGCGCCGCCGACGCGGCGGGCTTTGACTTCCACCTGGGGCATAACATTGTTCAGAGCGGCCTGGAAGACTTCATTGGCTTCCTTGCCGGTTTTTTCTTTAATCATTTCAAAGGCTTCGTAGCACACCTGCTGGGCTACGCCGCGCTTTCCGTCCAGCATGATCTGGTTGATCAGCTTGGTGACCACCGTGGTCCCGTACACGGGATCCGGCAGCACTTCACGTTTGGGGATAAATCCACGACGGGGCATTGTAGTTCCCTCCTTGGAAATTTGAAAGTCTGCGTCGGGCTGTTTCGTTCTGCAAGCCGGCCCGGCACTCAGCATCGTACCGTACCGATTCGCGGTGCCAAAGTGCATTGCCGGGGGCGACAGCGATGTTCCTCTCGCCTGTCTTCGCCTTTTCCCGGTCAACGTCCGTCTCCGGCAGCGGCTTGGCGGAATGAAACCAGTGACTCTGGAACTTGTCAGAATACAAAACGCTTGCAGTCGGAACCGTCCCGCGGCGCATTCCTGCGTCCTGGCGGTTCTTCCGGGCGTTCATCCCGTGTCTGTTCCTTACTTCTTGGGGCGTTTTGCACCGTAGAGCGAACGGCCCTGGTTGCGCTTGGCCACTCCGGCCGTATCCAGCGCGCCGCGGATGATGTGGTACCGGACGCCGGGCAGATCGCGTACGCGGCCGCCGCGGATAAGCACCACAGAGTGTTCCTGCAGATTGTGGCCGATACCCGGAATGTAGCAGGTACCTTCAATCTGGTTGGTCAGACGAATCCTGGCGATCTTCCGAAGCGCGGAATTGGGCTTCTTGGGCGTGGTCGTCTTGACACTCAGGCATACGCCGCGTTTCTGCGGGCAGCCCTGCAGGATGGGCGCGGTTGACTTGTTTCCAACCTTGACTCTTCCTTTGCGGATCAACTGATTGATCGTAGGCATGGAAGCACCTCCCATAAAATAATCGGAGCCGGATTTGCCGGTCTCCTCCTATAAAATCCCCGCAACCCTCGGGGATATATAGTCGTTCTGGCAGGCCTGCGGCCCAAGGACCGCCCGGCCGTGTAAAAGCCGTCTGCCTTAAGACAGACAACTGTATAATGATATCATTGACACCTGAAAAAGTCAACGTTCCTGCGGAGGTTTTTCGCCGTTTCCTTCAAAAAAAGCGGGAAAATCTTCCTAAAAATCGTCCGAAGACCGTCCCGCCGTCACAAACGGCCCGCTTCAGGCTTTCTTTCCCGCCCGGATCTCGTCATGCATGCGGAGCATTTCTTCCCTGAGGACCGTGCACAGCCTCTCCTTTTCGTCCGACGGACTCTTTTCCCCGTCGTAATAGAGTTCCCCGCCGATGGAAAGGACCTTGCGGTATTTGTCCGCGTAAACCGGCACAAACCTGCATCTCTTTCCGGTCCGCTTGTAATACAGCTGTCCAATGACCGCAAAGCCGGAAAAGAATTCTCCAACCCCGTCCTTCAGGAATTTTCCGTCCGCGCTGGTGGTGGAATTTTCCGGAAAGACCAGGATGTTGTCGCCCGTTTCCATAGCGTCGATCGTGGCCCTGAAGGTTTCCATCAACTGCCGCGGGTTTCCATGATAGACCGGAATGGGCTCTACCGACCGCATGATCCAAGCAAGAGCGGGGCCTGCGATCCGAACGCAGAAAAACTTCGCGGCGCCGTCCGGCAGCCAGGAGACTTTGGAAAAGGTGTTCCGGTAAATGTATTCCGAGATCACCTCCCGGTCCGTCATTTCGCTGGTGACCCAGGGCCTGAAGGGAAAGGGCATGAACAGCGTTGTCACCACCGGCCCGTAGATCTCCCCGTGATTGCAGACAAACACGCAGGGCGTCTCCCCCGCAGGAGCGACATTTTCCCTGCCCTTGATCCGGTGGCGGTAAAGCGGCCGGAGGATCAGGATCAGGATCCTGATCCCGTACCGGCGAAGGCTCTTTCGCACGATGACGTTTTCAAGCTGTCTGCGCAGCGCTTCGTTCTGTTCACCGTTCCGCACAAGGTTCAGGTACCGGTCCAGTTTCTGCAGATGGCGCGCCGTAATCGGGAACCTCAGGGCCAGTACCAGGGCGGTCAGCACCGGAAGGACCGCCGGAATCAGCATCAGTGGCCTGAGCTTGATCAGCTGCTCGGGGCCAACGCCGCTGCTCCCCGGCCCCCCAAAGATCCACAGCGCACCCAGAAGGACCACGGAGCAGGTCTGCCCGGACAGCACCGAAAGCTCGATCCTGGATCTAAAGAGCCAGTCGTAGGCGCTCACCTTTTCCCGCCCGAGGGCAAAGGCTGCCGCGCTCCTCATTTTCTCCTCAAGGTAAACGATCAAACGGATGCACACGGTCGCGCCGGCGGTACAGAGCGCAACGCTCAGATACGCTTCAGGCCCCCCCGGACGCCCCATGTTCCTGTAAAACAGGACCAGTCCGTACAGCCAAAGGCCCAAACCGATCATCATGGCCGTCATGGGATCCCGGTCCTCCCGGGGCCTTCTTCCCATCATCAGGTCCACCGCTTCCGCGCACAGCGCGGTGGTCCCGAAGGCAGTCAGCAGCCGGTAGAACAATTCCTGGGAGGAGGCCCCGAGATACGCCACGGTGACCGTTACCGTGACCTGGACCGCGAAGGCGACCGCGACGGAAAAATCCTGAAAGATCCGGTAGGAATGCACCGACCGGATGGCGTCCAGCTCCGCCCGGTCCGTCCGGTTCCAGGTCCGAAGCCTCTCCCGGTCCCGCCAGATCTCATAAAACTCCCAAACATTCCCAACCAGATAGCCCACCGCAAGCGACACGGCCTCCCAGCCGGGACAAAACAGGAAAAGCAAGGCCAGGAACGGCAGGAACAAAAGCACCTGGAGCACAAGGGCCATCGTGAAGTAGCCGCCCTTGCCCTGCCCCGCAAGAAGCTGCTTTTCCTGAAGCCTCACCGTCATCCCGCTCCTGAGCGGAAGCGCCAGGGAAAGGTACAGCACCGTCCAGACGGCGGACCTCGGCTGCCCCTGCGGATAGTGGATCATCAGGATGTAAAGCAGCAGGGCCAGCAGAAAAGCCAGCACGGCCGAGCCGGTTATTTTTTCGGTCCGGGACAGTTCCTCGCTCCTCGGCGGCCGGAAACGGTCGCTGAAAAGCACCGTGATCCGCCCCAGCAGGTACAGTGCCCCCCCAAAGAGCGGCATGGAAATCAAAGAGGCGCAGGCGCAGACGGCGTACAAAAAATGGTAAAGCACGCTGAACTGGAAGACCTGTCTGTAGACGGCCCCCTCCCCGCTGTGCTGTTCCGCATTTTTCCGCGTCATGTCCTTCCCTCCTGTGATCCGGGTCCCTCCGGGATCCCCGACCCTGCCATTTTACCCTGCGGTCCCCGCTTTGGCAAGGGGCTTAAGCTTGAGAGATCATGCCGGGCGTGATATAATGCTTTGCGCCATCACACCTCAAGGAGGGCTGTTTCCTTGTACATTCCCGAAGACACCATTGCCGGCCTTGCCACCGCAGCCGGGGAAGGCGGCATCGCCATTGTCCGCGTATCCGGACCCCGTTCGGCCGAAGCGCTTGAAAGGCTTACTTCTCTGCGCAGGCCGCTGAAAGATCATCTGCTCTGCCACACCCTTGTCAGGGACCTTCAGGGCAGCCAGATCGACGAATGCATGGCTGTGTATATGGCCTCTCCCCGGACCTATACCCGGGAGGACGTGGCCGAGTTTCAGCTTCACGGGGGCAGATGGGCCTCCTCCCGCCTGCTGCGCGCCCTGAACGAGCTTGGCATCCGCACTGCAGAGCCCGGGGAATTTACCAAACGCGCCTTCCTGAACGGCCGGATCGACCTGAGCCAGGCCGAGGCCGTCATGGCGCTGATCCGTTCCGAATCGGACCGGGCCGCCCGCTGCGCCCTCCGGCAGCTGGATGGAGGCGTATCCGCGTTTATCCGGGAGGCCCAGAACGAGATCAGCGCCATTCTGGCCGGCATCGAAGCCGCGCTGGACTATCCCGACGAGATCCCGGAGGAAGAGGCCTGCGCTTCTCTCAGGGACCGGGTCCGCGCCGTTCGCGACCGTTTGAAACACGCGGGGGATGAGAAAATGGCCCGCATCCTTGAAAACGGTCTGGATACCGTTCTGTGCGGCAGCGTCAACGCGGGAAAGTCCTCCCTGCTCAACGCTCTCTGCGGGGAATCCCGGGCCATCGTGACGGACATTCCCGGCACCACCAGAGACATCGTCAGCGGAACCTTCTACCTGGACGGCATCCGCGTCAACCTCAAGGACACGGCCGGGCTCCGGGACAGCAGCGAGGAGATCGAGAAGATCGGCATCGGTCTCGCGCGGCAGGCCGTTGAGAAAAGCGATCTTCTCCTGATCGTCATTGACGCCGCCCGTCCGATGGACAGGGAGACGATGGATCTTTTGAAGGAAACGGAAGGCAAAGACCGGATCATCGTCCTCAACAAGCAGGATCTCCCCCCCTGCGATGAGACCGTGGCCCGCGCCGGAAGCGAGGCCGTCACCGTTTCCTGCTCCACGCTTGAGGGAATGGATCGCCTGAAAGAAAAGATCTCCTCCTTCACCCGGGGCGCTTCCCAGGGTGAGATCAGTCAGCTGCGCCATATCATGCTCGCCGGCCAGGCTGCCCTCGCGCTGGACCGCGCGCTGAGCCTGCTTGAGGAAGAGCATGGCATCGATCTTGTCGCCATCGACCTGCGGGAAGCGTTGGATCTGCTTGGCGCCATTACCGGGGACAGGGTCGACGAAGCCCTGCTGGACGACATCTTCTCCCGCTTCTGCGTTGGAAAATAAAGACGGACCGGACCGGACCGGAAATAAATCTTGAAAAGGCATTGAAAACCCGCGGTTTTTCTGGTATGATATAGGCAGTAACAGTACAATGCAGCGGGACGTTCAGGCCATACTGCGGGAAACCTATGTTTCCAGATATCTGCCCAGGAAGGACTGACCCTAAATGCTGTATCAGTCCTTTTTGTTTTCCGTCCACCCCGTTAAAAAAGGGCGCTTTTCGTGTCAGCGACTGTCCCCTGAATCTGTCGACATCAACAAGTGGAGGCTTTTTTCATGAGCGTGAATTACGAAAAGATGACCGTGGTCGAATTAAGAAAATGGGCCAAGGAACAGGGGATCAAGCTCTCTTCCGGTCTGTCCAAGCAGGGGATCATCGACCGGCTGGAGGAGCATGACAGCGCTCAGCAAAAGCAGGATATCGAAGAGACGGCCGTTCAGACGGTCATGGCGCCCGTGGCCGCGCCGGTCAACCGGGCTGTGCGCACCGCGTCCATCATCACGGACGACGAGGGGGAAGACAGCGACGATACGCCTGTCCTGACCGTAGCATCCCCCATCCGCCCTGCCAGGACGCAGCCCGTTTCCCGCGTGGCCGCATCCGGGGAGAAAGAAAAGCCCTCCTCCCTTTCCTCCATTTCCAGCAAAGCCCCGGCTTTCACCCTTGAAGGCTCAAAATCCTGGCACAACCCCCGCGCCTATCAGCCCTCCTATTCCTCCCGTTCCTCCTATACCGCTTCCTCGCGTCCTTACGGCGGGGAAAAGCCTCAGGGGGACAAGCCTTATTCCGCCAGGACCTATGCCCCGGCCCCCCGCGCCGACTACAGCGGTTATTCCTCCCAAAGCCCCGCGGGGAACCGCTTTGGGCCGGATATCCCGGAGCCGGGAAGGGAGATGAGCCGTCCTGCCTACGCTGCGGAGTCCCACGCGGGACCGCAGATGCCCTATCACGGCGAAATCCGGAGCGCGGAGCCCGCTCCTGCCGTGCCTAATGGCGAAGCCTTTCACGCCGAGCCCGCCCCCCCTTCCCCCACGGTCAGTGAAATGCTTGCCACCGGGGAATGCGGCGACAGCTCCGGGATCCTTGAGATCCATCCGGACGGATACGGTTTTCTTCGCACGGAAACCCTGAGCCCGGGCAAAAAGGACGTATATGTTTCCAACGCACAAATCCGCAGATTCAATCTCCGCAGCGGGGATTATGTCACCGGAAAAACCCGGCCCCAGCGGGAGGGGGACCGTTACAGCGCCCTTTTGTATATCACGCTTGTCAACGGCTCCGCTCCGGAGGAAAACAGCCAGCGGCCCTGCTTTGAAAGTCTGACCCCCGTCTATCCCCGCAGGCAGATCCGGTTTTCCCAGGCTCTCCCGGAGAATCCGACCCTCAAATCCATCGACCTGTTCTGCCCCATAGGATACGGGCAGCGCGCGGCCCTCGTGCTTCCCTCCCGCATGAATGAGAACGAGGTCCTGACCGCCATGGCGCAGGCCGTTTCCACCCTGGATCCGGAAGCGGAACTGATCCATCTCCTGATCGACGCGAGGCCGGAGGATGTGACCGGATACAAGGACCTGGACCGCGGAGAAGTCATTTACACCACGGTCGAATCCACCGCGGAAAATCACCTCCATACCGCCGAGCTCTGCTTCGAGCGGGCCATGCGCCTGGTGGAGCAAAAAAAGAACGTCATCGTATTTCTCGACAGTCTGACCAGGCTTGGGCGTGCCCTGAACGCGTTGGCCCCCGCATCCGCCCGGTCGCTGGGGGGCGGGCTTGCCGCCGGCTGCGCCTATCGCGGCCGCAAGCTCTTTGGCGCCGCACGCAACCTGCGGGAAGGCGGGTCCCTTACCGTCATCGCCATCCTGAACGCGACCGGCAACCCCCTGGACGAGGCGATCCAGGACGAGTTTTACGGGGTGGGCAACATGTGCCTGACCCTGAAAAAGAGCCGGGACGGCTCCTTCTTCCTGCCGGACCTGGCCCTTTCCATGACCCGCAAAAGCGAGCTGATGCTTTCCGAGCAGGAGAAATCCGTCGCGGATCAGCTCCGCAAACAGATCCAGTCCTCCGAGGATCCGGACGCCTTCCTGGAGGAATTTCTCTCCTCCGGTCATTGATAGCGGCCCTATGAACAAAATACGCCTTGGGAAGCATCGGATCCTCAAGGCGTTTTTTTTGCGTTTCAAATACGGTCCTGTGCCCGGGAACATCGAAGCGGTCTTCTGGAGGGCACGGAATTGCGTCTGGGATACTGTATGGGAGTCTCCCCCGTTTTATCCGTCCAGCACAGGAGCCGCTCCCTGCCGCGCATCTCAAGGCGCACCAGTTCAAGGGCACCGCCTCCCAGTACGGAAGACGCGAAGCGGCCGTCTTCCATTTCCTGAGCCACCCCCGGCCCCTTCCAGCAGATACATCTTCCCCCCCGTTTTGTCAGGGGAAGCAGGTATTCCAGTAGCACGTTCAGGGGAGCGACCGCCCTGGCCCCCGTGATGTCAAACCGTTCCCGGAACAGGGGATCCCGCCCCGCTTCCTCTGCCCGGCGATGGAATACGCGGACATTTTTCAAGCCCATTTTCTCACAGCAGTGTCTCAGGAAAACGCAGCGTTTATCCAGCGCGTCGATCAGGGTGATCTCAAGCCTTGGGCACATCACCGCAAGCGGGAGTCCCGGAAAGCCGGCCCCGGTCCCCACATCGCAAAAGGTCCCTTCCGCGGGAAGGATCCCCTGCACAAGCAGCGGGGAGAGGGAATCGGCAAAATGCCTCTCCGCCGTATCCTCGTCCGGGACATTGGTCAGGTCCATCTTCCCGTTCCATTCCCGCAGGAGCGCGCGGTATGTTTCAAACGCCTCCAGCTGGTCCTGCGAAGCGTCCAGGCCGTAAAACGCCAGTGTCTCCCTGATATCCATGTCTTCTCCTTTTTGTTCCCGACGCCCGTCAAATAGTCTGCGCGCGTTCTTTGTGGGCCCTCCGCCAGGCGAGGATCCGGAGCAAAAGCATCTCCAGCGCCGCGTCGTCATCCGTCTGGCCGCTTTTAATGGCATACTCCGTCTCGGTGCAGGCGTCGCACATCCTTTTCAGATCCTCCCGGTCAAAGCCTCCGCAGAGCCTCATGGCGGCCTTCGCCGCGAACTCCGGAATGGACAGCCGGGCCGCGATGATCTGGGAGGACTGTCCCTCCCGTCTCATTTCCCCTGTATAATACACCCGGCGGCACTGTTCCCCCAGCAGGGAAAGCAGGAAGACCGGTTCCTCCCCCATCCGACACAGATCCTTCTTGATTTCAAACGCTTCCTGTCCGCGGCCAGAGAGCAGCGCGTCCGCCAGGTCGAAGACCCGGGCCTCCCTGGACCGGACGCAGACCGTCAAAATATCCTCCCGGGTCACTTCTTCACGATCCTGCAGGTACGCCGCCAGCTTCTCCATTTCCGACAGCAGCAGGTACATTTCCCTCCCGCAGTTGAACCAGAAAAACTGCGCCGTTTCCCGCCGTATGCTTTTGCCCCGTTTTTTCAATTCTGCGGCGATCCATTTGAGCAGATACGTATCGTCCGGACGGACAAAATCCACGCACGCGGCATACTTTTGAAGCATTTTTTTCATCCGGCGTTTCCCGTCTGTTTTTCCGCGGGCGAAAAAAACCACCGTGCCGCTGTCCTGAATGGCAGGAAGATACTTGTCCAGCTTCTCGAGCGCAGCGCTTTCATCATAGGTCTGCGGCTTTCCCTGCAGCAGCGAACACTCCCGGACCACCACCACCCGGCGGTCCGCCATAAAAGGAACGGTCTCCGCCGCCGCGATCAGGTCGTCCGGCGCGGGGTCTTTGAGGACCGTATAATTCATTTCCGGAAAGGCGTTCCCCACCGCACTTTCCTTCAGCCTGTCAAGGGCCCGGTCCTTTGTATACTCCTCTTCCCCCTCAAACAGATACAGCGTTCCGATCTTCTTCTCTTTCAATTCTTTAAACAGCGTCAGATAATCCAGTCTGGCCTGTACCGCCATGAATCAAACGTCCTTTCTGTCCGGTCACCCGTCACTGCGCCGGCGCGGATGCCTCGCCGCCAAAGACGGACAGGTCCGTCGGCCCGGCGCCCAGGTACCCCTGGACCCTGATGCGGCCATGCTCCGGCGTCACCGTCAGCGCGCCCGTTTCGTCCGTCCTGAAAACAGTCCCTCCGCAGTCCGCCAGGCGTTTCATGGTTTCGGCGCCGGGCAGGTTTCTTCCGCTCCGGCAGGAAACGATCATGATCTGAGGGGAGACCGCCTCCAGGAACGGCGCGGAGGAGGCGCCGTTGCTTCCGTGGTGGGAGATCTTGAGCACGTCCGCGTCCACCGCCGCGTACATTTCGTATCTGTCCGTCAGGTCCCCGGTCAGAAGGAACCGGGTCCCCTCCGCCTCCATCAGCAATGTCAGGCAGTAATCATTGGCGTCCTGACCCGTTCGATAGCGGTCCTTCCAGGGCCAGAGGACCGTCCAGGCCGTCCTTTGGGTGCCGAAGGTGTCCCCGGCTCCGGCTTCCTCCACGGGAATGCCCGCCTCCTGCAGCCTTTCCAGTACCCTGAGGCCGACCGCGTCTATTTTCTGCTCCCTCGCGCCGCAGGGGAGAAGCACTTTCCCAATGGTCACCCGATCCTCAAGCAGGTCCAGGACGCCGGCACAATGGTCCGTATGCAGATGGGTCAATACCAGCACATCCGCCTTTCTGCCGGTGGACAAAAGCCAGGACGCCAGATCCCCTCCGTACTCCCCGGTATCCACCACCACCGTCTCCCTGCCGTCCGTCACCACGGCGGCATCCGCCTGTCCAACGGAAAACTGAATGTACTGAACCGCGTCCGATCGGACGAACAGCAGGATCAGGCACATGACCACCACGCTCCCTCCCCCAAGAAGCAGCCTGGCTTTTCCGGTGAACAGCACATACCTCGTGCAAAGAAGCGCCACAATGCAAAACCCGATCACCATCGGGACCGGAAGGGACGGGACGGAGAAGGAGACAAATTCCTCCCCGGACAACGCTACAAGGGGGCCGAGCAGTCCGCCAAGCGCCCCGTGAAGGAGTCCTGCCAGGAGCCTTCCAAGGGGCAGCCAGATGCACCCGAGTACGAACACCGTCAGATACACGGGCAGCAGGACCCCCATCATCAGACAGGCCGCCGGGCTCAGGAGCACGCCGACACACGAGAAACGATGGTACGCGTTCGCCAGCGGGATCAGGATCCCCATTTCCGCGGACAAGGTCATGGAAAGGGCTTCCCGCACCTTTTCCGGCCGGATCCATCGCAGCGCGCGCTCCAGCGGCGCGCGCAGCAGGGTGATGCCCAGCAGCGCCCCAAAGGTCATCTGGAATCCCGCGTTGAACAGCGACAGCGGCGCGAACGAAAGGATCAGCAGAAAGGCAATGCTCAGATTGGTCAGCGGATCTCCCGGGCGCCGCCGCACCTGCCGCACTCCCTCCAGAAGCAGAAGGACCGACGCGCGGACCACCGGCGAGGAAAAATCCAGCAGCGCACAGTAGAACCCCAGAAACGCCGTCATGACCGCAAGCCGTACCTTGGGGGACGCTGCAAACAGCCTGAGAACAAGCACAAGGAAACCGGAGAGCAGTCCCACATGCAGTCCGCTGACCGCAAGCACGTGGGCAATACCCAGGTCCGAAAAGGAGGAGCGGATATCGCTGTCCAGCTTTTCCTTTTCCCCGAGAAGCAGCGTCTCAGGCCAGGCGGCGCTTTCGCCGAAGATGTCCTCCGCTTTCTTTGACAGGGCCTGCCGCAGGCGAAGCAGTCTTCCGCTCAGCAGCACGGAAGCCCCTTTTTCAAGGGCCGGGGCCCCGCAGCCGGATACCCCGACGCGGACCCCCAGCTGGGCAAGATAGAGAGAAAAATCGTATCCGTAAGGATTGACCCGCTCCGAAGGACGGTAAACCGTGCCTGTAAACGTCACAAGGTCCCCATCCTCCAGGGCATCCCGCAGCCGGATCAGTTCTTCGTCATCCCTGGGCTGAAAAGTCCAGTACACCCGGGCGATCTCCGTATCAAGCCCGTTTTCATCCGTCAGCCGGACATCCCTCAGAAGCGCTCTGCAGGAGCCGTTTTCCCGCACCGTCTTTTCCCCGCTGACGATTCCGCGGACCAGGCAGGTCCCGCCCGGAAGCGCCATGGGCCGCACAAGAAAGCTCGCATACCCGCAGAACAGAAAAAACACGGCCACCAGAACGCCGGCGATCCCGCTTCTTCCCTCCCTTTTCAGGGCCGAGCAAAGGCCGCCTCCGCACAAGATCCCCAAAGCATACAGTCCGGGAAGAAAAGCACAGTACCTCCCGGCCACGATCCCGCAGGCCGCGCTCAGTGCGACGACGCACAGCGGCCTCCCGGAAAGGAAGGAAGCATATTTCCCGTCCGGGGCCGCCGGGTTCCGTTCATAGAATCTCATAGACTTTTCCGACCCGATCCCTCCAGGCAAGGTCGATCAGGATGTCCTGTCCCAGGGAAAGCCCCCTGTCCGTCACGGCATGGACCGCCGTGTCATACGCCAGTTCCGGCGTATTGTTTTCCCCGCTCAAATGCCCAAGGACCACCTGCCTGCATCCGGTTTCAGCCAGCCGGACGACCGTCTCGGCGCACTCCCCGTTGGACAGATGCCCTTGGCGCGACCGGATCCTGCGTTTTAACGCGGACGTGTAATGGGGGTTGTTCATCAGCATGTCCGGGTCATGATTGCTTTCAAGCAAGATCAGACTGCTCCCCGCGATGGCCTCGAGCACGTCTTTCCGGACATATCCCATGTCCGTGGCCACGGAAACGGACCCTCCGCCGCCCCAGATCCTGAACCCGACAGGCTCCCGCGCGTCATGGGGAATGGCAAAGGAAGATATGCTCATGCTTCCGATATAAAAATCCTCCCCGGGAACAAAAGTCCTTCTCAGCCCCCGGTCAATGGCGCCCACCCCGGACGGCATTCCCTCCCAGGTCCCCTCCGTGCAGTAAACTGGCAAATGATACCTTCTTGAAAGAACACCGATCCCTTTGACATGGTCCACATGCTCATGCGTGACGAGAATGGCTTTCAGGTCGCGCGCCTCGGCCCCAATCGTGTGAAGGGCCCCTTCGATGGTCTTGCCGGAAAGTCCCGCGTCGATCAGGAGGCTGTCCCCGCCGCAGGTGACAAAGGAGCAATTGCCGCTGGAGCCGGAGTATAACGGGCAGAAATTCATGTTGCCGTCCTTTCGCTGGCGGCGTTTCAAAACAGGAAGCGCGCGCCGGTTCATCAGGCGGACGATCCCATCCGGACCGCCGCCCTCCACCGTCTATTATATCGTTTCCGCCGGTTCTGGTAAATCCTCTTTTTTCCGTTTTACCCCCTTCGCCTTTCCGAAATATTGCGGGTTTGTTACAAAGCAATTGACTTTTCAGGCGTTTAATGTTATAAGTAAAATGTCTGTTTCGCAATATGGATGATTCCCTCAACGGAAGGTGATTACATGGCCAAAGCACGTAAAGATGCTTTTAAAAAGCTGTCCCACATCGTCATCCTGGTGGCTGTGCTTGCCGTTCTTTTCACGGCCGCGACCCTTTGGATCAACAACCTGTACAAAACCGAGCTGGAAAACGCCCAGAATGCCCGTACCGCCGCCAACAACGAGCTGATCATGCAGCATGCCGAGGCGGAAAGGGAATATCAGGCGGCCACCCGCGTAGTCGTAGATGACTCCTGGCCCATGCCCACCGGTTCCGGGGTGGAGATCCTGGATCTGACCGGCTATGATCTCCGTTCCGTCCGGACCGTCAACGTCGCCCGCACGGAATTGCTTTCCAGCGGCATGCTGCTTTTGAACCGCTGGCATTCTCTTCCGTCCGATTTTCCCGAGACCGAAATCGTTTCCATCGTCAGCGTCAGCAACAGCATCCCGGTCTCCGGGTCCTCGGTCAAGCTTTTCCCGGTCGCCATCGATGCCATCAGTGAGCTTTTGAACGCCGCCAAGGAAAATGGCCTTGAGAACTTCCTGATCCGCAGAGGATACCGGACCATGACCGAGCAGACCGAGCTCTATCAGGCGGAAGAGGCCCGTTATTCCAGCCGCTACAGCGGGGACGCGCTGATCGAAAAAGTCACTGCCAACGTCAATTATCCCGGCACCAGCGAATACCAGTCCGGCCTGTCCTTCCAGATCGACCGCTGGCGCAAGGACGATGCCGAATTCAACAAGGCCCGGTTTGAGAGCACCGCTCACAGCGACTGGCTGGTGGAAAACGCCTGGAAATACGGATTCATTTTCCGTTTTCCTGTCACAGGCTATCCCAACGCTTCCATCTCGGATAAATCCTTCAAGACCGGGGAAAGCAAACAGCTCCGGATCTACCGCTATGTCGGCAAGCCCAACGCCGCCGTCATGCACGCCATGGATTTCTGCATGGAAGAATACATTGAATATTTGGCAGCCCATCCTCATATCGCCCTGTATGAGGACGGCGTCCTGAAGTACGAGATCCAGCGGGTCCCGGGCGGTGACACCGCTTCGGATGTGGCTGTCCAGGTAACACAGGATTGCTCCAGCTATGTCGTTTCCTCGGACAATATGGGCGGTATCATCATCGCGATGATCTATTAAAAAGGAGGCATGCCCGGATGAGCGAGGTTTTCCATCCCACTTTTACGATCGTTCTTGAAAACGGAGGCACCATGGAAGGGGAGCTTTATCCCGAGTATGCTCCCCAGTCCGTAGGGAATTTCTGCGCCCTTGCCAACAGCGGTTTCTATGACGGGCTGACCTTCCACCGGATCATCCCCGGATTTATGATCCAGGGCGGCTGCCCCAAGGGCAACGGCGTCGGAGGCCCCGGCTACTCCATCAAGGGGGAATTCGCCCGCAACGGGGTCCCCAACCCCCTGAAGCATACCTACGGGGTGCTCAGCATGGCCCGCTCCTCCCTGCCGGATTCCGCCGGTTCCCAGTTCTTCATCATGGTTTCGGCCGCTCCCCATCTGGACGGCAATTATGCCGCCTTCGGCAAGGTCCTCAGCGGCATGGAATTCGCCGACCAGATCGTCATGGTGCCCCGGGACGCGTATGACAAGCCCCTTGAACCCGTGCGCATCAAAACCATCCGCGTCAACACCCAGGGCCATACCTATCCCTTCGACCAGTACTGAGGCTTATGGACAAATCACAGGAAAAAGTATACAGCATTCGCATCGCCGGCAAGGATTATACCATCCGTTCCGGGGACGCTCCGGACCATGTCAGACGGCTTGCCGTCTTTACCGACCGGAAGATCTCCGAAACCATGCGGACCTCCTTTATCAACCGGGAGGACGCGGCCGTGGTAACGGCGCTGTCCATCGCCGACGAATTGCTGAACGCACAGGACGAGGTGACCCGCCTGCGCAGGGAGAACTACTTGTTAAAGCAGGCGGACCGCAAGCGGGATGTCTCCCCGGCCAAATGACAGGCTTTCAACAGGCGGATAGGTTTCTATCCGCTTTTTCATAAGGTCCCATTGGATGAACGGTCTATCCGGAAGGAGAATCTGCCCCCATGAACGAACGCGCGCAACGCATTCTTGAGTTTACAAAAATCAGGGAAATGCTCGCACAAAAGGCGCAAAGTCCCTCCGGAAGGGACAAATGCCTTCAGCTTTGCCCCTCCAGCCTTCTTGAGGAAGTCCGCCATTCCCAGGCGGAGACCGAAGAAGCTCTGGTGGTGCTCACCTATTCCGGCCAAAACCCCATCAGTCTGTTTTCGGACATTTCCGACGCGCTTTCTCTGGCGGCCAAAGGCTCGACCCTCTCCCCCCGTATGCTGCTCAATGTCGCGGACGTCCTGAAGGTTTCTGCGCAGGCCCGCTCCGCCCTGGTGACGGATCGGGAAAACACGCCCCTGATCACCGCCTGCGCCTCTCTGCTGCAGCCGCTCCCCTCCCTTTGCAGGGACATCACCGATTCCATTCTCAGTGAGGAGGAGATCGCGGACCAGGCCAGCAGCGAGCTTGCGGATATCCGTCGGCACATCCGCATCTCCAACGACCGCATACGGGAACGTCTCAACAGCATGGCCCACGGGAACGCCTATTCCAAATACCTGATGGAACCCATCATCACCCTGCGGAACGGGCGCTATGTCCTCCCGGTCCGGCAGGAATACCGTCAGTATGTTCCCGGCTTGGTCCACGATCAGTCCGCTACGGGCGCCACGCTGTATATCGAACCCATGGCCGTCGTGGAGTTGGGCAATGAGCTGAAGGAATGGCGTGCCAAGGAAAAAAACGAGATCGAGCGCATTCTGGCTGCCCTGTCCGCGCAGGCCGGCGCATACGCGGAGCAGATCAAAAACAACATTGAAAATCTGACCCACCTGGACTTTGTTTTTGCCAAGGCGGATCTGGCGCGGGCCATGAATGCCGTTCAGCCCAAGCTGAACGACCAGGGACATATCCGCCTGATCCGCGCCCGGCACCCCCTGATCCCCAGGGAGACGGTAGTCCCCCTGACCCTTTGGCTGGGGGAGGATTTCACCACCCTGGTCATCACCGGCCCCAACACCGGCGGAAAAACCGTTACCCTCAAAACCATCGGGCTGTTCTGCATGATGGCCCAGGCCGGCCTGCAGCTGCCCGCGGACCTGGGCACCGAGACGGCCGTATTCAGCGAAATCTACGCGGACATCGGCGACGAGCAGTCCATTGAGCAGAGCCTTTCCACCTTCTCCTCCCACATGAAGAACATCGTCGAGATCACCGAAAACGTTCTTCCCCGGGACCTGGTGCTTTTTGACGAGCTCGGCGCGGGCACCGACCCTCAGGAGGGCGCCGCCCTGGCCCAGGCCATCCTCTCCTCCCTCACCGAAAAGAAGATTCGCACCTGTGCCACCACCCACTACAGCGAGCTGAAATCCTTCGCGCTCACCACACGCGGCGTGGAAAACGCCAGCGTCGAATTCGACATCACGACCCTCCGGCCCACCTACCGGCTTTCCATCGGCGTGCCCGGAAAATCCAATGCCTTTGACATCTCCAGACGTCTTGGGCTGGACCCAGCGCTGATCGACAGGGCCAAGGAACTCCTGAGCCATGAAACGGTCCGCTTCGAGGATGTCATCGCCAACGCCGAATACCACCGCAGCATCGCCGAAAAGGAGCGTCTGCTTGCGGAAGAAGCCCGTCAGGAAACCGTCCGTCTGAAGGACGAGGCGGAAGCGCTGTACAAGCACATCGCCGAAACCAAGGATACCAGCGAACGCAAGGCAAAGGAGGATGCCAGGCGCATCGTCGAAAAGGCCCGCCGCGACGCGGAAGAGATCCTCCGGCAGATGCGGGCCGCGAAAAACAGCGCGCCCTCCCAGGAGGTCAGCGCGCTCCGGCACCGTCTGGACCGTGCGCTGGATTCCTATTCCGACGGCATTGCCCCTGAGGTCACTCAAAGCCAGGCGCCCTCCACAGTCCATGTCGGGGACAAGGTCCGGATCCTCACCCTCAACGCGGACGGTACGGTCCTGACCGCGCCGGACGGCAAAGGAGAAGTCTCCGTCCAGGCCGGCGCGCTGAAAATGAAAACCAATCTGTCCAATCTTCGACTCCTGAACGCCCAAAAGGAAAAGCCCAAGGCCGCGGTGCACTCTTCCAAGGCCGCGTCGAACCTGAACGTTTCCATGCAGTGTGACCTGAGGGGAATGAATCTTGAGGAGGCCATCGCGGAGGCGGATAGGTATCTGGACGACGCTTATCTTGCAGGGCTCCATGAGGTCACGCTGATCCATGGGAAAGGGACCGGCATCCTCCGGACCGGGATCCAGCAGCATTTGAAAAAGCACCCCCACATCAAGTCCTATCGTCTTGGCATGTATGGTGAGGGGGAAGACGGCGTAACCATCGTGACACTGAAATAAGGAGCGCTCATCATGTCTGAAAAAGAAAGTACTCTGAACATCCTTGTGGTGGATGACGACCCCAATATCGCGCAGCTTTTGAAGATCTACCTTGAAAAAGAAGGGTACGCGGTCACCGTGGAAGGCCGCGGGGATACCGCGCTGGCCCGGTTTCGCTCTGCCCCTTTCCATTTGATCCTTTTGGATGTCATGCTGCCCGGCGTCGACGGCTGGCAGGTGCTGCGGGAGATCCGGCAGTCCAGTAAGGTGCCCATCATCATGCTGACCGCCAAGGACGAGACCTTCGACAAGGTCCTCGGCCTGGAACTTGGAGCGGATGACTACATCACAAAGCCCTTTGAGCCAAAGGAAGTCATCGCGCGGGTCAAGGCCGTGCTCCGCCGCTTTACCCCGGAGGAAACCGTCCGGGAGTCCACCCCCGGCGGCAGAACCCTTTCCTTTCCCGGCCTGACCATCAGCCTGGACACCTATGAGGTGACCTACAGCGGAAAGCCGGTGGAAATGCCCCCCAAGGAACTGGAAGTCCTGTATTTCCTCGCAGAACACCAGAACCGGGTCTTTACCCGGGAACAGCTTCTGGAGCAGGTCTGGGGCTTTGATTTCTTTGGAGACAGCCGGACAGTGGACGTCCATATCAAGCGGCTTCGTGAAAAACTGGTGGGCTGTGAGTCCTACGGATGGCAGATCAAAACCGTCTGGGGTGTAGGATACAAATTCGAGGTCAAAAGCTGAGGGGGTGTATTCCGCTCCCCACTCTCCCGAGGAAAAACAAAATGAAAAAAAGCAGCACGTTTACCCAACTGCTTTGCGTATTCCTGGCCATTACGCTGGTCTTTGTCGTCTTTATGTTCAGTCTGCTGTATATCAACATTCGCTCTGCCCGTCTGGACGCCCGCCTGACGCAGCTGAAGATGCAGGCCAAGGACGTGGCATTCCTGGCCGGAAAGCTTCAAAACACCATCTGGTATGCCACCGGCAACGAGAATTCCCTGACGACGGATTATTTGTACCAAAAAACCAGTTCCGTCTATTCCCAGTTTTCCGCGTATACCCTCATCGTGGCAAGGGACGGACGGGTCTATTCCTATTACTATGAGAATGCCCTCGAAAACGAGAGCCTCCGGATGGTCCCAAGCGGGAGCGAACTGTCCGGCTACCTGACCCGCGCCTCCCAGGGGGAGGAGATCATCGTGGAAACCAGCAGCCGTGAGGGCCCGCTGTTCACAGTCATCGTCCCTTGGATGCAAACCAGCACTCTGACGCAGGAAAAAACCGTCATGGGCATCGTCATGATCCAGACCGCGCCCCAAACCGTCAAGGATATCTATGACGGCCTGGTGCTGCCGCTGGTGCTTTCAGCGCTGGGGGTCTTTCTGCTGGTCGCGGTCTCGACCTATTTTATCACCCGTCATTTCACCCGTCCTATCACCGTCATGGCGGATATCGCCTCTGAATTTGCCAAGGGCAATTTTGCAAAGCGGGCCAGTCCGACCGGAAGCAGCGAAATCGCCAGGCTCGCCGCTTCCTTTAACCATATGGCGGACCAGCTTTCCACCACGGAGCAGTCCAGGCGGGACTTCCTGGCCAATGTGTCCCACGAGCTGCGCTCCCCCATTACCAGCATTCAGGGATTTGCCCAGGGCATGCTGGACGGCACGGTCAAGGAAACGGACCGGGAACACTGCCTGAATATCATCGTGGATGAAACCCGCCGCCTGAACAAACTCATCGCCAGCCTTCTGAACCTGTCCAGGATGGAGAATGATCAGGTCGCCCTCGCCCTGTCCGATTTTGACATCAACGAATTGATCCGCCGCACCATCATCAGCCGGATCACCCAGCTGGAAGAAAAATCCCTGGAAGTGGAGCCCTTTTTTGAGCAGGAAAGCTGTTATGTCTCCGCGGATCAGGAGCAGATCCAGCAGGTGCTGATCAACCTGATCGACAATGCCATCAAATACACCCCGAGCGGCGGGCAGATCTCCATTTCCACCTCGGTTGAGGACGGCCTGGTCCGCGTCCACGTCAAAGACAACGGCATCGGGATCTCCTCCGAAGACGCGCTTCATATCTTTGACCGGTTCTACAAAGCGGACAAATCCCACACCGTTGGCAAAGGGACCGGTCTTGGACTGTCCATCTGCAAAATCATCATGGAAAAGCACCACCAGCAGATTCGCCTGGTCTCCGGTCAGGGCGGCGCAGACTTTGAATTCACCCTGAAACCCGGGATCGCGCCGGAAAGCAAAGGAAAAATCGAATGATCTTATACGCCCACGCCAAAATCAACTGGACCCTCAACATCACCGGACGAAGAGAAGACGGATACCATCTTCTTTCCTCCGTCATGCAGCGCCTTTCCCTCTTCGACCGGATCACCCTTGAGCCCGGAGACACGCTGAGCCTGCGGTCCTCCGGAAAGGTCCCCGTCCCCGAAGGGATGGACAACCTGGCGCTGCGGGCCGCATCCATCCTTCGGGATCACGCCCGCATTTCCTCCGGAGCGGTGATCCGTTTGGAAAAACACATTCCCTCCGGCGCAGGGCTCGGCGGCGGCAGTGCGGACGCGGCAGCCGTGCTCGACGGTCTGAACCGTTTCTGGAACTGCGGCCTTGAGAAACGGGATCTGGAGGCCCTGGCCCTCCAGTTGGGCGCCGATGTCCCCTATTGTCTTCACGACGGACCCATGCTGGTCTCGGGCATCGGAGAAACGCTTTCCCCGCTTCCCCCGATGCCTTCCCTGCCGCTTGTCCTTCTGAAAGGAGAAACCGGGCTTTCCACCCAGGAGGTTTACAGGGCCTTTGACCTTCTGCCGCCTTCGCGTCCAGCAGACAACGACCAGGCCGTTCGGGTGATCCGGGAAAAGGCCTTTGGCGCCGAAAACAATCCGCATATCGTTAACATGCTGCAAAGCCCCGCTGCGCATCTGCTTCCGGAAATCGAAAGGCTCATCGCGCTTCTGTATGATACCCGTGCCGTGTTCGCTGAGATGACCGGCTCCGGCTCCAGCGTATTCGGGGTCTACGCTGACCACGCGGCCGCGGCCGAGGCCGCCAAGATCCTGGCCCCCCGCTGCGCGACTTGTATCCTGACCCAAACCCTGCAGCCCGGAGGATAAAGCACCGGCAGAATAGAATGAGCGCTGAAAAAGATCGTAAATTCTCAGAGTAACTTCCACAGTGGTAAAAGGATGGAAGTTAGTTTGGA
>CAMJUL010000058.1 GCA_946408995.1 uncultured Clostridia bacterium | reverse complement strand
AAATACCCGTGACAGGACTTTCACCCGCTAGAATTGTGCCATGCCCGGCACACCAGACCAGGGGCCGTCCCGACACCGGGACGGCCCCTGTTTACGTGCTTTCGTCAGGCGGAGACGCGCTTTTTCCGCCCCTGCCTTTTTACTGCAGCTTGGGGAACAGCGCCTTGCAGGCGGGATAGATCTGCCTGAACTGCTGATAGCGCTCCTCGTAGAGGGCGGTCAGTTTTTCCTCGGGCTTGACGGAGGAGGCCACGGTGATCAGTTTCCCGCAGGCGTCCTTCACCGTGGGATAGGCGCCGCTGGCCACCATCGCCAGGATTGCGCCGCCAAAGCCGGGCCCCTGCTCGGTGGCCGCCTTTTTCAACTCCAGCCGGTTGACATTGGCCATGATCCTTTGCCACAGGGGGGATTTGGCCCCGCCGCCGCAGATCATGCTGCTGTTCAGGGGGATGCCCAGGCTCCTTGCCACCTCCAGAGAATCCCGGATGGCGAAGGCCACGCCCTCCAGCACCGCCTGGGTCAGATCCGCGCGGGTGGTGCCCAGGGTCATACCGATGAAGGTGCCCCGGGCCCGGACGTCGTTGATGGGGGAACGCTCGCCCATCATGTAGGGCAGGAAGAACACGGTGTTCTTTCCAAGGCGGTCCTCCGTGATGGCCGCCTGCTCCCCGGTGTAATCGGTGGTGCGGAGGATGTCTTCCTCCAGCCACTTCAGGCAGGAGGCTGCCGACAGCATGCACCCCATCAGGTGATAGCCGCCGTCCGCGTGGTCAAAGGAATGCAGGGCGTTGTTGGGATCCACGCCAAAGCGCTCGGAGGAAATGAACACGGTGCCGGAGGTGCCCAGAGAAATGTTGCAGCCCCCTTCGCCCACGACGCCGGTGCCGACCGCCGCCGCCGCGTTGTCCCCGGCGCCAGCCGCCACGACCACGTCCTCCTCCAGGCCCAGAAGCGACGCCACCTCCGGCCGGAGGGTGCCCACCTTCTCGTAGCTTTCAAACAGTTTCGGAAGCTGGCATTCGGCGACAGAGCAGATCTTGAGCATCTCCTTGCTCCAGCGGCGGTTTTTCACATCCAGCAGCAGCATGCCGGAAGCGTCGGAGAAATCCGTGCAGTGCACGCCGGTCAATACATAATTGATGTAGTCCTTGGGCAGCATGATCTTGCTGATGCGGGCGAAGTTTTCCGGTTCGTTTTCCCGCATCCACAGGATCTTCGGAGCCGTAAAGCCCGCGAAGGCGATGTTGGCCGTCCAGGCGGAAAGGTTCTGCCGGCCGATCTCCTCGTTGAGGTAATCCACCTGCTTCTGGGTGCGGCCGTCGTTCCAGAGGATGGCCGGGCGGATCACACGGTTCTCCCCGTCCAGCACCACCAGGCCGTGCATCTGTCCGCCCGCGCCGATGCCCTTCACCTGGCGGGCGTCAAAGCCCCGGAGCAATTCCGGGATCCCCTCCAGCACCGCCTTTTTCCATTCCTCCGGGTCCTGCTCCGACCAGCCGGGATGGGGATAGTTCACCGGATAGGACCGGGATAGTTCGTTTCGGATCGCGCCGTTTTCGTCCACCAGTTCCAGTTTGACCGCGGACGTGCCAAGATCTATACCGATATACAGCATGTTCCTGCCTCCTTCAGTAATGTATGCGCATCCCGGGGCGTCTTACAGGCGCTCAAAAACCGGCATGTCGTCAAGTGGCGCTTCACAAAGGATCTCCTGCCCGCCTTCGTAGACCTTGTCCGTGCCTTCCCGGCGCCAAGTCCCCTTGGGAAGGTAGACCCTGCGCTCAAACTGGTCCAGATGGAAGATGGGCGCCACCAGGTATTTTTCGCCGAACATGTACTGGTCCTGAAGCTCCCAGCATTTTTCGTCCTCCGGGAACTCCCAGAACATGGCCCGGATCAGGGGACTCCCGTTTTCATGGGCCTGACGGTAGAGGGACGCGATGTAATCGTGCATGGCAATGCGCTTTTCATAATACTTGCGCATGATGGCGTAGTTTTCCTCCCCGTAGGACCACATCTCGTTGTCCTGACCGGTGTGCAGGTAGCCGCCGCCAAAGTCTCTGTCGTCCAGGGCGGGGATGTTGTAGGGGCCCCGGTCGCCATGCAGGCGCAGGACCGCGCTGTATACCGCGAACTGGAACCAGCGGATCAGCAGCTGACGGAAGGCGGGGTCCTTCACATCGTCGGTCATGAAGCCGCCGATGTCCGTGGTCCACCAGGGAATGCCCGCAAGACCCATGTTGAGGCCCGCCTGCAACTGCTCCTCAAAGGACTCGAAGGTGGAGGGCACGTCCCCGGACCAGACCACGTTGGCGTATTTCTGGCTTCCCGCCCAGGCACAGCGCAAGAGGTTCAAAAACCCTTTTTTTCCGTCCCCGGCCATGCCCTCGAAGAAGGCGCGGCTGTACATCTGCGGGTACAGGTTGGAGCAGGTCAGGGCCGGACCCTGGCAGTAGCGGTAATGGTCAAAGTCGTACACGCCGTAGTCCGGCTCCGAATTGTCCAGCCAGAAATAATCGATGCCCAGGTCCGCGTAATTCTCCCGGCACTTCTCCCAGACGTATTTGCGGCATTCCGGGTTGAAGGGGTCGATCTCCACGCAGTCTCCCTGGTAATCATAGGTCTGGTCGGCGCCGCGCTCGGTGCGGATCAAAAGTCCACGGTCCATCATGGGCCCGAAATTGACGCTGCGCCGGTCCACGCTGGGCCACACCGACACCATCACCTTGACCCCCATGGCGTGCAGTTCCTCCACCATGGCCTTGGGGTCCGGCCAGTATTTTTTGTCAAAGGTCCAATCGCCCTGGACGGTCCAGTGGAAAAAGTCGATGACGATCAGGTCGATGTGGATTCCCGCGTCCCGGTAGGCCCGGGCCACGGTCAGCACCTCTTCCTGGGTGCGGTAGCGCAGTTTGCACTGCCACAGGCCCATCATGTCCTCGGGGAACAGGGGGGCGCGGCCGGTGGCGGCGGTATAGTTTTGAAGGATCTCCTTCGGGCCGTCCCCCACCGTCAGGTAATAGTCCATCTGCAGGGTGCTTTCCGCCTTCCATTCGGTCATGTTCTTCCCGAAGGTCACATGGCCCACCGCCGGATTGTTCCACAAAAGCCCATAGCCAAGGCTTGAAACCATGAAGGGCACGCTGGCCTGGCTGTTGCGCTGCGCCAGCTCCAGCACGCAGCCCTTCAGGTCCATCTGCTTCTGCTGGTACTGGCCCATGCCAAAGATCTTCTCCCCCTCGTTGGGGTCAAAGCGGACCGTCAGGGAATACTCGCTGCCGCCGATCACGCCCTTCCAGGTCCGGTTGATCACCTTCAGGCAGCGGCTGGACCTGGAAAGCGTCCCGTCGTACATGCGGTAGTATTCCCGGAGGATCAGACGGTCATCCCGGTAAAAGGACAGGATCCCCGCGAAATTGACCACCGCGCGAAGCCTGCCGTTGACGATCTCCCCGTAGGGACGCTTATCCACGGTGCCGTCCCCGACCCAGTGGTCCTCCTCCAGAACGCGGACCGTCGGTTCGGTCTTTTCCGGGACCTCGGTCAAGGCCCAGTCCAGAGGCCGGATCGGCCCCATCGCCGCCCGGACGCGCAGGGAATCCCGTCCCCACGCCTCCAGGCGCACGGTCTCCCCGCGGTTCATGAAAACCAGGGCGTTCTTTTCCGCAACAAACTGCATGCAAAGCTCCTCCTTTGGTATGCTCGCGCGCTATTTTTTCGTGTCTGTATCCGTGTTTCATTATAGGGATTTTCAAATTCAAAGTCAACCGGAACGCGGAAGGGCCCGGGGCCCTTCCGCGTTGACAAAACACTATGCTTTTCTTACCGGACGGTCACTTCCACCTGGTGCTTTCCGCCCTTTCCGTCCACAGGCACCACGTTGCCCTTTACTTCCCTGCCGTCCACCAGCAGCGTGACGGAATGCTTCTCCCCGCCGGAGAGGTTGTGGATGCGGATGTCGTACTCCCCGCCACGGAAGCGCCTTGTTACCTGCACCTCCCGCATGTCGCCGGGCAGGCAGGGATCCACCTGAAGCCCGTCAAACTGGGGCTTGATGCCCAGGATGCCCTGGGTGGCCGCCGTCAGTCCCCATGCCGCGGTGCCGGTCAGCCAGGAATTCTTGGCCTGGCCAAAGCGCGGCGCTTCGGGGCCCGCCACCATCTGGCTGTATACGTAGGGCTCCGTGTGGTGCAGCTTCTGGTCCTCAATGTAGGCCGGGCAGGTGCGGCGGTAGATGTCAAAGGCCTCGTTCCCGTGCCCAAGCACCGCTTCCGCCAGCACGATCCAGGGATTGTTGTGGCAGAAGATGCCGCCGTTCTCCTTGTATCCCGGCGGATAGGAGGAAACCTCGCCCAGTTCCACATGGTACCGGGTATAGGCGGGGGCGAGGATCGCCACGCCGTGTTTGGAAAGCAGCTTTTCCTTAACGGACGCCATGGCCTTTTCGGCCATGCCGTTGTCCTTGCCGACGCCCGCCATCACGATAAAGCCCTGGGGCTCGATGTAGATCTGCCCCTCCTCGCACTCGTGGCTGCCCACCTTCTGGCCCAGGCCGTCATAGGCGCGCAGGAACCATTCCCCGTCCCAGCCGTGGCGCTCTATGGCCTCGGTCATTTCCTGTTTCCAGGCGGGCACCCGGTCCGCCTCCTCCTGCCAGCCAAAGCGCTCCGCCAGGGCGCGGTAGTCGTCGCTGACGTGGACGAACATGCCTGCGATGAACAGGCTCTCGGCAATGCCGGTCTCCTTGTTGGCCGTGGTCTGGAAGCTTTCGCCGGGGGTCTCGGAGAAGCAGTTCAGGTTCAGGCAGTCGTTCCAGTCCGCCCGGCCGATGAGCGGCAGGCCGTGGGGCCCCTTGTGGTCCAGGGTATAGTGGTAGGAACGGCGCAGGTGCTCCATGAGCGTCTGGGCCTTGCTTTCGTCGTTGTCGAAGGGGACCTTCTCCCCAAGGATGGACAGGTCGCCGCTTTCCTTGATATAGGCGGCCACGCCGAAGATCAGCCACAGGGGATCGTCGTTGAACCCGCTGCCGATCTCAAAGTTGCCCCTCTTGGTCAGAGGCTGGTACTGATGGTAGGCGCTGCCGTCCTCAAACTGCGTGGCGGCAATGTCCAGGATGCGCTCCCGCGCCCGGGAGGGGATCATATGCACGAAGCCCAGCAGGTCCTGGGAGGAATCCCGGAACCCCATGCCCCGGCCGATGCCGCTCTCGTAGTAGCTGGCGGAACGGGACATGTTGAAGGTGACCATGCACTGGTACTGGTTCCAGATGTTGACCTGACGGTCGAACCGCTCGTCCCCGCTATGGATGCTGAACACCCCCAGCAGGTCTTCCCAATACGCCTTCTGTGCTTTCAGGGCGCATTCAAAAGCCTCATCGGTGGCAAATTCCGCAAGCAGCTTTTTCGCCGGCGCCTTGTTGATGATGCCGGGCGCCTCGAATTTGCTTTCCACGGGATTCTCGCAATAGCCCAGGACGAAGATAAAGCGCTTTTCCTCCCCGGGTTCAAGGGACACGTTCAGCTGATGGCTGGCAATCGGCGCCCAGCCGGAGGCCATGGAATTCCGGCACTGTCCCTCCAGCACCGCCTCCGGCTCCCCAAAGCCGTGATACGCCCCCAGGAAGGTCTCCCGGTCGGTATCAAAGCCCGCCACAGGGGCGTTGACCGCGTACAGCGCGTAATGGTTGCGCCGCTCGCGATACTCCGTTTTGTGGTAGATCACGCTTCCAACGACCTCCACCTCGCCGGTGGAAAAGTTGCGCTGGAAGTTGGTGGAATCGTCCTGGGCGTTCCAAAGGCACCATTCTGCGAAGCTGAAAAGCCTGAGGTCCTTTTGGGTCTCCCCTTCGTTTTTCAGCGTCACGCGGATCACCAGGGCGTCCTTCCCCCGGGGGACCAAGGCGGTCTCTTCGCATTTGATCCCGTTTTTGACACCGGTGATGGCGGTGTAGCCCAGGCCGTGGCGGCATTCATACCGGTCCAGCGGCGTCTTCATGGGACGCCAGCCGGGATTCCACACCGTGTCCCCGTCTTTAATGTAGAAATACATGCCGCCGTCGTCCAGGGGCACGTTGTTGTAGCGATACCGGGTAATGCGCAGCAGGCGGGCGTCTTTATAGAAGGAATAGCCGCCGGATGTGTTGCTCATCAGGGTAAAGAAGGTTTCACTGCCGAGGTAGTTGATCCAGGGTGAGGGCGTGTCCGGCCGGGTGACTACAAATTCCCGCGCGGCGTCATCGTAATAGCCGTATTCCATGGAGAGACCTCCTGTCCATAATGTTATCCGAAAACGTTTTAGAAGGCGGAATGTCAAAATCCGCCGTTCTTTAATACAATACGACAGTTTTTCTTAAAACGCAAGGGGGTATATGCACGGTTTCCGAACGAATTTTTTTCGCGTTTTCAAAAATTCCCGAGAAAAATTGTATTTTTCTGTTGCTTTTGGACGAAACTGATGATATACTCTGTTTGAAAACGTTTTCGTGACGGACTATCAAAGGGATGGATGCTCCTTGAAACACGCAACCATCAAAGAACTGTCAGCCGCCTGCGGGTTATCCGTTTCCACGGTGTCCAAGGCGCTGAACGGTTACAGCGACATCAGTGATGAGACGCGTCAATTGGTCATCGACGCTGCCAACCGCATTGGCTATTATCCCAATGCCACGGCGCGGGCCCTCAAGACCAACCGCTCCTACAACCTGGGCGTTCTCTTTTCTGATGAAAACCAAAGCGGGCTGACCCATCCCTTCTTCGCCTCCGTGCTGAACTCCTTCAAACAGGAAGCGGAGGAGCAGGGATACGACATCACCTTTATCAGCCACGACCTGGGCGGCAACGCCATGTCGTTCCTGAACCACTGCCGGTACCGCAACGTGGACGGCGTGTGTCTGGCCTGTGTGGATTTTGCCTCCTCCCAGGTGCTGGAACTGGTGGACAGCGGCATTCCCTGCGTCACGATCGACCATCTGTTCAATCAATGGCCCTCGGTCCTGTCCGACAATGTCAACGGAATGCGGGCTCTGACAGACTACGTGATCTCCAGAGGCCATCAGCGGATCGCCTTTCTGCACGGGCAGCGCAATTCCTCCGTTACGGAAAAGCGCATCACCGGGTTTTACCGTTCCCTGCAGTCCCACGGCATCCCCGCGGAAAACGGCACCCTGCTGGAGGGGCTCTATGTGGACCCCGAAAGGACCTATCACCTGACCAGGGAGCTGCTTTCCAGGAAGGACCGTCCTTCCTGCATCCTCCTTCCTGACGACCACGCCTATCTTGGCGCCCGGGAAGCGGCCATCGAGATGAACCTTCACATCGGAAAGGACATTTCCTTCGCCGGGTTTGACGGCATCCGGCTGACCCAGCTGGTGAGGCCTTTTATGACCACCGTCCGGCAGGATACCGATTCCATCGGACGGGAAGCCGCCCGCCGCCTGATCGAGTGCCTGGAGCACCCCAACACCGCCGGAACCGAAGCCGTGACCATCCCCTGCGACGTCATTCGGGGAGAAACGGTCGGCCCCTGGCCCTGCCCCGGGGACTGAGTTTCCTTTTTATATCGGCCCAAGCCGGCCCAACGTGCCGGTCAGCAATATTCCCTAAGGAGAGGATGCATTTATGAAGGAGTTCCTGCGCAATACCTGGAAGCACAGAGCGCATGTCGTCATGGCCCTGCCGGCGTTCCTGGTGCTGTTGTTCATCATGTACGTGCCCATGGTCGGTCTGGTGCTCGCCTTCAAAAAGTACGACTATTCCGCCGGCCTGTTCGCCAGCCCCTGGGTTGGCCTGGAGAACTTCAAGTTCCTGATCGCCTCCAGGGGCGAGTTCTTCACCATGACGAAGAACACCCTGATGTACTACGTCATCTTTACCGCTGTGGGAACGCTGCTGAACGTCACGGTGGCCATCGCCATCGACCAGCTGGCCTTCAAGCGCATGGCCAAGACCATGCAGACCCTGATGATCATCCCGGTCTTTATCTCCTACGCGGCCGTTCAGTTCATCGTGTTCGCGTTCCTGGACCGCAACACCGGCATGATCAACAACGTGTTCGGCACCAACTTCCGCTTTTACACCAAATCCGGCATCGGTTACTGGCCCCTGATCCTGACCATCGTGAAGGTCTGGAAGGATACCGGGTACGGTTCCGTCCTGTACATGTCCGTCCTCTCCGGCATCGACACCTCCCTGTATGAGGCCGCCGACATCGACGGAGCCAACAAATGGCAGCAGATCCAGCACATCACCCTGCCGAGCCTGATCCCCATGGTGACCGTGATGCTGCTTTTGAGCGTAGGCAACGTCATGCACTCCGACACGGGTCTGTTCTATCAGGTCACCCGCAACATCGGCCAGCTGTACGACAAAACCGAGGTCATCGACTCCTACGTGCTCAACTCCATCCTTAACAGCGGCAACTTTGGGTATACCGCCGCTGCCTCCCTCTTCCAGTCCGTGGTTGGCCTGCTGCTGATGCTCTTTGCCAACTTTATGGTGCGGAAGATCGAGCCTGAAAACGCGCTGTTCTGATTGGAAGGGAGGATTTGACAGATGCAAGCGACCGTTAATAAGCCCAAGAAGCTCGTCACCCGCGAAAAAAAGAAGATCGGCCCCGGGCAAATCCTGCTCCTGATCCTGGTTTTCCTGTTCACCGTTTTCTGCTTTGCCCCTGTGCTGCTGGTTTTCATCTCCGCCTTTACGGATGAAATGTGGATCGTCCAGCACGGCTTCACCTTCTTCCCGGGAAGTCACTGGTCCATGAACGGCATGAACTCCGTGCTGCGCTACGGCAGCCAGCTGGCCACCTCCTATATGGTCACCATCGGCATCACCGTGGCCGGTACCTTCCTGGGCCTTCTGATCATGAGCATGTACGCCTACTCCATCAGCCGCAAGGATTTCAAGCTGTCCGGCTTCCTGTCCGTCTTCGTGCTGATCCCCATGCTGTTCAACGGCGGCCAGCTGTCCGGCTACATCGTTTTCACCAGCTGGTATGGCCTGAAGGACAGCCTGCTCCTTCTGATCCTGCCCCTGTGCGTGACCACCATGAACGTGATCATCCTCAGGACCTACATCGCCAACAGCATCCCCGGAGAGCTGATGGAAGCCGCCACCATCGACGGCGCCGGCGATTACCGCACCTTCTTCCAGATCACCCTGCCCCTGCTTAAGCCCTCCCTGGCCGCCGTCGGCTTTATGATGGCCACCGCCTACTGGAACGACTGGCAGAACGCGCAGCTCTACATCGTCTCCAACAGCAAAAAGCCCCTGCAGCTTTT
Source organism: uncultured Clostridia bacterium (assembly GCA_946408995.1). Classification (GTDB taxonomy): domain Bacteria; phylum Bacillota; class Clostridia; order Christensenellales; family Aristaeellaceae; genus RUG756. The sequence goes on along the minus strand of CAMJUL010000058.1, from coordinate 13,193 downwards.
GCTGATCAACATCCAGAAGAGCATCGAGTTCCTGCTCAACAACAACAACGTGCCCGCCTCGGTCCGCGCGGCCATGGGCGGCACCATCCCCCAGTACTCCTCCACCATGGCCACGGTGGTCGTGGTCATCGCCCCCATCATGGTGGTGTATCCCTTCTTCCAGAAGTACTTCGTCAAGGGCCTGACGGTAGGCTCCGTCAAGGGCTGATATCGGTTTCACACGTTCCCCAACAGGAACGTTGAAATAAAATCTAATTAGGAGGCAATCACATGAAAAAGCTCGTATCCCTGGTTCTCGCGCTGTGCATGGTGGCCAGCCTGGCTGTCGTCGCCCATGCAGAAGATCCTGTCGTGCTCTCTCTGTATCGCTGCTCCTTCAACGTAGCGAACCCTGATGACGCCCAGGTCAAGAAGGTCGAAGACGCCATCAACGCCTACATCGCCGACAAGATCAACGTCCAGATCAAGCTGACCGACATCGGCTCCGGTGATTACACCGAGAAGGCCAACCTGGCCCTGGCCAACAAGGAAATCAACATCCTGTGGACCGCGTCCTGGGAAGGCACCATCGGCACCAACGACCTGGTTCCCGCCAATGCCGTTTATGATATCACCGATCTGCTGCCCGGCACCGCGCTGTACGGCTCCATGGCGGAAGGCCAGTGGGAAGCCACCAAGTACAACGGCAGGAACTACTTCATCCCCGTGTACAAGGACAACGTGGAAGGCTATGACTTCATGTTCCGCAAGGATCTGGTGGACCAGTTCGGCTGGGACGTCACCACTGTCAAGGAACTGAAGGACCTGGAGCCCATGCTGGCTGACGCCGAAAGCCTGGGCCTGAAGTACCCCTTCCTCACCCAGAAGACCGCTATGTTCTATCGCTGGTACATCGACAAGTTCGATTTCTTCACCGCTGACGCCGCCACCAACTTCTTCGCCGTGGACCGCGCCACCAGCGAAGTGGTCGACACCATCCTGACCCCCGAATACGCCGAGTTCTGCAAACTGATGGGCGAATGGGCCGAGAAGGGCTATGTCTCTGACGACGAAGCCGCCAAGGCGACCACCGACACCACCACCCAGACCAAGGATTGGGCCATCTCCTGGTGGACCGATATCCCCGTCAATGCCGAAGCCAACAGCCGCTATGGCCAGGAAGTGGTCATGCAGCCCGCTACCGCCCGCTATGCCCACAGCACTTCCGCCCTGGGCAGCTGCTACTGCATCACCGCCAACTGCACTGAAGAACAGGCCAAGGCTGCCATCGACTTCTTGGGCCTCCTGTACACCGACGCCACGCTGGCTGACATCTACACCTTCGGTATCGAAGGCGAAGACTTCGAATACACCCAGGCTGAAGGCCAGACCATCAAGCACGTGACCCAGCACAGCGACAAGTACAACCACTCCATGTGGGAGTCCGCTTCCGCGACCATCGTGACCCCCCTGGACAACGAGCCCGACAACAAGGCTGACCTGTACATCGACTTCAACGGCGGCGCCAACACCTCCGTTGCTGCCGGCTTCCGCTTCGACAAGGCTCCCGTGGAAGCGCAGTACACCGCTTGCCGCAACCTGTTTGAAAAGTTCGGTTTCGCCCTTGAGAACGGCGGCATCGCTCCCGCTGACGTGGATGCCGAAATCGCCCAGTATCAGGCTGAACTCGACGCTGCCGGCTATCAGGAAGTGCTTGCTGAGTTCACCAACCAGTTCAACACCTGGAAAGCCCAGTAATCCAAAGACTTGCGCGGGCTCCCGAAAGGGAGCCCGTTTTTTTTGTTTTTCAGACGCTCCATTGCACGCTTCTTTGTATATTCGTCAAAGATAGGATCAGGAAAGGCATCAGGAAATTTTTCAAACGGACTGACACCCTTTTCCGTGGAGCGTATCAACAGGTGCAAGGCGATGCGCCCTGCAGAACAAAGAAAAGAAAAACAAAGCCCGCGGGCTTAAAACGGAGGATGAAAACAATGTCTGAATTTGAAAACATCGAAGCCCTTGAACTGAGCATGGAAGAAATGGACCAGGCCGCCGGCGGCGCCAGCCGCTACGCTCCCCTGAAGGCCAAGACCGGCTACATCATCTACAAGGTCAAGGCCGGCGACACCCTCAGCCGCATCGCGGGCCAGCATCACTGCACCGTCAGCGACCTTATGCGCTGGAACCCCAAGATCACCAACAAGAGCCGCATCTACGCCAACGAGTACCTCTACATCCGCGCGTAATCGCTTCGGCAACGAAAGGGCCCCCGTTCCATGGACGGGGGCCCTTTCGTTGCCGCCTGCATTCTTCATCAGCATGAGTCTTCAGCAGTAACAGCCCTTTCGCGGTAATCCGGCGGCTGTCATTTGCTCCGTTCTGCTCCGCTGTCTGCCGCGCCTCAGCGGACCACGCTTCCGGGCGGGATCAGCGCGCCGTCTTCCAGACGGGCGCCGGGAAGCAGTACGCTTCCGCTGCCGATGCGCACGTCGCTTCCGATGCGGACCAAAGCCGGCGTACCATCCATTTCCGCTGGATCCGCCGTCAGGATCATCACCCGGTCCCCAACGCGGACCCGGTCCCCGATGGTGACGGGCGCTTCGTCCCGGATCAGCAGATCCATCCCCGCCCGGAAGTCATCGCCGATGCGGATCTGCCGCCCGGTGAGACAGCGGAAGCCTCTGCCCACTTCCGGCTTGGACCCCACCTTGTACAGCAGCTGCCTCAGTCCCTTTTCCCGGGCCTCCGGCGTAATCATTTCTTCCAGTTTCTTCCATTTTTCAGCAGCTTCCAGGATCTCTTTATCCAGATTTTCCCCCATCGGCATGCCGTCGAATACCTTGTCCAGGGCTCCCGCGTCCCGGAGCACCTTCAGGATCCTGTCCATCTCCTTGCCCATAGCGGCCCGCGCGTTTTCCGTGTTGCACAGGGTCACACTATAATCCCTTTCTGTCAAAAGGTCATAAAGGGCGTCCGCGTTCATGCCGTACCACTCCGGAAATCCCAATTCCTTTTTCAGGCTTTCATGGGCGCTTTCCCTGTCCTTCCAAGTTTTCGTATCAATGATGACTTTTTTCATGCTTCTCCTCCGTTCCGCCCCGGAAACTGCCGCGGCTTTTTTCAGTAGAGCCTCTCAAAGGTATTATAATGGTCCTCGGTATAATAGATGCTCCCGTCCGCGCCGTAGATGATCCTTTTCGATCCCCTGTAGCCCCCCGTATAGTCGATGTCGCATTCCCTGTAGGTGGTGTTTTCCGGCAGGGTCCCCTCATAGTTTCCAAATCGGTCCCCGCCGATGGATTTTCCCGGCGCCACTTTGCCCAGGTTCCCCGCCGAGGAGGACCAGCCCAGGTTCTGGGCCTGGGATTTGGTGATGAAATTGGATGGCAGCTTTCCGTAGGTATGAATGTACAGGGCTACGTGCTCCTTGTCCGTATAGGTGCCGTTTTTCTCAACGGTCAGCCGGGGCGCCTCCGTCTGCTTTTTTTGCTTTTCCTCTGCCTTGGCGTTGGATCCTCTCCGCTGCGTCTCAAGCGCTTCGTTCGGGATCTTCGCCTGCTCGTTGGAGGGATAGATCAGCGTAAAGGATTTATAGCCGTCCTGTGTGTAATACAGTTCTCCCTGCTCAGAGTAGATCAGCCTCTGGTTTCCCCTCTCCCCGCCTTCGTAAAACAGGTCACACTCCCGGTAGGTCCCCTTGGGCAGCAGGCCCTCCCGGTTGCCGAAGGAATCCCCGCCCAGGGAATAGCCCGGCAGCGTTTTCCAAAGGTCCTCTCCGTTGCTCCAGCCTTTTTTCCGGGCTTGTTTTTTGGTGACGTAATTGGAGGGCAGCTCCCCGTAAAATACCAGATACGCGGCCACATGGTCCAGGTCCGTATAAGTTCCTTCCGCGACAATGTCCAGACCTGCCGCCATCAGGCGGTCCTCCCAGGTTTCCGCCGCGCCGAAGCTTACAAGAAGCAGCAGCGCCGTCAGCACTGCCACAAGTTTCGCTGCCCGGTTTAAGCGCCCTCCGGCGGTTTTCGTGTTTCCGTTCATCCCGTATCCTCCTTTTTGTCTTTTTCTATTCCAGGGTTTCCCTCAATGCGTTCAGCAGGTCCTCCGCCCCGCGGATACCGTCCACGGCGGCGCTCATGATCCCCCCGGCGCAGCCCGCGCCTTCCCCGCAGCTCCACACCCCGGAAAGAGAGGTCTCACAGCCCTTTCCCCGGACGTGCCGTACGGGACAGGAGGACCGGGTCTCCACCCCTGTCAGCACTGCCTCCGGATGGGCGAAGCCCTTCATTTGACCCTCCAGGGCCACGATCCCCTGCCTAAGGGACGCTGTCAGCTCCCCGGGCAGGATCTCCCCCAGATCCGCGGCCTGCACTCCCGGCCTGCAGGTTGGCTTTACCAGACTGCCCAGGCTTCCGGAGGCGCGTCCCCGCAGAAAATCCCCTACCTTTTCCGACGGGGCCCGGTAGCTTTCCCCGCCCAGCTGAAACGCCTTTTTCTCCCACATGCGCTGCAGCAGGAATCCCGCCAGCGGATGACTGTCCGGGAAATCCTCGACCCTTACGTCTACCAGCACCGCCGCGTTGGCGTTCTCCCCGTCCCGTGCATAGGGGCTCATTCCGTTGACGCAGAGCCCCCCAGGTCTCGAGGAAGCACCTACCACCTGCCCGCCTGGGCACATGCAGAAGGTGTATACCCCTCGTCCGTTTTTCAGATGCGTTGAAAGGTGGTATTCTGCCGGGGGAAGGACCTCCCTTTCCGGTCCCTTTCCGTATTGGGCCAGGTTGATCATCTCCTGGGGATGTTCGATGCGGAACCCCGCCGAAAAGGGCTTTTGAAGCATGGTCATGCCGCACGAAAACAGCATTTTCTGGGTGTCCTCCGCGCTGTGTCCTACAGCCAGAAGCAGATGGGAGCATTTTCTTTCCACCAGAGACCCATTCTTCCGGTATCGGATGCTTTCCACGTGCCCGCCCCGAAGGACGATTTCCTCCAGTTTGGCCGAAAAAAGCACCTGTCCTCCCAGCCGCTCGATTTCCGCCCGGATATTCCGCACGGTTCCCGGCAGGCGGTCCGTGCCTACATGCGGCCTTGCCAGCCATGTGATCTCTTTGGGCGCACCGTGCTCCGCCAGGGTCTCCAGGACAAATTCACATCGCGGGTCCTTGATCCCGGTCGTCAGCTTTCCGTCTGAAAAGGCGCCGGCCCCCCCTTCCCCGAACTGGATGTTGCTCTCCGGGTCCAGGATCCCTTTTTCGTGGAAGGCCTCGACGGTTTTTTTCCGGTCCTCCACGCTCTGTCCTCTTTCCAGGATCAGTGGACAGGCCCCTGCCCGGGCGAGGATCAGCCCTGCAAAGAGGCCTGCCGGCCCCAGTCCCACCACTACCGGGCGCTCTTTCGGGGCTATTTTAAGCGGCTCCACCCTATAGGGCGTCTTTGGTTTCCATTGCTGACAGACCGCGGGGTCTGTGCGTCTCAGGATTTTCTCTTCCTCCCGGATTTGCACTGCCACGTTGTAAACCACACGGATGTCCTCTTTTTTCCGGGCATCCACGCTTTTTTTGAGGATTTTACATTCCTCCAGTTCTTCCGGGCGAACGCCGATCTTCCTCGCTGCAGCGTTTTTTACGTTTTCCTCTTTTTCCAAGGGACTGATGGATACCTGATTGATTTTAAGCACTTTTCCTCCTGTTTCGTCCTTGATTCTTTCCTGTTTCTGTGCTATGATTTTTTTTACGCCGCGGCCTTTGCCGGGGTTCGACTTTGAAGGAGAGCAGTATGAATTTCATTGAGAAAGCATTGGTTCGCAAAGTCCTCAGGCCCCAGGTCCTCACCGTTGGTGAGGAGCTTGTGGATCTGAAATTCGATCAGTTCGACCTCATACGGAAACACGCAGGGTCTTATCTCCATTACCTCGGCGATGTGATGACCTATCTTCCCGGGGTACAGAGCGCCGACCTAAATGAGCAGGACGGTGCTCTCAGTGTTCATTACGACAACACCCGCACGGATCCCCGCAAGATCTCCAAGTGGTTCGATTCCGCTGTCGAAGCCGGGATCAAGGCCTCCGACGAGATTGACCTTATTCATTCCGAACCCGATCTGGTGGTCGGCGCCATCAAAAAACACCTGTTCCCTCTTCTTTCCGATTTCTGATCTTTCCTTTCGTTTTTCCGTTGTTTCACGTGAAACATCCGCGCAGGCAGGTGTTTCACGTGAAACATTTTTTTATGGGAAGAAACAGTCTTTCCGGGGCCGGAAAGCACGGCGCACAGCGTTAGAAAACACCGTCCATCGTCCGCACCCGGCGAGGACTGCCTGGTAAAAGCGTTCAGCCTGCGAAGGATCCATCGATCGTTCCTGTCCGTAAACGGAAGCGGAAAGGTCCGAGAAGAAAGCCGTTGTGTCCGCCCCGGAAACGTGTGCGGCAGACCGTCTGCCAAATTCGATCCAGGTCTCGGAACGGCGCTTTTTGACCCGGCGCAGTTCAAGCAGCTGAAGGGCAGCGGCCGCAAAAACAGCCCCGCGCCGGTCAGGAAAACGGGAAGCAAGCCTGGATGGCGCAAGCAGCAGGGAACGGCCGGCCGCCAGGAGTACAAACAGAGCAGGGAGCAAAAGGAGCAAAAGCCAGAGGAAGGACCGTTCGGGATCCCACTCCGGGTCCCGAACCACGAAGGATCCGGCGGAGGGGGAAGGAAAAGCAGGCGGCGAAGAAGCCGAAGGAGCAGGCGTCCCTGAAGAAGCGGGAGAAGGAGAACCCGCCGGAGCAGGCGAGGAAGTAGGCAAAATGGAAGGGGAAGGCAAAGCGGAGGCCGTAGGCTCCGGGAAACGGCCGGAATCCCTGTCCGGAAGACCGGAAGAAGATCCGGGCGTTGCGTCCAGGGTCACCCAGCCGTAATGCTCAAGATAGATCTCCGTCCAGGCATGTCCCTGCCGCTGGGTCACGACACAGGTCCCGGAGGCATCCGGAACGCATACATATCCGCTGACGTAACGCGCCGGGATGCCGCACATCCGGCAAAGCACCGTCAGGGCAGAAGCGAAATAAGTACAATATCCTTCCCTGCTCCCCAGGAGAAAATACGAAACGAAATCCACTTGTTCGGGAGGTTCATCTACCTCCAGGGTATAGGAACATTCCTCCCCCAGCCACCGGCAGAGCGCCTTGGCTTTTTCATAAGGAGAAGAAAGACCTGCGGTAACGCGCTGGCTGATCTCCCAGATCTCGGACTGCAAATGTCCCGGGAGGGCAAGATAATGGTCCTGCGCCCACTGAAAAGAAGCGGAATCATCCTCCCGTGAAAACAGCGCAGTCTCCGGCGCGTAGGTAAAAGAATAGCTGTCCCCGGAAGAAAAATTGTCAGGAACATACATTTCCGTCGAGGATTGAAAATAGAGCAGCAGCCGCCTGCCCTCTCCGGAAAAAGAGCGGAGGTGGAGCGGGGCGAACACGGTCGTGGTGCTGTCCCCAAGAAAAGTGACAAGCACGTCCCGGAGTTCCTCCTCCGCCACCGCCTGATCAAAGAGGCCAAGGGCGCTCCCTCCCGCGGAAAGCTCCGAAAACAAACCGCTGTCGCCCGGAAGGGTGTCCCGCCAGTTCAACCCCGTATATTCGTCATAGGCCCGACCCCGAAGATAGAGCCGCTCCCCGGCTTTGCCGCTGACACGCAGGACCGGCTCGTTTCCGGGGGAGACACGGCCTCCCAAACGGTCCTGTTGGGGCTGATACCCCGTCAGCGGCAAAGAAAACCGTTCCCGTTCCGCTTCCAGTGGGGCAAAAGAAAACAGTCGCTGCCGGTAATCCGACAGGAAGCGGGCTGCCTCCTGCAGCCCAGGGTGGACCCTGGGGCCGGGCGGCAGCAGCAGGAAGGCGGCAGCCGTGACAAGAAGGGCCGCCGCCAAGGCGGAAAATCGCCTGCCTCCCTTGACGCTGAGCATCAAAAGACAGCCGCACAGTCCCGGAAGCAGCATGCGCATTCCATCCCCAAGGGAAAAACGGTAAAAAGGAAGGGCTTCGTGCTGTCTGAATACAAAAGGGAGTACCGCCAGCATGCCGAAAACAAACAGCGCCATGCCGCAGGCGTCGTCCCGAACCAACGGAAAAAAGGTCACCATCAGAATCACGGCCATCGTCGCCCGCAGCGCGTCCGAATAAACAGCCGAAAAAGATGCATTATATAACAGATGTAATGTTTCTGCTTTCAGGGATTGGATCCCGGTATGCAGCATCCCCTTTCCCATAAAAAAGAGGACTCCCTCCACGATAAGCACCGCAGCGACCGGGACCAGCTTCCATTTTCCACGGAAGGCCTGATCCGCTGCGGACAAGAGGACCGCCGGCAAAAGGGACCAAAGAAGCAAATACAGGGTGCGCCCTTCCCCCGTCAGCGTATGGGAGAAGAGCATGAGCAGACTGAAGCACAAAAGAAAGGACGCGGCCGCATTCCAGAGACCGTCTCTCAGCGTCTTTTTAAGCGGGTGTGACATAGCAAACCTCCGCCAGGTGGTGCTGCAGCCGGTCCACATAGGGCTGCAGCGCTTCTTCGTCTGTTTTCAGGGACACCACATACACCCTGACGCTGGGGCCCATTTTCCTGAGCGCGATGATACCGTCCGTCAGCGCGGCGTTCATTTGGCTGGTCAGGACCAGCACCGCGCCGGTGCGGCGCATGCGTCTTAGTTCCAGCCTCAGGATCCTTTCAAAGGCATCCTCGCCCGAAAAGGGCTGCATCGCGAGCATCTGCTCCAGCAGCAGAAGGCGGGACGGATCGTCCGAGGAAAACTCCCCCGGATGCGCGCCGTAAAAGGGGACACGGACAGGGCTGCGGTCTTTCAGCTGCTGATTCGCCACGGCGCAGCAGGTCTCGCACAAAAGGTCCCGCAGGGTATCCTGTCCAGACAGGGTCCCGTCGGCGGTATCGGAAAGGGTCTGATTCAAAAGGATCAGCGTATCCGGAGGCTCCGGCGTCTCAAACCGGCGCACCAGCAGCTCCCGTTTCCGGGCGCTCAGCTTCCAGTGGATGCGTTTCATCGCATCCCCGGCCACATAGCCGCGCACATCCTCCGGGGAAGTCGGATCCTCCTGGGTCCTTGCCAAGGCACGGAGCCCCTCCTCCCCCATCACAAAAGCGGGCTTCTCGATCTCAAAAGGGTTCGGAAGCACCAGCGCCTGAGGCACCTCGGCGGACCGGATATGGAGGGTAAACAAGCAAAAAACGTCACAGACGGTCAGCTCCAGGGCGCCATATCCAAAGGAGCCTACATGACGCGCCGGCATGGTGCAGTCCAGCAGATCCTCCCGGAAGGGATGAAGGATAAGGGAAGCCTTTTCCGTTTCCCTTCCCTTTTGAAGGGTCAGGGTACACAGCCCCGCAGGAAAGGGGCATTTTTGTTTTACGGAAACCGTAAGATGAAGATTCTCCCCCCGCCGGACCTGTTTTTGCTTCAGGGCCGTCTCCATCCGAAGGGTGCACTTGAAGACGAGGATGGTGACCAGACTGAAAAGAAGGGTGATCAGCAGAAAAAAAGCCAGCAGAAAATAAACGCTGTGCCCGAAGGCAAGGGCAAGAAGCAGGAAAGAAACCGCGCAAAGGGACAGCGCGAAGGCCCGGCGCGTCATTTCTTCCTTCCTCCGGGGACTGCGACGTTCTGCATGATGCCCGCAAGCACCTGTTCCGACGTGATGTTTTTCATGCGCGCCTCCGGAGTCAAAAGCAGTCTGTGCCCAAGGACCGGCCGCACCATGCGCCGGATATCGTCCGGAAGCACATAGTCCCGTCCGCCAAGGAGGGCCGAAGCCTGAGCCGCCCGAAGCAGCGCGATGGCGCCGCGGGGACTGGCCCCGAGGGACAAGGCCGGATGCTTCCGGGTGGCCGCGGTGATCTGGGAGACATAGCTGCGGGCTTCCGGGCTGGAATAGACCGTGCCCACCTGGTCCTGAAGGGCGAGGATCTCCGATGCGTCACACACAGTCCCAAGGCGCTTGAGCGGGGTGGAGGGGGAGGTATACCGCTCGAGCAGATCCATTTCCTCCTCCACGGAGGGGTAGCCGATGCTGATCTTCATCATAAAACGGTCCATCTGGGCCTCCGGAAGGGGATAGGTTCCCACGAAATCCACAGGATTCTGGGTCGCCAGCACGATGAAGGGCCTCGGCAGCGGATAGGTGGTCCCGTCCACGGTGACCTGTCCCTCCTCCATTACCTCAAGAAGGGCGCTTTGGGTCTTGGGACTCGTCCGGTTGATCTCGTCCGCCAGAACGATCTGGCTCATGACCGCGCCGGGACGGAATTCCGTCTCCCCCGTTTTCATGTTCACCATGGTATATCCGGTCACGTCCGACGGTGTCACGTCGGGGGTAAACTGGATCCGCTTGAAGGAGCACTGCACACTTCTGGCCAGGGCCGAGGCAAGGGTCGTCTTCCCTACCCCCGGTACGTCCTCCAGAAGCACGTGCCCCCTGCAAAGAAGGGAGATCAGCAGCAGTTCGATGACGTCATCCTTGCCGACGATGGCCCGGTGAATGTTTTCCTTCAGCGCATAAAAAAGCTTCCCCGGGTTCATGGAAAAAGAAACCGGGGCTTTATCACCGGAAAAGGAGGGCATGCTTCTGTTTTCCATCCAATTACTCCTTGAAAACAGCGCCGCAGGGCGCGAAATAACGCGTTTGACAGATCCAAAGAAAGTATACCCCGTTTCCCTGTGTTTCGCAACATTTTTGTAACATTTTACATCCCTGTCCCGTCTCCTCAAACAGCATCAGAGCCATGAGACCAAAACAAGAAAAAAAGCACTCCCCGAAGGGAGCGCTCTGGATTTCGATGTTCGATTAATTGCGCTGACGGGCGGCGTAGCACTCGCTGCAATAGACCGGACGATCTTCTCTCGGCTGGAAAGGAACCTTGGTGGGCTGACCGCAATCGGCACAGACAGCGTCGTACATCATGCGAGGAGCGCCGCTGTTCCTCTGCGCCTTGTGGGCAGCGCGGCATTCACGGCAGCGAGTCGGTTCATTCTGAAATCCTTTTTCCGCATAGAATTCCTGCTCGCCAACGGTGAACACAAATTCCTTGCCGCAGTCACGGCACACCAGCGTCTTGTCCTGATACATTGCTAAAGACCCCCATGTAAAAAATGATTTTCCGGTTTGAAGATCGGCTGACCTGGTCTTTGACCCCACACTCGCCGGCAGGAGCTTTGCTCATAGCATTTGATGCCCCCACGCTGCTCTCTCGCGTCATAAACGCGGCCGGACTTACCTCTAAGCCGCACCATGCTCCCCGCTCTTTGAACGGATTACGTGGACCGTTTTGCCTGCGACTGGCATCGGCTTGCAACCACAGACCCGCTTAAACCTGAACCATTATAAAACGAATTTAAAGAATACGCAAGCGGCTTTTTTGAAAAAAAAACGGGAAAAAGGTTAAAATTGAAAAAAAAAGCAAATTAAATCAGTCAGAAAAGCGTCATGACATACAAAAAAAACCGGTTTTTGAAGGATTCATTCAAAAACCGGCTCCATCACGCAAAGCCTGGGCTGCTCCGAAAGGTCCTCCCGGGTCACCCGCAGCAGGGAAAGCGGAAGGCGCTCTTCCGGGGACGCCTGCATCAGATCCAGAAAGGCCTTTTCGTCCGCGATCGGCCAGGAGGCGTTATAGGAGGTCTTGTAATGCATGGGAATGACGCATTTGGGAGAAAAGAGGCGACATACCTCCACCGCCTGTCGTGCGTCAATGGTAAAGAAACCGCCCACGGGAAGGAGCAGGATATCACAGGGGAGCGCCTTTTCGACAAGGGAGTGATCCGGCAGGTGGCCAAGATCCCCCAAATGAAGCACATGCACGCCGTCCAAGCACACGTTCATCATCAGATTCGCGCCGCGTTTCTTTCCCATCGCGTCATCGTGCCAGCAGGAGACCGCCTTCACAAAGACATCGGGTGCGGGGGAAAAGGACCCCTCCCGGTCGATCACTACCGGCTCCCCCTCCACCTTGGAAACAAAGGCATGGTCGCCGTGGCCATGGCTGACCGTCACCACGTCCGCCCGGACCGGATGGGTGGGATAGCCTGTCGCCGCATCAAAAGGATCCGTCAGGACGCGGGTGCCCCAGTGGTCCTCCAGGAGGAACTGGGAATGCCCCATATACCTGAGAAGCATCAGTAGGGACGCTCCTTTCCGATAAAAGTGACCGCCAGAGCGCCGGGGCCCGCATGGGCGCCGATGACCGGGCCGATCATCTGGATGCGAATGTCCGAAACACCCGGCAATTTGGCGCGGAGCTTCTCCTCCACCCGGCGAGCGTCCTCGCCAGCATCCGCGTGCATGATGACGATGGTCTTTCCCTCGGTGTCCTCGATGTTTTCAACGGTCCGGTCAACGATCAGCTGAAGGGCCTTTTTCCGGCCCTTGGTTTTCTCGGCCGCGTCCATCTTCCCGTTCCTGCCGATGGTAATGATCGGCTTGATATCCAGAATGGTGCCGAAAAAGGCGCTGGTGGGGGAAAGCCGCCCGCCCCGTTTGAGGTATACCAGGTCATCCACCGTCATCCAGCACTGCGCCTTCATGCGGTTTTCCTGGATGTACCTTTCGATCTCCTCCATGGACGCGCCGTTTTCATACATTTTATGGGCCTCCACCACCAGCAGCCACATGGGCGCCGAGATGGAAAGGGTATCGCAAATCACAAGCCTGCGGCCCGGATAACGCACCGTCAGATCCGCCCAGGCTTCCCGGGCGTACTGGAGGGTCGCGCTCATACTGCTGGAAAAGGCGATATAAAGGATATCCTTTCCCTCCGCCAGGTAGGGCTCAAAAATCTCCAGATAATTGAGCTTGCTCAGGCAGCTGGTCACAGGCACCGAGCCGGCGCGCATGCGGTCAAAGAATTCCTTTTGCTTTTCTTCGCCTTCCCGGCCGTTCTCGTCCATATATTCCTGTCCGTCCATGGCGTAAGGCATCCGGATCACAGGGATATGGCGCTCGTCCGCAATCTGGTACGGCAGATCACTGTCGCTGTCTGTCATAAAAACATAATTCTGTGTGGCCATGTCAATCCCCCTGAAGACTGGATCGTAGGATCCTTTTTTTCCATGAACAAAACTTACAATTCAACGTCATTGTATCATTAACTCTGGAAAAAAGCAACGTTTCCTTCCGGTTATATCAGGGCGATCGCTTACGAAAAAGCCCAGTTTTTAACAACAGACAAAGCATAGGG
>CAMJUL010000057.1 GCA_946408995.1 uncultured Clostridia bacterium | reverse complement strand
CCCATGCCGCGGGCCACAACGGCCGCGTGGCTGGTCTGGCCGCCGCGGACGGTCAGGATGCCCTGGGCGTACTTCATGCCTTCGATGTCTTCGGGGCTGGTTTCCAGACGGACCAGGACCACCTTTTCGCCCTTCTTGCCCTTTTCGGCGGCGTCTTCAGCGGTGAAGACGATGCGGCCGGCGGCGGCTCCGGGGGAGGCGGCGATGCCCTTGCCCACGGGGGTGGCCTTCTTGAGGGCGGCGGCGTCAAAGGTGGGATGCAGCAGCATGTCCAGGGACTTGGCGTCGATCTGCATCAGCGCTTCTTCCTCGGTGATCATGCCTTCGTCGATCAGATCGCAGGCGATCTTGATGGCGGCGGCGGCGGTGCGCTTGCCGGAACGGCACTGCAGCATGTACAGCTTGCCGTTTTCAACGGTGAATTCCATATCCTGCATGTCGCGGTAATGGTTTTCAAGCTTGGCGCACACATCGATGAACTGCTTGTAGGCCTCGGGGAATTTCTCGGCCATCTGGGAGATGGGCATGGGGGTGCGGACACCGGCCACCACGTCTTCGCCCTGGGCGTTGGTCAGGAATTCACCCATCAGTTCCTTTTCGCCGTTGGCGGGGTTGCGGGTGAAGGCCACGCCGGTACCGGAGTTGTCGTTCAGGTTGCCGAACACCATGGGCATGACGTTGACCGCGGTGCCCCAGGAGTAGGGGATGTCATGGTCCATACGATAGATGTTGGCGCGGGGGTTGTCCCAGGAGCGGAACACGGCGCGGATGGCTTCGTACAGCTGCTTCTTGGGGTCGGAGGGGAAGTCTTCGCCCAGCTGCTTTTTGTATTCGGCCTTGAACTGGCCGGCAAGCTCGCACAGGTCCGCGGCGGTCAGCTCGGTATCATAGGTCACGCCCTTCTTTTCCTTCATGGCGTCGATGAGCTGCTCGAAATACTTCTTGCCCACTTCCATAACCACGTCGGAGAACATCTGAATGAAGCGGCGGTAGCAGTCATACACGAACCGCTCGAACTTGGGGTCGGGGTTGCCCTTGATCATGGCAGCCACCACGTCGTCGTTCAGGCCCAGGTTCAGGATGGTATCCATCATGCCGGGCATGGAGGCGCGGGCGCCGGAACGGACGGAAACCAGAAGGGGATTCTCCAGGTCGCCGAACTTCTTGCCGTTGAGCTGTTCCATGATCTCAACGTTCTTCATGATTTCGGCCATGATCTCGTCGTTGATCTTGCGGCCGTCCTCGTAATACTGGGTGCAGGCTTCGGTGGTGATGGTGAAGCCCTGGGGAACGGGCAGACCGATGTTGGTCATTTCAGCCAGGTTGGCGCCCTTGCCGCCCAGCAGGTTGCGCATGTCCTTGTTGCCTTCGGTGAACAGGTACACATACTTCTTGGGCATTGGTGTTCAGACTCCTTTCGGGTATGGATTGCTTCTTCGGAACACACGGGAACAAAACCCCCGTGTAACCACACAATTATACAATATCCAATGCGGTTTGGCAAGGGATTCGGGCGTCCCATTTTGGGGAGGGGGACCAAAAAAGTCCCGCCCGGGCCCGCCCGGGCCCCGCCCCGCCGGGAAGGGACGCCTTGACACCCCGGACCCTTTTTGGTATTGTGTTGGCACATCTTTGGAATTTGGAGGACACCCCATGCGCGTGATGAAACGGTTCCTGGCGCTTATCCTTTCGCTGGCGCTCCTGCCCTGCGTTTCGCTGGGCGCGGCGGAAGGGTATGCCATGGCCATGGGGGAGGTCATCGTCTACCTGGATAGCTCCCTCAGCCGGGAATACGGCACCCTGGGGGACGCTTCGGTGGTCTATGTGGTGCAGCAGACGGAGACGAACGGGAACCGCGCGGCGTATACCCTGATCTTCGGGGTGGAGGGCGTGCTGCGCCTGGGGTACGCCGACGCCGCGGACCTGATGCCCCTTGGCGCGATCGAGGCGGAGCTTTACGAATCCGGCCTGGGGGAGAGCCTTTTGTACAACGGCCGCGCGCGCCTTGTGAACTGCGCCTTCACCCTGGCCGGGGCGACGGCGACGCCGGTGCCGCCTTCCCCCACGCCCCTGGCCACGGTGGCCGCCGCGGCATGGGAAACGCCCAGGGCGGATGGCGGGAATGACCCGACTGAGGCCCCGGCGTCAGCGGGCTCCGTCCGCATCCTGGTGGAGCCTGAGGACATTTACGCCTTCAACGGGGAGGAGTTTGTCCTGGCCGTGGGCGCGGAGGGGGCGGTCTCCTATCAGTGGCAGTATTTTGACGGGGAGACCTGGAAGGATTCGGTCATGTCCCAGGCCACGGCCTCGGCCATGCAGCTGGTGGCCTTCACCGGCGGCAGGGACCGCGTTTACCGGTGCGAGCTGACCGGCAGGGACGGCGTCAAATGCTACACCCGGGAGGTCCGGGTGTTCGTAAGGTGAGCGACGCACGGCAAAGAAGCGCCCGGACCGCGAAAACGGCGGTCCGGGCGCGTTCAATTATTCAAAGGCGGCGGAGACTTCCCTGCGGATCAGGGACAGAAGCGCTTGATCCGCCTGCTCCTGCGTCTCACGGCATGCAGGCACAAAAGGACAGTCCCGAACGGGCAGGTCCAGAAGGGCTTTTGCAAAGACGCAGGCGAGGGCGTAGCGTCCGTAGAGGAAATGCATGTGATAGCCATCCCGGCAGATGGATCTTCCTCCCCGGTTTACGTCAAATTCCGCATGGCTGCGGAGGCGCTGGATCACATCCCCGGAAGGGATCAGGGGAAGGCCGTATTTTTCGGCGATCGCGCGGTAGCATGCCCTGGAGCGGCGGTACATTTCCGCCTGGTTTCGATCGTAGCGCATGAAATGGACATGGTCGCTGTCTGCCTCGTACGCCCAGGTCTGATGCAGCGCGATGCGCGCGTCAGGCGTTTCTTTTTTCAGATACGCGAAGATACGTCCCGCGAAGGGCTCGTAGGTGTCCATCCATCCGCTGTCATGGCTGGCCTGCTGCGTCACAATATAATCCCAGGGTTTCATGCCAAGCGCCTGGGAGATGCTGACAGACTGGTCCGTGAGGAGGCCGTTCTCCTGGTACTGATAGGCCTGCGCGTCCTTCTCGATGTTGCGCCAATGCTGTTCCAGGGAGCAGCCTCCGATGTAGAGGTTCACGACGAAGACCGGGACCCCCATGCTTTGACAAAGCGCATGGAGATAAGCGGTCGCGTCTCGAGAAAAACTGTTTCCGATCGCCAGGATGCAGGTCGTCTTCATGTTTCCACCTCTCGGGGAAAATCTCCCCCTTGTCAGGCCTTGGCCGGGGGCTCGGGGGCGCCGGAGGGCTTTTTCGGGGCGGGCATAAAGATCTTGACCGGCTCCCTGCGGGCCTTCTCCAGGTCCTCGATCATGGCGCTGTCCAGGATGAGCTCCGCGTACCCGGGGTTGATGACCAGGCCGGAGGAAATGGAGCCGTCGCTGTTTTTCCCGCCGACGTGGTGCTTCAGTTCGTCCCAGGTCAGCACGGCCACGCGTTTGTTGGCCTTGAACACGGCCCGGAAGCTTTCAAGGTCGGTAAAGCCGCACATGTAGGTCACATCCCCGTTTTTGACGGTGGAGAACAGCATGGGGCGTCCGAGGCCGGCCTGGCGCGGGTCGCTCAGGGTATACTCCCTCCCGCCGTAGAACATGTCCCTGTCATACATGAGCACCGGCACCCCGTTGACCTTTTTGAACTCCGGCTTTTCCCCGGGACGCAGCCGGCGCCCAAGGGACCTTTCCAGGGAACGCAGGTTCACAAGGTTCGCGGAGGGGGCTGTGACGTGCAGGGTGCTGTCCTCAAAGAACACGTCCTCCTTGTAGTTGAAGGGTACAAGGAAGAGGGTGCCGGGCAAAACGTGGGCGATCAGGTTCCAGGCGGTGTCGGCCATGGCCTCGGCGGCGGGATCCCCTGCGGCCCGGCGGTTCTGCCGCCAGCGGAGGATCAGGCGATTGAGGGCGCCGCCTTCATAGCCGAGGGGGGCGCTTTTCTGCCCGAGACAGTCGTCCGTCAGGACCTCGCAGGTGTGGTCCCGCGTGCCGGGATTCCAGCGGAAGGAATGGACCCCCATCGGCGCCCAGGTGGACAGGTAGGCGGAAAACTCGGCCTGGTTCATGGCGCGGGCGCGCAGGTCAAAGCCGGGATTGCCCCGGACCGCGCCGTCGGCGTATTCCGCCCGGGAAAAGACCCAGCCGGCGTAATTGGCGTCCACCAGGGGGAACCGGCTGCCGGTGGCCCGGCTGGTCAGCACGTAGACCGTGTCACAGGCCTTGACCCGCTCTGCGGCCAGGGCAGACCGCCAGCGGATGAACCGGCGGTCGTCCATGGTGGGACACAGGGGCTTGACGGGCGCCGGCTGGACCTTTCCGGGCTGGGAGGGGTCGATGACGCCGGACACCAGCAGCCGGTCCTGGGGCAGCTTTTTGATCAGGGCGTTCAGCAGTTCGTTGACGCGGGGACGGACGCCGTTTTCGTCGGCATCCTCCTTCCAGGCGTATTCCTCCCGGGTGATGTTGAAGGCGACAAAGTTCATTTTGCCCTTTTCCGGGGCCTTCATGCCGGGAATGATGCCCACGCGGTCATGGATCTCGGCCATGTAGGCCCAGTCCTCCTCCTGCATCTGCAGGATGTACTCCACGCCGTCCCGCAGCTTGCCCACGGCGCGCCTCTGCTCCAGAAGGGGCAGGTCCTCCTTCTGGATGCGGCCCCAGAGGGTGCGGTCCAGCATCTTTCTGGCCCGGATGAAGGGGGCGGGGTCGGAGTCCCTGGTGGCGGCGGCATAATAGTCCAGAAGGACCCACGCGTCCTTGAGGGTGTCGGTCTCCACATCGTTGAAGTGCTGCACGGCCTGGCGGTAGCGCACCATGCCCAGGGACTTGGCGGCGCCGGCGATGGTTTCGGCCAGGGCGCGGTTGCCCTCCTCGTCGTTCATATCTGCCCGCAGGGGACGCTCCGGCGGGAACATGGACAGGATGGGATAGACCTCCTTCAGGCTCTCAAGCATTTCCACATGGTGGGGACGGATGCGTACCCTGGCGGCCCTGTCCGCGCACAGGACGCGGATCTGGGCGAGGGCTTCGCCGCCCACGTCGGGGATGTCCTCCTCCTCCGGGAGGGTGACCGCGTCCCCGGGGACGAAGGAGGACCCTTCCTCCTCCCGGATGTCGCTGTCCCCCTCCCCGTTTTCCCCGGGGACCGGGGACGCAGGCTCCTTCGCCAGGTCCTCGTCTTTCGCCGGGACCTCGGGGGACAGGGACGGTTCTTTATCGGCTTTTTTCTTTTTCCTGAAATCAAAAATGCCCATGGATTCCTCCAGAAATCGTGATGGAACGTATTTGGGATGCTCCCATGCCTTCAGTATAGCATAGGATTTGCGCAATTTCAATGAAGGGGAAGTGGCCCTGGCGCGCCCCTCTCAGCCCGCCGGATTTGCGTTTCCCTGGGCCGTGCGCAAGCCCTGAGGGCCGGGGAAGGAGATTTGACGGGGCGGGGGAAAATCGGGTATAATGCGCTCAGGAGACCCGCGGCCGGGGCCGCGGAAGAGAGGACAGAAGGAAATGAACGGATTGGAACGGGTGCTGGAATGCCGCCGGCTGCTCGCGGACCTGACCCCGCTCAAGGGGGACTGCGGCCGGCTCTGCGGGCATGCCTGCTGCGGCGCGGACGAAAACGGAAAGGGCGGGATGCTCCTGTTCCCGGGAGAGGAAGCGCTTTACGAGGGGAAGGAGGGCTTTTCTTTCCTCCCGGACGAAACGGTTGTGCCCGGGGGGAAGCTTCTTGTCTGCGGGGGGAGCTGCCTTCGCGCGGACAGGCCGCTGGCCTGCAGGTTTTTCCCCCTCAGGCCCACCTCCCGGGGACGGGCGGTCCCGGACCGGCGCAGCGCCTGGGTGTGCCCGCTCTACGAGGGGGGAAGCGGCGCCCTTGACCCGGCCTTCGTGGACGCGGCGGGGCAGGCGGCGGCGCTCCTTTGCGGGGACGAGGGCCTGAAGGCCTTTGTGGCCGCGGTGGGGCGCAGGATCCGGCGGGACCTGGAGCAGGGCATGTTCGAGACCGAAGGAAGAGAGGCCTGATATGTTTCATCTGACGGCGTGCGTGACGGAGAGTGCGCAAGGCGCTGGCGCGGGGGGCATGCTGATATTGGGGGAAGGAAGCTGCCCGCCCGTGGAATATGCCGGAAAGGCCCAGTGCGTCTATCTGGACCCGCCCTTCAATACCGGGGACCGCTATGGGGTCCGCCTGAAGGACGGGGAGGGGAATCCCCTTTCGGCGGTGGCCTATGCGGACCGGTTTGAGAGCCGGGAGGCCTACCACGACCTGCTCCGGGGGCTGATCCTCGGGGCCCGGGAACTCCTGAAGGAGGACGGGACGTTTTTCCTGCACCTGGACCAGCGGGAGACGGCCTGGGGACGCCTGTTGTGCGACGAGGCCTTCGGGGCGGACCATTTTGTCAACGAGATCATCTGGGCCTACCAGAGCGGCGGCCGCACCCGGAAGCGGTTTTCCCCCAAGCATGACAACATTCTGTTCTACCGCAAGGGCAAAACCATGTTTTTTGACATCACCGGAGCGCCCCTCTCCCGGCAGGAGAACCGTAAAAACCACATGAAGCGGGAGGTGGACGAGACCGGACGCACCTACCGGACCATCCGCTCCGGGGGCAAGGTGTACACCTACTATGACGACGAGCCGGTGTATCCGGGAGACGTGTGGACCGACATCAGTCACATCCAGCAGAAGGATCCCCAGCGCACGGGCTTTGCCACCCAAAAGCCCCTGGCGCTTTTGCAGCGGATCATCCGGACCGCCTCGCGCCCCGGGGACCTGGTGGCGGACCTGTGCTGCGGCAGCGGCACGACCCTCATGGCCGCGGCGGAGGACGGACGGACCTTCCTGGGCATGGACAAAAGCCCCGTCGCGCTGGCGGTGACCCGCCAGCGCCTGCACCGCTTCGCGCTGGAAACGCGCTGGACCCGGGGGCAGGAGCCCCCCGGGGTGGAGGCGGACCTGGTCCGGGAGGAGAC
The DNA here is from genome assembly GCA_946408995.1 of uncultured Clostridia bacterium. Classification (GTDB taxonomy): domain Bacteria; phylum Bacillota; class Clostridia; order Christensenellales; family Aristaeellaceae; genus RUG756. The sequence goes on along the minus strand of CAMJUL010000057.1, from coordinate 16,329 downwards.
CTGCGACCGCGTCCGGCTGCGGGAAAAGACCGCCGGCGGGGAAACGGGCATCCGCTACTGGGCGGCGGGCGTCCTGCGGGAGGGACGGTTCCTTGCCCAGGCCCACGCGGTGCCGGTGCGGGGAACGGGGGAAATGCGCAGGGAACTGAAAATCCCCCCAGGGCAGGAGGGAGTCGCCCTCCTGGTCACGGACCTGTGGGGAAGGACGGGCGTATGGACCTGGGAGGAGGGCCCGGGGGACTGATTTCAGGCAAAACGGGGCGGCCGCAGATGCGTTCGAAATGCGGCCGCCCCGTTTTTTACCGTCAAACAAACAGGAAACGTATGCGTTTTTTACTGTCAAATCAAAAAGGAACGCGTGCGGAGGGATCCGGATCCTCCGCAAAGCCCTCAGTCCAGCAGGTCCTCAAAAAGGCGCAGGTTTTCCCTGCCCGGGGAAAGGGTGCCGTCCTCAAAGCGGTGAATGGTTTGGAGGATGCGGTCGTTGACCGGGGTGGGCGTGCCCGCTTCTCTCGCGGCGGCGGAAAGGGCACCGTTGATAAAATCCACCTCGCACCGGCGGCCCTTCCTCAGGTCCTGAAGCATGCTGGGCAGAATGCCGGCGTGCTTCCGGATGGCCAGGGGCAGGACTTTCAGGGCAAGAAATTGCTTGAGGGGGGAGGTGACGCGCAGCAGGGAGACCGCGTCCTTTCCCTGGACCCGGGCGAAGGTGACCCCCAGGGCCAGGCCGGCGTCGATGCATTCGTTGATGACCTTCAGGCACAGCCTGCGGGAGACCGGGTCCGCCGCGGCGTCGCCGAAGGTGCCGCCGATGACCGTGCCCATGCCGGAGAAGGCGGTATTGATCAGCAGCTTGGTCCAGCGGGTGCCCCGCAGGTCCCGCACGTCCTCCACGGGGCACATGGCCTCCAGGACGCGCTTGACGCTCTGGCAGCGGCTGTCCCATTTGCCGTCAAAGGGCCCGATGCCAAAGGACATGGAGGCGGGGTCGCTGGTCAGTTTGGAGACCCCGTTCCCCTCCAGGGTGGCGCCCCAGGCGACGGTGCAGCCGATGACCCGGTTGTCCCCCAGGACCCGGGCAAGCCCCTCTTCCGGAAGGCCGTTCTGCAGGGTGCACAAAACGCCCTCCCGGCCAAGCATGGGGGCGAGGAAGGCGGCGGCGCGGGGGTTGTCAAACTGCTTGGTGGTTAGAAAGACGATATCGTAGATCCCGCTCATTTCCCTGGGCAGACAGGCCCTGGCGGGAACGTTCATCCGGACATTGCCCGTAACGGTGACGCCGTTTTGCCGGATCGCGTCCACCATGTCCTGCCGATGATGGACCAGGGTGGTGTCGATGCCGGCCTGGGTCAGATAGGCCCCCAGAACCAGGCCGAGGGAACCGGCGCCAAAGATTGCTGTCCGCATGAATAACCTCCTTCATGGAAAACAGGGTGCGGCCGTTTATTTGTCGGCGGACAGGGGATCTTCCCCTGCGGGCCGGGGAAAGGTGTCCCCGGTGCCCGCGGAAAGAAGGGCCTTCCTGCGCTTTAGAAAGGTCTCCCGGTCCAACATGACCACACGGCCGCAGCCCTGACATTTCATTTTGATGTCCGCCCCGTTCCGGGTGACCGTCCATACGTCGCTGCCGCAGGGATGGACCTTCCGGGTGCGGATGACGTCGCCCACGTGTATTTCATCCGGCATGGCGTTTCTCCTTTGGACGTTCCTCCCGGGGCGAAAGCCCTTCGGGACGGGATACGTACCGAACCATTATATCCATTTTGTCCGTTATTTCAATACCGGGACGCCATCGCCGTAGGGGGGCGGCTCCAGGAGTTCCCAGCGGGCGGCGTAGCGGATCCGGCTCAGTTCCAGTCCCCCCGGCGGCGCCGTGGGGCCAAGGGCCAGGCGGTCCCCGGTGGCAAGGGCCGTCTTAAAGCAGTCCGGGGACAGTTTTCCCTGACCGATATAAATCAGGGTCCCGGCGATGATGCGGACCATGTTGTAGAGGAACCCGCTGCCGGTGACACGGAAGGTGACAAAGGGCCCCTGACGCTCAACGTTGGCCTCAAAGAGGGTCCGCACGGTGGTTTTGGCCTGGCCCCCTGCCGCGGCGAAGGCGCAAAAATCGTGCTCCCCCAGGAGGGAGCGGACCGCCGTGTCCATCTTCCGGTCGTCCAGGGGCAGGGGAACGTGGCAGGTCATCGCGTTCCACACGGCGCTGGCGTGGGGCGCGTTGAAGAACCGGTAGGTGTAGGTCTTCCTTTCCGCGTCGAAGCGGGCGTGAAAAGCATCGTCCACCCGCTGGCCGAAATAGACGCGGATGTCCGGGGGAAGGTAGCGGTTCAGCACAAAGGGGAACCGCTCCGGGGGAATGGTGGAGGCGGTGTCAAAATGGGCCATCTGGCACAGGGCGTGGACGCCGGCGTCGGTCCGGCTGGCGCCGGTGACGCGGATCCTGTCGCCGGTCCCCTTCAGAAGGGCGTCCTCCACCGCCTCCTGGACGCTGGGGCCGTTTTCCTGAAACTGCCAACCCACATAGGCGGTGCCAAGATAGGAGATGCTCAGCAGGATGCGCATGGGTCCACCGCCCTTTCAGGGCCGGAGGGAGGCGAAGGCGACCCAGTCCTTTTTATGCCGGACCTCCAGGATGCGGTAGCCGGCCTTCTCCAGCGCCTGACGGACGGTGTCCTCCTGCTCGGACAGGATGCCGGAGCAGACGAAGAGGGCGCCGGGGGTCAGGTGGGCGAACAGGGGGCCGCAAAGGACGCAGACGATGGGGGCCAGGATATTGGCTACGGCAAAATCGAAGGAGGCGTCCAGGCCCTTGATGAGGTCGCCCTCCAGGACCGTGACCTTCCCCTCCAGGCCGTTGTGGCGGACGTTTTCCACGGCGGTCTGGACGGCGTCCGGGTCGATGTCCACGGCGGTGACGTTTTCCGCCCCCAAAAGGCCGGCGCAGATGGCCAGGATGCCGGAGCCGGTGCCCACGTCCAGGAAGGAGCCGCCCCGGTAATGGCTTTCGATCATTTCCACGCACAGGGCCGTGGTCTCATGGGTGCCGGTGCCAAAGGCCATGCCCGGGTCCATTTCAACCACCAGGTCCCCTTCCCGCGCCTCCCAGGTCTCCCAGGTGGGCTTGATCACCAGGCGCTTCCCGGCCCGGAAGGCGTGGTAGTATTTCTTCCAGTTTTCGGCCCAGTCGATGTTCTCGGCCTTCTCCAGGGTCACCTTCAGGGGGCCAGGGTCCACGCCGCCCCGCTCCCGGAGGAGGGAAAGACGGGCGTTGAGCTTTTCCCGGAGGACGGGGGCCTCCTCCTCCGGGTACCAGGCCTTGACCAGGACGTCCTCGGGCATGGCGTCTATGACGCTCTGGTCCATCAGCTCCCAGTCGTGGAGGGGATGGTCCACATCCGGCAGGTCCGCCCGGTCCAGGATCTGGGTCCCGGCGGCGCCGAGGTCCATCAGGATGCCGGAAACGGCTTCGCTGGCGGCGGTGGAGGTGGAAACGGTGACTTCGACATACGTAATGGGATTCATGTTCGTTTGATCCTTCCTTGATTAGGGGTTATGGGATAGGGGATAGGGGTTAGGGATTAGGGATTAGGGATTAGGGGGTGGGGGGGAGGGGTTCCGCGCCGAAGGGGACCGGGACGGCGCGCCCCAGGTGCAGGGAATAAAGGAGGGTCTCCTTTACGGGGAGGCGGGTGATCTTCTCAAGGGCCATGCGGTACAGACCGAGCTGCTCCCGGTAGCTTTCGAGGAGGGCGTCCTCCCCCAGGCGGTCGGTTTTGTAGTCGCACAGCACCCACTGCCCGTCCTCCAGGAAGCACAGGTCGATGACGCCCTGCAGGTAGTCCGCGAGGGAATTGCCAAGATGCAGGTTGAAGGTCCATTCCCTTTGGATTCGGGGACTGCGGAGCATCCTTTGCCCCAGGGAAGATCGGTAAAACCCCGCGATGCGGTCAAGGACGTCGGGGGAGCGGAGAACGGACAGCTCCCGGGGGGAGAACAGGCCCCGCTGTCCGATCCTTTCCAGGGCGCCCTCCAGGTCCCCCTGCCGGAGGGCCTTGAGATCCAGGACCCCCAGGCACCGGTGGATCAGCGTGCCCCGCTCGGAGCCGTTCAGGGACTTTTCTTCCGTCAGGAAGCGGGGGCGCTCCGGCGGGACCCTTTGAAATTCGGCGCGCTTGTCCGCCGGGGTCTCCGTCTGGGACGCCTCGTCCCTTAACAGGCGGACCAGGGCAGTGACGCTGGTCTTCAACGGCGGCCGGGAGGGCTTCTCCCCCGGGAAGGGAAGGGGCGATTCCGGAGGGGTCCTGTCCGGCAGCGGGGGATGGGGTTCGGCCCGGTCCTCTCCGCGTCCGGGGGCAAAGGCCGGGGGGAAGAAGATGCGGAACCTTTCTCCGCCCGGTAGGGTCACGTCCCCCTCCTTCAGGGCGTCCTCCCCCAGGGCGTCCAGGACGAAATCCAGCATGGAGGAGGCGCGGGCCGCGGAGGCGGGGGAGGGATGCCGGCCCCGGACTGCGGCGTCGGGGTCTCTGGGGCTGGCAACGAAATAAAGCAATTGCCTTGCGCGGGTCATGCCCACATACATCAGGCGGGCCTCCTCGGCCTTCTGTTTCAGGCGGGCCTTCTCCGTCACGGCGCTCAGGGCGGGGTTTGGCAGCAGCACCCGGCTTTCGGGGGACAAAACCCGGGCGGCGAGGCCCAGCTCGTCGTCGCAAAGGACGCCCAGGTCCCCGCCGGCGCGGAAGGCGCGGGCGGTCTCCATCATGAAGACCACAGGAAACTGCAGGCCTTTGGACTTGTGCAGGGTCATGATGCGGACCACGTCATCGTTGTCGCTCAAAGCCTTGGCCGTGGTGGAATCCCCGGTCCTGCGGGCGTTCTCCATGAAAAATACGAACTCCTGCAGGCTCATACGGGCGTTTTCCCCCTGGGCCTGCTCGGCGAACAGGCGGAGCCGGGCCCGGGCGTTCTCCGGGGAGGCGGCCGCGCCGGCCCTCAGGTACAGGCCGCTTTCCTCGCAGAGGGACCACAAAAAGGTGTCCAGAGGCATGTTCCGTGCCCGGAACCGCCAGCGGTCCAGGGCGTCGGTGACAGCGCGGCACTTGCGGCCAAGCGGGGTATCCTGCCCGGCCATGGCCAGGAACACCCGGTGGAAGGGCAGGCTCCGGTCCCGGTCGGAAAGGCGGATAAGGGCCAATTCCTCGCCGGTAAAGCCAAAGCAGGGGGAGGAAAGGGCCCCGAGCAGCTCCACGTCGCTCAGGGGATTGGCGATGCAGCGAAGCAGGGTGTTCATGTCCCGGACTTCCGGCAGGTCGTAATACCGGGCGTCCGCGTCGGAATAGACCGGGATGCCCTGCCGCTGGAGCACCTCGGCGATGGCCTGGGAGCGGTTGGCCACGTTGCGCAGCAGGATTACGATGTCCCGGTACTTCAGCGGCCGCGCTCCGGCTGCGTCGGGGACAAGGACCGTTCTTTGGTCCACAAGGCGCCGGATCTCCCCTGCGATCCACCAGGCCTCCTTCAGCCAGGCGGAGGGGGATTCGGCCGCGGCGTTGTCTTTTTCGTCCTCCGTCCCGGCGCTTTCCCCGTCCCCGTCCGCTTCCCCGGGCGCGTCCGGAGGGGCTTCCCCGGCATCCGTCGGACGGAGCAGCACCAGGCGCATGCCCTCGCCCCCGTCCCCGCCGGCCCCGGGGCGCAGGGCGGCTTCCTCATCGTACTCGATCTCGGTGATCTCCCCGCGCATGGCGTGGCGGAAGATCCGGTTGACGCAGGAAAGGATGGCCGGGGTGGAACGGAAGTTGGCGTTGAGCAGGATCCTGCGCTCCGCGGCGTCCTTTTCCAGGCTGGAGCGGGCGTAGCGGTCCATGAAAAGCGTCGGATCCGCGCTGCGGAACCGGTAGATGGACTGCTTGACGTCCCCCACCAGGAACAGCGCGTTTTTCCCCGGCAGGTGGAGGGCGCTGATGACGCTCTCCTGAATGCCGGAAACGTCCTGGTATTCGTCCACGAAAATGTGGTCAAAGGCCTCCGCCGCCTGAAGGCGGGCGGCCGGGTCGGAGAGGACCTTCAGCGTCAGATGCTCCAGATCGGAGAAATCCAGGCAGTTGCGCCGGTTCTTTCTCGCGGCGAAGGCGCGGTCGGCCTTTTCGCACAGGGAGATCACCGCCCGCAGGGGGGGCAGGGACAGGGCGTAGGCCTTTTCCATATCCGCCGGGGAGCCGGGGAAGACCTCGGCGGCTTTTTTGACCGCTTTGCGGAGGCTTTCCCTCAGGTCCTTGTAGCGTTCGGTCAGCATGGGGTCTTCCCCGTCGGGGGCGCGCCGGGTGGAAAGGCGGACGAAGGCGGGAGAGACGCCCGGCGTGATCCCGCCCGAAACCAGCAGGTCATAGAGGGTGCGGTCCGCCTCCAGCATGGCGCGGTACCTTTCCGGCGCCCCGGGCAGGGCCATGAGGCGTTCCATCTCCTCCAGATACACCCCGGCGGCCCGCAGGTGGAGGGCGGCGCTTTGATTCAGCTCCGCAAGGAACTTCTCCGCTCCGCCCTCCAGCTTTTCCCGGGCCCAGGCAAAGGGGGAAACATGGGAAAGGAGGGAAGAGCGCACCGGGGGAAGCAGGGCCTCCACCTCGTCGTACTCAAACTGCTCAAACAAAAGGGCCTCGTCCCCGTCCGGATGCGCCCAGGCTTCCCCCAGGGTCTCCCGAAGGGCGGCCTCCCACAGGGGGTGGAGCTCCGCCTCGGTGGCCAGGCGGAAAGCCGGGTCGATGCCCGCCTGGGAAAAGTGCTCCCGCAGAAAGCGCTGGCAGAAGGCGTGCAGGGTGCAGATGCGGGCGCGGCCCACCCGCCCGGCCTGGGCGGCGAGGGCGGGATCCGGGGAGGCGGAAAGGGCGTGCTGGATGCGCTCGCGCATCTCGGAAGCGGCGGCCCGGGTAAAGGTGACGATCAGCATCCGGTCCAGGGAGACCCCCTTGAGGATCAGCGCGATGACCCGCTCCACCAGCACGGCGGTTTTGCCGCTGCCGGCGGCGGCGGACACCAGAAGGGTGTCGTTGTCTGCGTGAATGGCTTCAAGCTGCTCGTTGGTCCAGGCCATGGGTCCCTCCGGAGGATTTTTGGAAATTATACCATGAAACCGTCCCAAAGGAAAACTGAAAATGTCCCACGGAATCCGGGAAGGCGACCGGGCGGAAAAAGAAATTGCTCCCCCCGGCAGGATTTGGTATAATCAGGTCCTACAAACGGAAAAACGGAGGGGAAAATGACGTCGGAAACGGATCTGTACCGGGCCTGTACCCTGTGCCCCCGGGAATGCGACGCGGACAGGACGCGGGAGCGGGGCTTTTGCGGCAGCCCGGACCGGCCCCGGGTGGCCCGGGCTGCCGTGCACCTGTGGGAGGAGCCCTGCATCGCCGGGACGGACGGGAAGGGCACCGGGGCTGTGTTTTTTTCGGGCTGTACCCTCCGGTGCGCCTTCTGCCAGAACGCGTCCATCAGTCATGAGGGCTTCGGGGCCGAGATCGGCGTCGGGCGCCTGGCGGAGATCTTCGGGGAACTGGAGGGGAAGGGCGTCCACAGCCTGGACCTGGTGACGGGGACCCAGTTTGTCCCCTCCATTCTGGAAGCCCTGGGGATCTACCGTCCCCGTGTGCCCGTGGTCTGGAACAGTGGCGGCTACGAGAAGGCGGAGACGGTGCGCCTGCTGGAGGGGGCGGTCCAGGTGTATCTGCCGGACCTGAAGCATTATTCCCCCCGCCTGTCGTCCCTGATCTGCGGCGCGGGGGATTATTTCAGGCGCGCCTCGGAGGCCCTGAAGGAAATGCGCCGGCAGACGGGAGAGAACGAGTATGGCGAGGACGGGATACTGCGCCGGGGAATGATCGTCAGGCACCTGGTGCTGCCGGGCTGCACCTCGGATACCCGGGAGATCCTGCGCTTTATCGCCTCGGAGCTGCCGGGGGTGCCCGTATCGCTGATGCGGCAGTACACGCCCCAGCCCTTTTGTCCTATCCGGGGCCTTGACAGGCGGGTGACCGAAGCCGAATACCGCAGGGTCCTGGACTGGGCGGGGGAATTGGGACTCGGGGGCTTTTCCCAGGAGGCGGAAAGCGCGGACGGCGCCTTTACCCCGCTCTTTGACCTGACGGGGGTGCTGCGGGACGCGCCAAAGCAGCCGGGGCCCCTTGCTTAAGCGGCCCCCGGACGGTATAATCGGACAGGAAATCTTCCCTCCCGGCGGGAGGGAATCAATACAGGAGGGACTATGGCGAAGGAGCTTCCGGAACGGAACCAAATGGATGCCGCATACATGTGGCATCTGGAGGACATCTACCCCACAGAGGAGGCCTTTGAGAAGGATTTTGAGAAGGCGTCGGCCCTTGTTGGGGAGGCGGAAAAGCATCAGGGACGGGTCCATGAGGCGCCTATGGAAGCCGTGGAGGCCTATTTTGAGTCGTCCAAGGCGATCTCCCGCCTGTACAGCTACGCCTTCATGAAAAAGGATGAGGACAACGGCAACACCGCCAGCGTGGCCCGGGAGGGGAAGGTCATGAGCCTGTATGTGCGCATGGAGAGCGCCTGGGCCTTTCTTGAACCGGAACTTCTGAAAATGGACGAAGAGACCCTGAAGGCCCTCGCGGAAGACGACAAATACGCGGATTATTCCGTGTTTCTCTCCGACATCCTGCGCAGGAAGCCCCATACCCTTTCCGCAGCGGAGGAGCAATTGCTTTCCGCCGCCGGGGAGGTGCTGGCAGCGCCGGAAGAGATCTTTTCCATGTTCAACGACGTGGACGCCCCCTTCCCGGAGGTGACCAACGAGGAAGGGGAAAGCCAGGAATTGTCCCACGCCGGCTACGGCGTTCTGATCCGGTCCGGGGACGAGCGGGTGCGCCATGAGGCCTATGAGAGCATGATGGGCACCTACGGGAAATTCGCCTCCACCGTGGCCGCCATGTACGCGGGCCATGTGAAGGGGGACCTGTTCCGGATGCGGGCGCGGAAATATTCTTCCTGCCGGGAAATGGCCCTGGACAGGAACCAGATCCCGGAGAAGGTGTACGACAGCCTGATCCACGCGGTCCGCGGGGCCATCCCGGCCCTGAACCGGGTGCTTGAGATCCGCAGGAAGCGCATGGGCCTTGAAAAACTCCATCTGTGGGACCTGTATGCCCCGCTGCTGGAGGACTGCAAAATGGAAATGGACTACGAAACGGCCTACAAGACCGTCATAGAGGCCCTCAGTCCTCTGGGAAAAGACTATACGGATCTTCTGAAAAAGGCCCATGACGAGGGCTGGATCGACGTGTACCCCAACCGCAACAAGCGCTCCGGCGCCTATTCCAGCGACGCCTGGGGGGTGCACCCCTACGTGCTGCTGAACCAGACGGACGACCTGGAAAGCTGCTCCACCATCGCCCATGAAATGGGACATGCCCTGCACACCTGGCACAGCGAAAAGCACCAGCCCTATCCCAAGAGCGGGTATTCGCTGTTTGTGGCAGAGGTGGCCTCCACCACCAACGAGGTGCTGCTGACGAGGTATCTGATGAACCGCTTCCGCAACGACCGGAAGAGGACGGCCTTTTTGTGCAACCAGTTCATCGAGTCCTTCCGGACCACGGTGTTCCGCCAGACCCTCTTTGCCGAATTCGAGTATGCCGCCCATACCCTGGCGGAAAAGGGCGAGCCGCTGACAAAGGAGAACCTGGGGCAGCTCCACTGGGACCTGAACAAGGCCTATTACGGCGGCGCCTGCGAAATGGACGACGCCATCCGCAGCGAATGGATGCGCATCCCGCATTTTTATTCTTCTTTCTATGTGTATGTGTACGCAACGGGCTACTGCGCCGCGGTGGCCATCGCGGACCGCATCCTGAAGGAAGGGCAGGAGGCCGTCGAGGGCTACAAGCGCTTCCTGTCCGCGGGCAGCTCGGTGCCCCCCATCGAGGCCCTGAAGTACGCCGGGGTGGACATGATGGACGAAAGCACCGTGGCTTCGGCCCTGAAGGTTTTTGAGGAGACCGTGGATACCCTGGAGGAGGCCCTTGGATAAAGGAAGAGCGGGGAAAAGCGTGGACTTAGGACCCGGCGCGGAGGACTTCTTGACACCCCGCGCCGGGCCTGTTTATAATAAGCCGGACCCGGCGAACAAAACCTGGAGGGCGAAGCGTATGGATCTGGAAAAAGCATTCGGAAGCATGGTGTTTGGGGACGACGTGATGCGCAGGCGTCTGCCCAAGGAGACCTACCTTTCCCTTCGGCGCACCATCCGGGAGGGGCGCTCCCTGGACCCGGCCAATGCCGGGGTGGTGGCCAACGCCATGAAGGACTGGGCCATCGAGCACGGAGCCACCCACTTTACCCATTGGTTCCTGCCCCTGACCGGGGTCACGGCGGAAAAGCACGACAGCTTCCTCTCGCCCCTCGGGGACGGCGGGGTCATTATGGATTTTTCCGGCAAGGAGCTGGTCCGGGGGGAGCCGGACGCCTCCTCCTTCCCCTCCGGCGGGCTGCGGGCTACCTTTGAGGCCCGGGGCTATACCGCCTGGGACCCCTCCAGCTATGCCTTCATCAAGGACCATACCCTGTGCATCCCAACGGCCTTTTGCTCCTGGGGCGGACAGGCCCTGGACCAGAAGACCCCGCTGCTGCGCTCCATCCAGGCCATCAACCACGAGGCCAAGAAGATCCTCCGGTTTTTCGGGGTGGAGGACGTCAAGCGGGTGTACCCCACCTGCGGGCCGGAGCAGGAGTATTTTCTGATCGACCGGGAATACTACGAAAGCCGCAAGGACCTCAAATACTGCGGGCGGACCCTGTTCGGGGCCAGGCCCCCCAAGGGGCAGGAGCTGGACGACCATTATTTCGGGTCCCTCAAGCCCCGGGTCGCCGCCTTCATGCGGGAGGTGGACGAGGAACTGTGGAGCCTGGGGGTCATGGCCAAAACAGAGCACAACGAGGTGGCCCCCTGCCAGCACGAACTGGCCTGCGTCTACGAAAGCTGCAACATCGCCGTGGACCACAACCAATTGACCATGGAGGTCCTGCGCCGGAAGGCGGCAAAGCACGGCTTTGCGTGCCTGCTGCATGAAAAGCCCTTCAAGGGGGTCAACGGGTCGGGCAAGCACAACAACTGGTCCCTGCAGACGGATACGGGGGTCAACCTTCTGGAGCCGGGGGACACCCCCATGGAGAACGCCCAGTTCCTTTTGTTCCTGGCGGCGGTCATCAAGGCCGTGGACGAGCACGCGGACCTTCTGAGGGCCTCGGCGGCCGGGGCGGGGAACGAACACCGCCTGGGGGGCAACGAAGCGCCGCCGGCCATCGTGTCCATGTTCCTGGGGGATGAACTGACCGCCATTCTCGACGCCCTGGAGCACCACAACGCCTATACCCGTGCCTCCAGCAGCCAGATGGAGGTGGGGGTCCGCATCCTGCCCGCTATTCCCAGGGACACCACCGACCGCAACCGCACCTCGCCCTTTGCCTTTACCGGCAACAAATTCGAGTTCCGCATGCCCGGCGCCTCCATGAGCGTGGCCGCCTGCAACACGGTGATCAACACCATCGTCGCGGACGAGCTGAGAGGGTTTTCCCTGCGCCTCAAGGACGCCGCGGACGTGCGGGAAACGGTGCAGCAGCTGATCGTGGAAACGGTGCAGAACCACAAGCGCATCATTTTCAACGGCAACAACTACTCCGAGGAGTGGCGTCTGGAGGCCGAAAGGCGGGGCCTGAAGAACCTGAGGACCCTGCCGGAGTGCGCCGAAAGCTATATCCGGCCCGAGAACATCGCCCTGTTTGAGCGCATGAAGGTGTATACCGAGGCGGAACTGAGGAGCCGGCACGAGGTGCTTTTGGAAAACTACGCCAAGGTCAAGGCCATTGAGGCCAACACCATGCTGGACATGACCGGCAAGCAGTACCAGCCCGCCATCCTCCGCTATTCCGCAGAGGTGGCCCGGGAGGCCCTGGACAAGCAGCGGCTGCTTGAGGACGCGGACCTTTCCTACGAGAAGGACCTGGTGGCGGATCTGAACCGGCATCTGAAGGACATCGAGGAAAAAAAGCGCGCCTTGCAGGACCTGATGGACCACGTGCCCTCAGAGGGCGAGAAGGCGGCGGAGTATTTCTCCTTCCGGGTGAATCCGGCTATGGAAAGCCTGAGGGTACTGGTGGACGAATGCGAGGCGCTGGTGGACGAAAGGGAATGGCCCACGGTCAGCTACGGGCGGATGCTGACCCAGAAGTCCAGGACGGAGCGGGGGCTGACGGAATGATCGTTCGGGCGGACAAAACAGAGACGGTTTCATCGGCCGCGGGGATCCCCCCCGCGGCTGAGCTGCTTTACAGCGACCGGAGCATCGCGGTGGCGGTCAAGCGGGCGGGGGTGCTCTCCGAAAAAGGAAACGGGAAGGAATACGGCATGCCCGAGCGTCTTGCCGCCGCCCTGCACTGTCCCGCGGAGGCGGTGTACCCCGTCCACCGGCTGGATCGGGAGGCGGGCGGGGTCATGGTCTACGCCCGGACGAAGACCGCTGCGGCGGCCCTTTCAAGGAGCCTTTCGGACGGGAGTTTTCAAAAGGTTTACCTTTGCCTGTGCGAGGGAGCGCCGGAGGAAAAAAGCGGCCTTTGGCGGGACCTGCTTTACCACGACCGGACCCGGAACAAGACCTTCGCCGTCAGGCGGATGCGCGCCGGGGTCCGCGAGGCGGCCCTGGAATACGAGACGTTGGGAACCGTGCGGGCGGAGGGGACCCTCCTTTCCCTTTTGCGCATCCGCCTTCTGACGGGCCGCACCCACCAGATCCGGGTCCAGTGCGCCTCCCGGGGAATGCCCCTGGCGGGGGACAGGAGGTACGGGAGCGCCCTGAAGGGGGAAATGGCCCTGTGGTGCTTTTCCCTGGCCTTTCCCCATCCGGAAACGGGGGAAAGAAGGACCTTTTCCATGCTTCCGGACACGGGAAAACTGGGCGAAGCGGTTTTAAACAAAGGATGAATTCATCCGAGGAAAGATTGACATTCCGGGGAACAAGAGGCTATAATAACAGGTGGAAAAACAGTTAGGCCCAACCCTTTCTGTTTTGGTACTTCGTCTATACAAAGAGGAGGAATTTGCCATGCCAGTCAAAATGACCGTAGACGGCAACGAAGCGGTAGCACATGTTGCATACATGTTTTCCGACGTAGCGGCCATCTACCCCATTACCCCGTCTTCCCCCATGGCGGAACATGTTGACGAATGGGCGGCCCAGGGCAGGAAGAACCTGTTTGGCCAGAAGGTCCATATCGCCGAGATGGAATCTGAAGGCGGTGCCGCCGGTTCCGTGCACGGTTCCCTGGTGGCGGGTGCCCTGACCACGACCTTTACCGCGTCCCAGGGCCTTCTGCTGATGATCCCCAATATGTACAAGATCGCCGGCGAACTGCTGCCCGGTGTTTTCCACGTCTCTGCCCGCGCCCTGGCCTATCATGCGCTGAGCATTTTCGGTGACCACAGCGACGTCATGTCCTGCCGTCAGACCGGTTTTGCCATGCTGGCCTCCGCGTCCGTCCAGGAAGCCATGGATATGGCCCTGGTGAGCCATCTGTCCGCCATCGAGAGCAGCGTTCCCTTCCTGCACTTCTTTGACGGTTTCCGCACCAGCCACGAGATCCAGAAGATCGACGCCTTCACCATGGACGAAGTACGACCCCTGGTCAACTGGGAAAAGGTCAAGGAGTTCCGCGCCCGCGCCCTGAATCCGGAGCATCCGCATCAGGCCGGCACCGCCCAGAACCCGGACATCTACTTCCAGGGCCGTGAAGCCGCCAACAAGTTCTACCTGGCCGTGCCGGACATCGTGCAGGCGGCCATGGACAAGGTCGCGGCCATTTCCGGGCGCGCCTACAAGCTGTATGACTACTACGGAGCGCCGGACGCCGAGGACGTCATCGTGGCCATGGGCTCCGGCACCGAAGCCATCCACGAGACCATCGACCGGATGCTCAAGGAAGGCCGCAAGGTGGGCGTGGTCAAGGTCCATCTGTACCGTCCCTTCTCCGCCAAGCACTTCATGGCGGCGGTTCCCGCCTCCTGCAAGCGCATCGCGGTGCTGGACCGTACCAAGGAAGCCGGCTCCTTCGGCGAGCCCCTGTACGAGGACGTGGTTTCCGTCCTGTTCGAGAGCGGCCGCACCGACATCAAGGTGGTCGGCGGCAGGTTCGGTCTGGGCAGCAAGGAATTCACCCCCACCTGCGTCAAGGCGGTCTATGACAACCTGGATGCGGCCGAGCCCAAGAACCACTTCACCGTCGGCATCAACGACGACGTGACCGGCACCAGCCTGCCCATGGGCGAACTGTACAACGCCGCTCCCGAGGGAACGATCTGCTGCAAGTTCTACGGCCTTGGCTCTGACGGCACCGTCGGCGCCAACAAGAACTCCATCAAGATCATCGGTGACCATACCGACAAGTATGCCCAGGCCTATTTCGCCTACGACTCCAAGAAGTCCGGCGGCCTGACGGTGAGCCATCTGCGCTTTGGCGATGTGCCCATCCGTTCCCCGTACCAGATCGATGCGGCCGACTTCATCGCCTGCCACAATCCTGCGTACGTGACCATGTACGACATGGTGTCCTCCCTGCGCCCCAACGGCACCTTCCTGCTGAACTGCCCCTGGAGCGAGGAAGACCTGGACAAGGAGCTGCCTGCTTCCATGAAGCAGCTGCTCGCCAAGAAGAACGCCAAGCTCTACATCATCAACGCCATTGACCTGGCCGGCAAGGTGGGCATGGGCGGACGCATCAACACCATTATGCAGGCGGCCTTCTTCAAGCTGGCGAACATCATCCCCTACGACAAGGCCGAGGAATACATGAAGGCCTATGCCAAAAAGACCTACGGCAAGAAGGGCGACGCCGTGGTGCAGAAGAACTACGACGCCATCGACATTTCCATCACCGGCCTGAAGGAAGTCAAGGTCCCCGCCGAATGGGCCAACGCCACCACCGGCGCCGTTCCCATGAAGGTGAAGGCCACCGAATACTTCGACACCTTTGTCAAGCCCATCCTGGCCCAGGCGGGCGACGAACTGCCCGTATCCGCTCTGGATCCGCGGGGCATCGTGCCCACCGGCACCACCAAGTACGAGAAGCGCGGCATCGCCGTGAAGGTGCCCGAGTGGCAGGTGGACAAGTGCATCCAGTGCGGCCGCTGCGCCCTGGTCTGCCCCCATGCCTGTATCCGCCCGGTCCTGGTGGCCGACGGCACCCAGGTGCCCGAGGGCTTTGCCACCAAGAAGGCCACCGGCAAGGAATTCGCGGGCTATCAGTACAGGATGCAGGTCAGCGTGATGGACTGCACCGGCTGCGGCAACTGCGAGGAAGTCTGCCCCGCCAAGGAAAAGGCCCTGGTGATGAAACCCCTGGATACCCAGCGCGCCGAGGAAGCCAACTGGGAATTCGCCATGGATCATCCCGTCCCCGAGACGGTGGAATTCGAGCCCAAGTCCGTCAAGAACCTGCAGTTCAAGCAGCCGCTGTTTGAGTTCTCCGGCGCCTGCGCGGGCTGCGGCGAGACGCCTTACGTCAAGGTGGTCACCCAGCTGTTCGGCGATCGCATGATCATCGCCAACGCCACGGGCTGCTCCTCCATCTACGGCGGTTCCGCCCCCACCTGCCCCTATACCGTCAACGCCAAGGGCCAGGGTCCTGCCTGGGCCAACAGCCTGTTCGAGGACAACGCCGAGTTCGGCTACGGCATGAACCTGGCCACCGCCCAGCGCCGCGCCAAGCTCGCGGACCTGGTGAACGAACTGATCGCCTGTGACTGCGCCACGGAGGACGTGAAGGCCGCCGGTCAGGAATGGCTGGACAACTTCAACGACGCCGAGGGCAGCCGCAAGGCCGGTGAGAAGCTCGTGGCCGCCTGCAAGGCCCTGGGCAACGAAAAGGCCTGCGAAATCGTGGAGATGGCCGACCTGATGACCAAGAAGTCCATCTGGATCTTCGGCGGCGACGGCTGGGCCTATGACATCGGTTACGGCGGACTGGACCACGTCCTGGCCCAGAATCAGGACGTCAACGTCCTGGTGCTCGACACCGAAGTGTACTCCAACACCGGCGGACAGGCCTCCAAGTCCACGCCAACCGGTTCCGTGGCCAAGTTCGCCGCGGCCGGCAAGCAGACCAAGAAGAAGGACCTGGGCATGATGGCCATGTCCTACGGCTATGTGTACGTTGCCACCGTGGCCATGAGCGCCAATCCCGAGCAGATGATCAAGGTGATGCGAGAGGCGGAAGCCTATCACGGCCCGTCCCTGATCATCGCCTACGCGCCCTGCATCAACCACGGCA
>CAMJUL010000056.1 GCA_946408995.1 uncultured Clostridia bacterium | reverse complement strand
CCTCAGTGGTCGATAGCTCCATTTTTTGTTGCTGGGGTTGTGCAACAGCCCCTTTATGGAGCCGCCTTTAGAGCTTCTTCACCTTCCTTCGATACGGTCCAGGAACGCAAGTTCCTTTTCCTTCGCCTCCGTCCTTCCGGCCCACTGGAAGCCATGCCCCTGGCCGGGCAGGACGACCAGCTCGGCGTTGCGGTACACCTCCAACGCGCGCTCGGAATACCCAAGCGGCACCAGGCGGTCCTTGTCCCCGTGCAGGATCAGCACCGGTCCGGTGTAGGCGGCCATGTGTTCGTAAATATCGAAGGAGACGACGTCCTGGCTGTACACCCGGCCGATCCGCATGCCAAGGAGCGTGCTGACCTCGGGGAAGGAGCCGTCCGGCAGCCGCCGTCTTTTGGCGTCGTCCTGAAGGACATAGGCCGGGTATTCCAGCACCAGGCCCTTGATCTCCTCCGGCCGCTGCGCGGCCACATAGGACGCAACGAACCCGCCCTGGCTTTCTCCGCGCAGGTAGAAGGCGGAGAAGCGCGGATCGTCCCGGAAGAAATCAATCACCGCGTTCAGGTCCTTCGCCTCCGTCAGCACGGACATTTCCAGCATGGTTCCATCGCTTCTGCTGATCACGCCTCCGCCGCAGAAATCCAGGCCAAAGACGGCGTAACCGCCCTTCACAAAATAATCCGCGTAATCCTGGGACCAGATGTAGCTGCTGCCAAAGCCGTGGCACTGGATCAAAAGGGGCACGGGCCCTTCTTTTTCCGGCAGCTGAAGGACCCCGTAAAGGTTCCCCAGGCTTGCCGGGATGCGGTATTCCTCCGCCGGAGGCGCGGCGAGGGCAGAGAGCGGAAGCAGGGGGATAAGCAGCGCGAAAACCCATGCCAGAACCCTTCGCATCATGGAACCCTCCTTTGTGATCGGGGCATTTTGATGAATCTGAACCGGCGCGCCCCTTCCGGCGTCGGCGGGGCCCCCATTGCGTTCCAAAGGCCTGCAGGGGGCAGGGGCTTCCCACCGGGACTTATTGTAAGCCCGGACGCGGGGCCCCCGTCAAGCGCTGTTTTGTATTTCCTTTGTGCCAGCGTGAACGCAAGAAAAACTGCGGCGGCGCTTGTGGCTTTTCAGGTTTTGCTTGACGCGGACACACGCTTCCCCTACAATGGAACCAGGCCTTCGGGGACGGCACCCATGACTAAAAACAGCAGGCTTGCACCACAAGGGGGAGGATACCCATCGAAAAAAACATTGTTGTGGTGGACGAAAACGGGACGGTATTTGGATCCACCTGGCCGAAAAGAGCGGGCGGTCTTGTAAAAAAAGGCAGGGCACGCTGGCTGGATACCCAAACGATCTGCCTTGTGTGTCCGCCGAAGCATACGGAGGACAAAAACATGGAAAACACCGGGTTCGATCAGGCAGAGCAGCTGACCGGCAGGATCCTTGAAGAGCGGGCAGACGCCTCCCCGGGCGGGCTGACCGTCGAGGGCCTTCTGGACCGGATGGACGCCATCCGGAAGGAAATGCTCTTTATGAACGAACTGCTTTCAACGATAGAAAGCATCACCGCGCAGGGCGGCGAAGACGATGCCGGTCACATCGCGGAAGCGGCAAGTCAGGCTTTCATAGCAAGGGAAGGGACCTGTCAGCAGCAGCTCAGGTTCCTGGAAAAGATCTACGACGATCATTTTTCGCCCCCCTCGGAAGAGGCGAAAACGGCAAGGGTCCGCATGATCCTGGACAACATGAACGGGATCGTGCCCTCGCTGGATTATTCGGGCGAAGACGGAAGCGGCTGCGTTGAGGCGCTCAGGGTGCTCAAAGACCTGTACGCAGAACTGATGAAATGAACCGAAACCCGGCCCTCAGGCGAACAAAAACGCCTGAGGACTTTTTGTATGAAAGGCGCGCGGGAGCATCCGGCGCATAAAAAAGCCCTGCCCGTTGGGCAGGGGGCGGGGCGTCCGGGAAAGGCCCCTGATCAAGGGAAATCGTCCGGGGCGGCCGTCAGGTGTAGCGGGCCGCCTTTTTGGTTTCGCAGTACATGCAGCGGTATTCGCCCTTTTCCCGGTCCGCCAGCAGAAAAACCTGGTCCAGGCTGGGCTCGGCGGAGGTGATGCAGCGGGGGTTTTTGCAGCGGATGATGTTGGTGAGCTTTTCCGGCAGGGAGAGGTGCTTCTTTTCGATGATCTTTCCGTCTTCGATGATGTTGACGGTGATGCCCGGATCGATGTAGCCCAATACGTCCAGGTCGATGGAAATGGTGTCATCGATCTTGAGGATGTCCTTGCGGCCCATGGCGTTGGATTTGACGTTTTTGATGATGGCCACCGAGCAGTCCAGCTCGTCCAGGTGCAGGTAACGGTACAGGTCCATGCTGCGGCCGGCGCTGATGTGGTCCAGGACGATGCCCCGTTTGATGGAATCTATGTTCATGCGTGTTCCCCTTCCCTCAGCGTTCTTCCAGGAGCCTTGTGATCAGTGCCATGCGCACATAGCGGCCGTTTTTGACCTGTTTGAAATAGACGGCCCGGGGATCCAGGTCCACTTGGACGGCGATCTCGTTGACCCGGGGCAGGGGATGCAGCACCCGCAGGTCCGGCCGGGCCTTTTTCATTTTGTCCGTATCCAGGATGTAGGTGTCCTTCAGGCGGATGTAATCGGCCTCGTTGAAGAAGCGTTCCTTCTGGACACGGGTCATGTACAGGATGTCCAGATCCCCCATGACCTGTTCCATGCTCTCCACCTCCTCATAGGGAATCCCCCGGGCGGCCAGGCCGGAGAGCACATACTCCGGCACACGCAGCTCCGGCGGGCTGATCAGAACAAACCGGACGCCGGGATAGCGGCTCATGGCCGCGATCAGGCTGTGGACGGTGCGGCCGAATTTCAGGTCCCCGCACAGGCCGACCGTCAGGCTGTCCAGGCGTCCCTTTTCCCGGCGGATGGTCATAAGGTCCGTCAGGGTCTGGGTGGGGTGGTTGTGCCCGCCGTCCCCGGCGTTGATGATGGGCACCTCGCTTTTGAAGGAGCCGGCCAGGGGCGCGCCCTCCTTGGGATGGCGCATGGCGATGATGTCGCAGTAGCAGGAGACGGTACGGATGGTATCGGTCAGGGATTCGCCCTTGGCGGTGGAGGAGGAGTCGGCAGTGGCAAAGCCCAGGACGCTGCCCCCCAGGGAGAGCATGGCGCTTTCAAAGGAAAGCCGGGTGCGGGTGGAGGGCTCAAAGAACAGCGTGGCCAGGATGCGGCCCCGCTGGGTTTCCCGGTACCGTTCAGGGGCGGCCTGCATCTGGTCCGCCAGGTCCAGGATGCGGTGGATCTCCTCCACGGAAAAATCCTTGATATCGATCAGATGTCGCAAAGGTGGCACCTCCCAATCATGCCGTCAGGGTTCAAATACGGATCCAGCTTTCGTCGGACGGGTCGTTCCGGAAGCGGATCAGGCGGGCGATGTCCTCCTGCCGGATGTACCCCCGCTCCGCGGCGGTCTCGCACAGGGCGTCAAAATCGGAGAGGGAGACGTTTTTGACGTTGGCGTTTTCCAGACGCTCCAGGCCTTTTTTCATGCCGTAGGTGAAAATGCTGGCGATGCCCAGCACCTCCGCCCCGGCCTCCCGCAGGGCGTCGACCACCTCCAGCACGCTGCCGCCGGTGGAGATCAGGTCCTCCACCACCACGGCCTTCTGGCCCTTTTCCAGGCGGCCCTCGATGCGGTTCTGCCGTCCGTGGTCCTTGCTGCTGCCCCGCACATAGCCCATGGGAAGGTTCATCAGGTGGGCGGTGATGGCCGCGTGGGCGATGCCGGCGGTGGAGGTGCCCATGAGGATCTCCGCGTCCGGGTATTCCGTCCGGATGATCTGTTTCAGCCCCTCCTCCACATGGGTGCGCACCTCCGGGGCGGAGAGGGTGAGGCGGTTGTCACAGTAAATGGGGCTTTTGATGCCGCTGGCCCAGGTGAAAGGTTCGTCGGGCCGGAGAAAAACGGCTCCGATGGAAAGCAGGTCCGCGGCGATCAGGTGCTTCAGGTCTGTCATGAGGGTACCTCCTGCGATTTATGACGGTAGGGGAAGCGGCGGAAAGGGCTTCAGGCGAGAAATTCCCGGACGCAGCGCTCATAGGCGGCCACGGGATCTTCGGCCTCGGTGATGGGCCGGCCCACCACGATGTAGTCGCTGGCGTTTTCCCGGGCCCGGGCGGGGGTCATGACCCGCACCTGGTCTCCTTTGGCGGAATCGGCGAAGCGGATCCCGGGAGTAACGGTCATGAAACCTTCTCCGCAGGCCTCATGGATCCGGAGGGACTCCAGCGGGGAGCACACGACGCCGGCCAGGCCGGCGTCCCGGGCGTTCAGGGCGTAATGGAGCACGGTCTCCTCCATGGAGGCGTCGATCAGCAGTTCTTTGCGCATGCGCGCCTCGTCCGTGGAGGTCAGCTGGGTGACGGCGATCAGGTCCGTATGGCCGCCGGTGCGCTCCAGCCCCTCCAAGGCGGCCTCCATCATGGCCCGGGTGCCGGCGGCATGGACGTTGGTCATGTCCACGTCCAGGGCGGAGAGGACCTTCATGGCCTTCCGGACGGTATTGGGAATGTCGTGCAGCTTCAGGTCCAGAAAGATCCGGTGCCCCCGGTCCTTGATGCGGCGGACGATGTCGGGCCCCTCCGCATAATACAGCTCCATGCCGATCTTGACAAAGGGCTTGGCGAGGGTGAAGGCATCCAGAAAACGCACTACCCTGTCCGCGCTGTCCATGTCCAGTGCAATGATCACGTCTTTTGCCATGTGTATCTCCTCCTGTGTTTTAAAGGGAAAGGCTTATTCCACCCGTTGGATGTCCCGCAGGGCCTGGATGCCGTATTCTTCCATTACGTCAGGCAGGTCCGCAAGGATCCTGGGGAAGACCAGGGGATCCCGGAGCCCCGCGGCGCCGATCTGCACGGCCGACGCGCCGGCCATGAGCATCTCGATCACGTCCCGGGCGGAGGAAATCCCCCCCATGCCGATGACCGGGATGCGTACCTGCCCGGTCACCTGCCAGACCATGCGCAGGGCCACGGGGAAAATCCCGGGGCCGGAGTAGCCGCCCACCTTGTTGGCCAGCACCGGCCTGCGGCGCAGCGGGTCGATGCGCATGCCAAGCAAGGTGTTGATCAGGCTCAGTCCGTCGGCGCCGGCGTCCTCGCAGGCCCGGGCGATGGAAACGATGTCCGTCACATTGGGGCTCAGCTTCATATACACCGGCTTGTCCGTGGCTTTTTTGACGGCCCTTGTCACCTCCGCCGCGGCGGCGGGATCGGTGCCGAAGGCCATGCCGCCCCCGTGCACGTTGGGGCAGGAAATGTTGATTTCAAACAGGGCGATCTGCTCCTCCGCGGAGAGGATGCGCACCGCCTCCACATAATCCGTTACAGAAAAGCCGGAGACGTTGGCGATGATGGGCTTGTGGAAGTGCTTTTTGAGGGCGGGAATCTCCTGCGTCAGCACATGCTCCGCCCCCGGGTTCTGGAGCCCGACGGAATTGAGCATCCCCGCGGGGCAGTCCGCGATGCGGGGCACGGGGTTGCCCTCCCGGGGGGCCAGGGTGGTGCCCTTGAAGGAGAGGGAGCCCAGAATGTCCAGATCAAAGTAGGGCAGGAATTCCATGCCGAAGCCAAAGGTGCCGCTGGCGGGGATCAGAGGGTTGTCCAGACGCAGGTCCCCCAGGAAAACGGACAGATCCTTCACCATGCCACCTCCTCGCCCGGAAAGACCGGGCCCTCTTTGCATACGCGCTTCATGCCGTTCTTTGTGGGGATGGAACAGCCCATGCAGGCGCCAAAGCCACAGCCCATGCGCTCCTCCAGGGAATACTGGCCGGGGCAGGCGGCCTTTATAAAGACGGCCTTCATCATAGCCATGGGGCCGCAGGCGCAGACGGAGTCGAAGCGGAGGCCCTCCATCAGGTCGGTCACCAGGCCCTTAAGGCCCAGCGTGCCGTCCAGGGTGGATACCAGGGGATCGCACCCGGCGGCGTGGAAGTCCTCCAGCAGGAAGGCGTCCTTCCCAGAGGAAAAACCGCAGATCACCTGGGGGGTCTTCCCCAGGGCCCTCAGGGCCTTGTACAGCCCCATGAGGGGCGGAAGGCCTACGCCGCCGCCGACCAGCAGCGGCCTGTCCCCCGCGGCGGAGCAGTCAAAGCCGTTTCCCAGGGGCAAAAGCAGGTCGGCCCTCCGGCCGGGGGTCCATCCGGCCAGGGCCTTTGTGCCCTCGCCGATTTCCCTAAGCACGAAGGTTACGCTGTCTTTGGTCCAGTCGCACAGGCTGATGGGCCGGCGCAGGTAGAAGGGCTCTACCAGGATCTGGGCGAACTGCCCGGGCCGGATTTCCTTTGGCACCGGGCCGGAAAACACCATGCGGACGATGCCCGGAGCCAGGCGCTCCGAGCGGGTGAGGGTCATTTCCAAAGACGCTCCCCCTTTCTGTTTTCGATGATCCGGTCCCCGCACACCGTCATCTGCCACAGGCCGTGCACCTTCCACCCGGCGAAGGGGGTGGCGCGGCCCTTGGAATAAAAGGCATCGGGGTCGATGACGTATTCCCTGTCCAAAGCAAAGACGGCCATTTCGCACCTTTGGCCCGGCTGGATGCCCCCGTCCAGCTGAAAGCGCCTGCGGGGGGTCAGGGAGATGCGGTCGATCAGGGCGCGCAGGGACATGCGGCCCGTGCGCACAAAGTGGGTGTAGATCAGCGGAAAGGCCGTTTCAATCCCCACGATGCCCATGGCGCTGCCCGCAAGGCCCCGGGCTTTTTCCTCCGCGCTGTGGGGGGCGTGGTCGGTGGCCAGACAGTCCACGGTGCCGTCGATAAAGGCCGTGGCCAGGGCGTCCCGGTCCGCGCTTGCGCGCAGGGGCGGGTTCATCTTGAAGCGTCCCTCGTCCTTCAGGTCCTCCTCGCACAATAAAAGGTAATGGGGGGCGGTCTCACAGGAGATGTTCACCCCCTCTTCCTTGGCCTGCCGGATCAGCTCAATGGATTCCCGGGCGGAAACATGGCAGACGTGGTAGCGGCAGCGGGTCTTCCGGCACAATTCAATGTCCCTTTGGATGGGCCCCCATTCGGATTCGGAGGGGATCCCCTTTAGATTGTGGGACCGGGCATAGGCCCCGTCGTGGATGGGGGCGCCTTTGGGGATCAGGGAAACGTCCTCGCAGTGGGCGGAAAGGATGGAGCCGCAGGATACGCACTGCCGCATGGCCTGTTCCATGGTTTCGGCGGTGACGATGCCGGTGCCGTCATCGGAAAAGCCGCAGACCCGGTTGGACAGCGCCTTCATGTTCACGATCTCCCCCCGGCCCAGGCGGCCCCGGGTGATGGAGGCGTAGGGGAGGACCCGGATGACCGCGTCCCGGCGGATCGCCTCCTCCTCCAAGGAAAGGGTTTCCAATGAATCCGGCACGGGGTCCAGGTTTGGCATGGCGCAGACGGTGGTGTAGCCCCCCGCGGCGCAGGCCATGGATCCGGTGGCGATGGTCTCCTTATAAGAAAAACCCGGCTCCCGCAGATGCACGTGCACATCCACGAAGCCGGGAAAAACACAAAGCCCCTTTAAATCCAATACACGGTCCGCCCCTTCGGCGGAAAGGGAAGGCGCCTGGGCGGCGATCACGCCGTTTTCCACCAGGAAATCCCGCCTTTTCAGTTCGCTGTCCTCCAGGGTGACGCCGTTCAAAAACAGTGTTCTCACGTGGCCCTCCTCGTTATCGGTCCCGCACATTATACAGGAGGCGGAGAAAGATTGCAAGAAGGGATTTTCCGTTGGGGAAGACAATCAAGGGAAGAAAAGAAGCAGGCTGAATACAACCCTAAGATCCTGTATGATATGGAATGGAGGTATGATGATGACCTGTTATTGCGGCGTATACCTGGGCCTGACGCCCAATTCCGGCTTTGTTCCGCACAAGTTTGATTCTGTCGAGCAAGTAATGCTGTACATGAAATCCCACCTGGAATGGATCAAAGAAAAATCATATGGATTGATCGTTTTCACGGACGAAACCGTCAAAAAAGGGAAGCACGACGTGCCGACACAATTGCGCTCCTGGCACAAAAACGGGGAGGACTGTTCCGGGGAATCGGCTGCCAGGGCGGAGATCAGGGCCGCGTTCACGTCGCATATCATATCCCGCTTGCCGCCGCGGCCGGCTTGTCTTCATAGGTTCTCAGACTGCCCCATTGCCGGAGGATTTCTCTGTCCGTATGGATGAGCACGTCATGGTTGGAAACCTCGGCAAACGTCATGTCGTCCGCGCTGATGCGCAGGATTTCTTCCTTGGTGCGCACCTCCAGGGGCATGGAGGTGTTTTGATGGGCCGGCACCCGGCACACCCGGTCCATTTTGGTGGAAAACTGCTCATAGCGCACAGGCTTGAGCATATCGTCGAACGCGCCGACGGAATAGTCTTCAATGGCGTACCGAGTGAGCACGGTGATGAAGAGGATCATGACCTGGCTGTTCCTCTTCCGGATCCGCCTGGCGGCCTCCATGCCCAGCATGCCGGGGATCTGAATATCCCAAAACAGCAGGTTGGCGTCGCACCTGTATTCGGTGAGGAACGGAATCGAGCGGTCATACCGCTTTCTTTTGTACGAAAAGCCCTTGTGGGATTCCGCGTATTGGTTCAGCATCCGGGACAGACGCTCCTCCTGGTCTGCCTGGCCCTCGGGAAGGACGATGTTCTGCATATGCGGCGTCTCCGGAACAGAAAAAAACAGCAGTATGGCCGGGCGGGAACCGGCAGGCCCGGACAGATTTCCAGGACTTGCCAGGAGACACCGCGGACATCAAGGCGTACATCGTAATAGACGGTTTTCCATCGTAAACGGAGAAAGAGCGCCTTTCCTTTCCGGAACAGGCAAAAAAAGCCCGGCCCAGAGCAGGGCCGGGAAAGGGACGGATCAAAGACCGGCATGGGAAGGAAGAGCGCTCAGCCCTTTCCCTCCGGGGCAGAGAGAGAAGACAAGCGTTTTTCGATCAGGACGGCCAGATACCGGGCCGTGGGCAAAAGAGCGGCGGGGTCCACATGAAATTTGGGATGATGCAGGGGCCAGCCGCCGCCGGTGCCCACCCGGATAAAGCAGCCGGGCCGCCGCTCCAGGTAGATGGCAAAATCCTCGCCGATCATGGTATCGTCCTGGGGACGCACGGCAAAACCAAGGCCCCGGGCGGTCTCCGCGGCAAAACGGGCGAGGGCCTCGTCATTGATGAGGGGAGCGGACTGGCGCAGGTATCTGAAATCCGCCTCGCAGCCGTAGGAAGCGGCGGTGTGCAGGACCATCTGGCGAAGGGATTCCTCCGCCAGGTCCCGGTCCGCAGGGGTCATGGTGCGGACGGTGCCCTCCAGGAAGGCGGTGTCGGGGATCACGTTCCAGGTGCGGCCGGCCTCGGCATGGGTGACGGAGACCACCGCCGGGGCGAAGGGATTCATGCGGCGGGAGACCACGGTCTGCATCCCCACGATCAGGGCCGCCATGGCGGGCATGGGGTCCAGGGCATTCTGGGGCTGGGCCCCGTGGGCGCCACGGCCCCGCAGGGTGACGGAAAAACGGTCCGGCGCGGCCATGACCGGCCCCGGACGGATGCCCAGGGTGCCGTTTTCCAGTTCCGGACAGGTATGGATGGCGTAGTATTCCCGGACATCCTCCAGGAGCCCTGTGGCCAGGAAGACCTCCGCGCCGTAGTTGATCTCCTCCCCGGGCTGGAAAAGCACCTTGACGGTGCCATGGAGGGCATCCTCCCGCTCCTTGAGGAGCAGGGCTGCCCCCAGGACCGCGGTGGTGTGGAAGTCGTGGCCGCAGGCGTGCATTTTCCCTTTTTCCTCCGAGGCATAGGGAACGCCGCTATCCTCGGCCACGGGCAGGGCGTCCATGTCGCAGCGCAGGGCCAGGACGGGCCCAGGCCGGTGTCCGCCGATTTGGGCGATCAGGCCCGTGGGAAGGCCGGTATCCAGCAGACGGACGCCGTGCGCGCTCAGAAGGGAGCGGACCTTTTCGGTGGTGCGGAATTCCTCTTTAGCGGTCTCGGGATGACGGTGGAGATCGGTGAAGAAATCAAACAGGGTGCTTTCCTGGACGAAGGAAAGGCTGGTCATGGGCGGGGCCCCCTTTCTGAACGGGAGAAACGTCAAAACCGGTTCGATTTTTATTGTAGCACACCCGGGCCTGGATGGGAAGAAGCGAAGAGGGGGGAGGGAGGGACGTTTTTCTTCCCCTTGACGAACGGGCCCGGAAAGGATATGCTTTCCAAGGGTCCATAGATACGGACATGGAGGTAAGAGAGTGCCCTTGAAGCATGTGATCATCTATACCGACGGGGCCTGTTCCGGCAATCCCGGCCCGGGGGGCTGGGGCTGCGTGCTGATGTACGGGGAACACACCCTGGAACTGCACGGCGGAGAGGAATGCACCACCAACAACCGCATGGAGCTGACGGCGGTGATCCGGGCGGTGGAGGCCCTGAAGGTGCCCTGCGACATCGAGCTGCATTCGGATTCCAGCATCACCGTCAACGGCTGGAACAAATGGCTGGAGGGCTGGAAGAAAAAAGACTGGCGCACCACCACAGGACCGGTGGCGAACCGGGATCTTTGGGAGCGCCTGGAGGAAGCGGTCCTCGCGGGAGGGCACAGACTGCGTTTGTACAAGGCGGCCGGCCATTCCGGAGATCCGCTGAACGACCGGTGCGACGCTTTGGCGCGCCTGGGGACAAAAGAAAACACGCCCGGATAACGGCGGACGGAGGAGAAGAACCATGGAGGAAACGCGCAGAGAACCGGTATACATTACGGGGCACCGGAACCCAGACACCGATTCCATCGTGGCGGCCATCGCTTACGCCGCGCTGAAGAACGCCCTGGGGGAGAGACAATACCGGGCGGCCAGGCTGGGCCCGGTCAGCGACGAGACCCATATGATCCTGGAGCGGTTCGGGTTCGAGGAGCCGCTGCTGCTCTACAACGTCCGCACCCAGGTGCGGGACCTGGCCTACGACACGCCGCCCGCCATCCACAAGGGCGTGACGCTGAGCCACGCCTGGGAGATCTTCAAAAACGACCGGGTGGCGGAATTGCCCGTGACCAACGAGGACGGCACGCTGTACGGCATGCTCTCCGCCGGGGACGTGGCCAATTTCGACATCCGGTCCATAGACAATCCCCGCATTGAGGACATCCCGGTGTTCAATCTGCTCAGCGCCCTGGAGGCGCGGGTGCTCAACGAGGAGGACGCGACGCGGGACACGGTGTCCGGTACCGTGCGCATCGCCCTGCCCCAGACGCGCAAGGGACTTTTGCCCCTGGACGAGGACACCGTCCTCCTGGTGGGAGACCAGGAGCAGGTGATCCGGGACGCCCTGGAGGGCGGGGCCGCCTGCGTCATCCTCTGCCAGGCGGAGTATCCGGAGGCCCTGAGGAGCGTGCATTCCGGCACGCTGATCCTGTCTACCCCCTACGACGCGTACAAGGCCGCCCGGCTGATCTATCATTCGGCCCAGGTGGGCAGGGTTTGCCGGCGGGGAGAGGACCTGGTGGTCTTCCATCTGGAGGATTACCTGGACGACGTGCGGGAAAAGGTGCTGCAGAGCCGGTACCGTTCCTATCCCATCGTGGACGCGGCGGGAAAGGTGGCAGGGACCCTGTCCCGGGCGCATCTTTTGCGCCCCAGACGCAAACAAGTGGTCCTGGTGGACCATAACGAGCTGAGTCAGTCTGTGCCGGGCCTGGAACAGGCCCAGATCCTGGAAATCATCGACCACCACCGCCTGGCGGACGTTCAGACCGGAAACCCCATTTATTTCCGGAACGAGCCGGTCGGCTCCACAGCCACCATCATTGCCACCATGTACCAGGAGAAGGGGCTGATGCCCTCCGAAAAGCTGGCGGGACTCATCTGTGCGGCGATCCTTTCGGATACGGTCATCTTCAAATCCCCCACCTGCACCGCCAGGGACGTGTCCATGGCCCAGCGCATGGCCCGCATCGCCGGGATCTCGGCGGAGGAACTGGGCAGGGAGATCTTTTCGGTTTCCGCGTCGGACAGCCATCCGCCCAAGGAGGTGCTGCTGACGGACTTCAAGGAATTCCATATCGGCGGGCATTCCCTGGGCATCAGCCAGGTCACCTGCCTCGATTCGGAGAAAATGCTGCAGAAGAAGGCGGAATTCCTTGGGGAAATGGAACGGATCCGGGAAGGAAACCGGTATGACATGATGCTGCTGATGATCACAGACGTTTTGCGGGAGGGGACCCTCCTGCTCAGCGTCGGGGACAGCCAGATCCTGGAGCAGGCCTTCGGCGTCCGGGTGAGGGAAAACGAATGTTTCCTGAAGGGCGTGGTCTCCAGAAAGAAGCAGATCGTCCCGTCCCTGTCCCTGCTGTGGGGCTGAAACGGGATGCAAAGAAAAAACGGGGCTGCGCGCCCCGGAGAATACAGGAGGACAGACCATGAAAGGACAAGCCGTGATTCATTCCGAAAGCCCCCTGATCGACCTGGGGGAGGGCGTCACAAGGCGTATTCTGGCCTACAATGAGCAAATCATGGCCGTGGAGGTGGCCTTCCGTCAGGGCGCCAGGGGAGCGGTCCACACGCATCCCCACACGCAGATGAGCTATGTGCTCAGCGGCCGCTTTTCCTACAGCATCGAGGGGGAGGAGACCCTGCTTGGCCCCGGGGATTCCATCGTGGTGCCCTCCGGCCTGCCCCACGGCACCCTGTGCCTGGAGGAAGGGATCCTTCTGGATGTGTTTACCCCCATGCGGGAGGATTTCCTGCCTGCCAAGTAACAGAAAGGCCGCCTGCAAAACGGACCGGAGACGAAAAAGAACGGGGATCTTAAGCGGATGAGCCGCGAAAGGGACCCCGTTCTTTTTCGTGGACGCGCTCAAAGCCATTGGCGCAGGACATACCGGATCTCCTGTTCCCAGAAGTCCCAGTCATGCCCGCCCGGAGCGGTGCGGAAGGTAAAGTCCGCGCCCATTTGCTCAAGGGCGCGCGCAAAGTCCCTGTTGGCCTCCAGAAGACTGTCCTGTTCCCCGCAGGAAAGGTACATCCGGGGCAGCGGCCGGCCGTCCTCCACAAGGCGCCGGGCCAGAAAAGCAGGATCCAGGTCCGTGTCGGTCAGGCGGGAAAGATTCCCGAACATGGCCCGCATGTAGGAGGGATCCGCGCCGGGACCCTGCGCCGCCTTCCGCTCCACCTCAGAAAGGATCAGGGCGGAGGAAAAGGCCAGGATCGCGCCAAAGGTGTCGGCATACAATAAACCGTTGCGCAGCGCCCCGTACCCGCCCATGGAGAAGCCGCCGAGATACGTATCCTCCCGTCTGTGGGAGAGGGGGAGCATGGCGCGGGTGACCTCCACCAGCTCCTTTCCCACCCAGGAGGAAAACAGGTTCAGCGTCTCCGGATGGTCTAGGTAGAACCCGTTTTCCCCGTCCGGCATTACGACGCAGAGCTTTCTTTCCTCCGCGTAGCGCTGTACGCAGGAGGAGGTGACCCAGCTGACGCTGCTGCCGAAAATGCCGTGCAGCAGGTAAAGGGAAGGGTACGGCGCGGCCGCGCCGGGAACGTCCGAGGGCAGGAACACGTTCAGATGCACCCGGCGCTGGAGGGAAGCGGACTTGCAGTCGATCTGAAGAAACGCCATGGAAAGCCTCCTTTACGGACCGATCTTAAGGACGGGGGGAGACGACGATGGCCTGCTCCTGGGCCTTCAGGCACAATTCGGCCGCCTTGAAGGCATGGGCCTGGGTCATGGCCTTTTCGGTGCGTTCCAGACAGTCCAGGATCAGGGCGCCGAAGAAGGGATAGCCAACGGTGCCGGTGGCGTCAAAGTATTTTTCGCCCTTTCCGTTCACCAGGAACACATGGTTGCCCCCGGTCGCCTCCGCGGCCAGGTTGATGTATTTGCGGATCTCGATAAAGCCCTCGGTGCCAAGGATCAGCGTCCGTCCGTCGCCCCAGGTCCTCAGGCCGTCCGGGGTAAACCAGTCCACCCGGAAATAATTGGTGGTGCCGTTTTTGCCTGTCAGGGAGCAGTCCCCGAAATCGTCCAGCTCGGGATACTCGGGATGGGCGTAGTTGCCGATGCGGGCCAGGGACACCTCGGCGTCCTCCTCCCCGGCGAAATACAGATACTGCTCGATCTGGTGGCTCCCGATGTCGCAGAGGATGCCGCCGTATTTTTCTTTTTCAAAGAACCAGGCCGGCCTGCCGGGGGCCCCGAGGCGGTGAGGACCAAAGCCGGAAACGCTCAGGACCCTTCCGATCTCCCCGCTGTCCACCAGGTATCCGGCCAGGATGGCGCCCTCCACATGCAGCCGTTCGGAATAGTAGACCATGTATTTTTTTCCGGTCCGCCGGACGGTTTCCCGGGCCTTCTCCAGCTGGGTGAGGGTGGTGAAGGGGGCCTTGTCGGTAAAATAGTCCTTGCCGTGCTCCATGACCGTGACGCCGAAGGGCCCCCGCAGGGAGGTGACCGCGGCAGCTGCGATCAGGCGGGTATCCGTGTCCTCAAGCACCTGTTCTTCGCTTTGGGCGGGGACGGCCTGGGGAAAGGCCTTGAGGAAGGCCTCCACCTTTTTGGGGTCGGGATCCCAGACATATTTCAGGGTGGCCCCGGCCTCGGTCAGGGCGTTGCACATGCCATAAATGTGTCCGTGGTCCAGACGCGCGGCGGAAAAAACGAATTCGCCCGGTTTGACCACCGGCCTGGGTTTGCCCTTGGGGGCGTAGTTCATGCCGTCGGACTGATTCATACGGGAACCTCCTTGCGTTCTTATTTGGCTTTGTAATCGCTGCCCAGGGTGATGGGGCCGCCGTCCAATTCCAGGGCGGAGGCGGTCTTTTGGTAAAAATGCGGGACGTGCGCCATAATGCCTTCCAGGGTGTAGAAAGGGTCGTCCTTTGCCAGGGGCAGATCGACCGCGGTTTTCAGGGATCCGGATTTGTAAATGGCCGTGATCAGCTCGATGGTGCGCCGGCCGTCCTCGCCCCCGATGGCGACGTCCGTTCCATTTTCAAGGGCGAAAAGCACGTTCTCGATCTGCCCGTCATGCCCGGTATAAGGGATGGGGGGAAGGGCGTCGGCGAAGGCGGCGATCTCCTTTTCCAGGGCCTCGTTGCCTTCCGGGAACCCGTTGGGCTTGGAAATGGAGGCGACGCAGGAAAAGGGCGCGGCGATTTTGGCCCGGTCGCACTGGAAGGTCAGGGTCTGTTCTTCCCCGTGGTCCACCACGGAGGCGGTCAGGGAGGCCAGGGCGCGGGGGTATTCGAGAATGGAGATGGACAGGTCCTCCACCTCGGCGTTGTCATGGGCGGTGTTGGCCAGGACGCTGGTGACGCGCTTTGGCAGGCCCATCATCCAGCCCAGCATGTCGATGTGGTGGACCGCATGGTTCAGGGTGCAGCCGCCTCCTTCCTTCTCCCAGGTGCCGCGCCACCACAGGTCATAATAGCAATGCCCGCGCCACCAGAAGGAGTCCACGGTGGCATGGCGGACCGGCCCGGCGAGGCCGGAATCCAAAAGGGCCTTCAGGTCCCGTATGGGTTTGCGGAACCGGTTCTGGGCAATGACGGATAGACGGACCCCGTTCTTGTCCCTGGCGCGGAGCATCTCATCGCATTCCGCCAGGGAGGGGGCCATGGGCTTTTCACACAGCACGTTCTTTTTGGCGTTCATGCCGTTGATGGAGATCCCGGCGTGGACGTAGGGAGGCGTGCAGACGTCCAGGAGGGTGATGTCCTCCCGGCCGAGCACGTCGTGATGGTCCAGATAGACGTCGCAGTCCAGACCGTACATTTCCTTGACTTTCTGGGCCTTTCCGGGGATGATGTCCACCAGGGCGGCGATACGGACCCGGTCCGGGAACAGAAGATAGGCGTGGATATGCGCATGGGAGATATTGCCTGTACCGATAATGGCAACCTGGATCATGGCGGATCCCTCCTGATTGATGGAATGTAGGCTGCGGCGCTCCACGGACGGGGAGAGAATGGGCCGCGGAGGCCGTCGTTTTGGAGTTGATTTGTATAAAGCATACCGGAAAAAGAGGGAAAATACAATGGGTAAAACCTGCTTGAAATCCTGTGAAAGTTGCAGTAAGATGAATGAAGGAAAGGACCCATAGCGCATCGGAGGAACCCCGAATGGATGAACGGTTCGGAAGCTGCCTTGAGGCATGGATGAAGGAAAAGGGCCTGACAGCCGCGGCCCTGGCCGTAAAAACGGGTTATAAAAGCAAAAATACGGTTGTCCGCTTCCTGAACGGGAACTGCAGCTACCAGCGCTGCAGGGACTATTACGCTTTGCTTCAGGAAGCCTTTATGATCAGCGCTCCCTGGGCGGACCGGTTCAATCGGGCCCTGCTTGTGGAAAAATACGGGTATTCCCGCTATCTGCTTTACCGGACCATTTACGGGAAGATGATCGAAAACCACAGGGATCCATACCAGGGACGAACGGAAGCGGAGCCAGCCGGGGACACGCCGTCGGAATGGATCGTGCTGGGATGCCCCGGGGAGGAGACCTTTGCCCTGGCGGCCGATATTCTGGCGCGGTCCCCCCGGGCCAGGATCGACCATTACCTGACCGAGGCGGAGCTTCTGTCCTGCTCGGAAGTGCTGCGGGGCCTGATTACCCTGCTGACGGAGGAACGCTATCACGCGTATCTTGTGGAGGCTCCCGGAACGGCCTTCCTGACCGAGGACCGGGAAAGAAAGGGCAACACCTGGAACGCGGCCTTCTGCGGGACCCCCGGGGAGGAAACGCGGATCCTGATTTGGGTGGACGGAGCCTTTCTTCCGTTCCGGGCGGAGGCGTCCGGGGGGGAGGACAGGTCCTTTGAAACGATCCGCCGGCAGGTGTCCGGCATTCACTGCGTGCCTTTGTACCGGTTCGGCCGCCTGGAGACCGGGGAGGATTACCTGAAATTGATGCAGGCCTGCAGGCAGAACGAAAAGGACCGTCAGATGCTGATCTTCAGACCCGCCCTGGGGATCCAGATGATCCCTTACGGCATGACAGCCCGGGGGTTCCGGTCCGCGCTGGCGGAGAGGTCTCCGTTCAGCGTTGCCGAATTGGACGAGGTCATTTCGATCCTGCGGGACAGGGTCAAAAACTTTTATTCCCGGCGGCAGAAAACCTGCATGATTTTCTGCTGGGAAGGCATGCTCGCCTTTGTCCGCACCGGGAAAATGACGGACCAGATGGAGATGCTCAAGCCCTATTCGATGGCGGACCGCAGGGAGATCCTGGCCCGGCTTCTTTCCTTTGCCAGGGAGGACCACTGTGCCCTGTATTTTCTCAAGGAAGGGGGCATCCCGCCCTACTGCTATGAAACCTACCAGGGAGCGGGGGTGCTGATTTATCCCAGCGGAGCCCGTTACGATACCCGGAGGGCCCCTTACAGGGAACTGTTCGTCCCGATAAGGACGGCCGAGGAGATGATGGAGGATTTTACCATGGACGCCCTGATCCCCATAAGGTGCCTGGACAGGGAAGCGTCCCTTGAGAAACTCCGCTCCCTTTTGGAGAAACTTGAGAACGAGGGGGACGCCGGGGAAGGCTGACAGGGGGAAAAGCTGTTCGAATTTGGTTTTTTGGTTGTATGCCGCGCGCCGGGCGTGTATAATGAAACGGCGCGCTTTTCCGTTTTTTGGGGAAAGACGCGGCTTGGAAATGTGGGAGGAAAACGGCATGAGATCCGGTATACTTGAGACGCGGTCTTCCCGGCGTCCCGGACAGGACAGGACGCTGATGCGCTTTGTCTGTTTTGTTGCCTCGGCGGTGATGGCTTTGATGCTCTGCCTGGTCCCACCGGGGCGGGCAGAGGACTTTGGGGTGACCGGACAGGACGAGGAAACCAGCCTGACCGGGGCGGCCAAGGTAATCCTGCGGGGTATGACGCTGGAGGAAAAGGTGTTCCAGATGTTCTTTGTGACGCCGGAGCAGCTGACCGGGGACGCCTATACCAGCTCCTTTACGGCTTCCTTCGAGTCGGCGCTGGCGCATTTCCCGGTAGGAGGCCTGTTTATGTTCGGCCAGAACATTACCTCCGGGGAGGCGCTCCGGGAGATGAACCGGGCGGCCTACGCCTGGTCCATGGAGCACATGGGAATCGGCTTTTTCATGGGCATTGCCGAGGAGGGGGGGAGCGTGCAGCCCCTGGCCACCAAGGTGGGTCTGGAGCGGATCCCCCCTGCGGCCCTGATGACCGAGGAGGATGCCGGGGAATGGGGAAGCGAGGCCGCGGCGCGCCTTTTGGAATACGGCTTCAACCTGGATCTGGCCCCGGACGCGGACCTGTATGACCCGGAGGGGAACAGCGAGATCGGAGACCGTTCCTTCTCCGCAGATTCCTCCAGGGCAGGGGCCTGCGCGCTGCTGTTCAGCCAGGGTCTGGAGAAGGGCGGGATCATCCCGGTGTACAAGCATTTCCCGGGAATCGGCAGCGTGAACGCCAGCACCCGTCTGGGACGGGGAAGCATTGAGGAGACGCTGCCGGAGATCCGGTCCCGCGCGATGATCCCCTTTTACAGCGCGGTGTGGAACCGGGCGGGCATGATCCAGGTGACGGCGATCCCCTGTGACGCCACGGAAAAGGATGTGCCGGGATGCCTGTCCGCACCCCTTGTGACCGGCATCCTCCGGGAGGAACTGGGGTATACCGGCGTGATCCTGACGGATTCCCTCAGAAACCGGTACGTTACAAACGACTATACCTCCGGCAACGCCGCGGTGGCCGCCATCCAGGCGGGCTGTGACATGCTCTTCCTGCCCAAGGACTTGTCCGCCGCCGTACGGGGGGTCCTGATGGCCGTGCGGGTGGGCAATCTGGAGGAAAGCAGGATCGACGAAAGCGTAACCCGGATCCTGGAATTGAAGCTTGCACACCATATGATCAACGACAGCGTGGTCGGAAAAGCAAAAGAAGCGCTTCCGCAGTAAGAAAGGGGCATTCATGGAAACAGCGGTCATCATTGATTTCGGCGGTCAGTATACCCAGCTGATCGCAAGACGGGTCCGGTCCCTGAACGTGTTCAGCCAGGTGGTGCCTTATACGGCTTCCCTGAAGGACATCAAGGCCCTGTCCCCGAAGGGGATCATTCTTTCGGGCGGGCCCGCCAGCGTGACGGACGAAAACGCCCCCAAATGCGATCCGGAGCTTTTCCGCCTGGGAATTCCGGTGCTGGGCATCTGCTATGGCATGCAATTGATGGGGCATCTTCTGGGCGGCAGGGTGGCCGTGACGGAAAAAAGGGAGTATGGCCTGGTGCCGGTCCGCCGGGAGAGAAGCAGTACTCTGCTGACGGATTTTGAGGAGGAGAATGCCTGCTGGATGAGCCACACCTGTCAGGTGGTGGAGCTGCCGGAGGGCTTCCGGGTCGGCGCTTCCTCCGTGAATTGTCCGGTAGCGGCCATGGAGGACCGGGAAAGGAACCTGTACGGAGTCCAGTTCCATCCGGAGGTGACCCACACCCGGAACGGCCTGGCGCTGCTGAGACGGTTCCTGTATGACATTTGTCACTTTGGGGGAAGCTGGCGCATGGAAGACTATGCCCGGGAGCAGGTCCTCAGGATCCGGGAGGAAGTGGGGGAAAAGGGCACCGTGCTTCTGGCCCTGTCCGGCGGCGTGGACAGTGCGGTGGCGGCCGCCCTGCTTTCCAGGGCCATCGGCAAAAGGCTGACCTGCGTCTTTGTGGACCATGGGCTCTTGCGCAAAGGGGAATTTGAGCAGGTCCGGGACACCTTTGAGCGGGATTTTGACATGAACCTGATCGCGGTGGACGCGTCCGAGCGGTTCCTGAAGGCCCTTCGGGGGGTGACGGACCCGGAAAGCAAACGCCGCATCATCGGTGCAAAATTCATCGAGGTGTTCAAAGAGGAAGCCGAAAAGCTGGGCAGGCTGGACCACTTCGCCCAGGGTACCATTTATCCGGACGTCATCGAGTCCGGGGGAACGCTGGGCAGCAATGTGATCAAATCCCACCACAATGTGGGGGGGCTGCCGAAGGAGCTGGGCTTTACCAGCCTGATCGAGCCGCTGCGCATGCTGTTCAAGGACGAGGTCCGGGCCCTTGGGACGACGCTTGGACTTCCCGCACCGGTGGTCTGGCGCCAGCCCTTCCCAGGCCCGGGCCTGGCCATCCGCATCATCGGGGAGGTCACCCGGGAGAAGGCGGACCTTGTACGGGAAGCGGATGCCATTCTTCGCCGCGAGATCGCCGACGCAGGGCTGGAGAGCGAGGTTTCCCAGTATTTCACGGTGCTGACCAACATGCGTTCCGTGGGGGTCATGGGGGACGAGCGCACCTACGACTGGGCGGTGGCTATCCGCTGCGTCACTACGGACGATTTTATGACCGCAGATTGGTACCGCATCCCCTATGACGTGCTTGCGAGGGTCTCCAGGCGGATCGTCAACGAAGTCCGCCACGTCAATCGCGTCCTGCTGGACGTGACCACAAAGCCCCCGGCGTCGATCGAGTGGGAATAAGAACCGGAGCTCAAAAAGTCCTTATTTTTCAAGGACTTGCAGCCTCGGAAAAACGGCTCTGATAACCAAATGATAACATTTCCAGAAGCCGATATTATAGAAAAATTCCCGGTGGCTTTGGGGTTGCGGATGATGCCAGCGGCAGCATTAACGGAAGCGTGTTATCAATCTCTGTGATATAACCTGTTTGAAAAGCCCTTCGCTGTGGAGGAAATCTTCCACAAGCGGAGGGCTTTCTTCATGTCATCCTTTTGCCTTGGGTTTTCGTCCGCGTTTGCTCTTGACCGGTTCTTCCGGCGGGACAGCGGCGTGGATGCGGGTGTCATCGAAATCAGGATAGTGATACCGCCAGCGGTCATAATCCTCTTTTGTGATTTCGCCTGCTTTGAACTTAGCAGACTGCTCCTGCCAGGTACGGAGCCGTTGCTCAAAATCGGCTGCTTTGGTGCCGCCGTCGAAAATATCAGCACGGAGGCAGATCAATCCGTCGGCGTCCAGAATACGGATCAATTTCCGATCTTCCAATGCAAAAAGCGTGTGCATCAGCCCGTCCATGTTGTCTATGTCCGGGACGGTGATCGCTTTGGGAGATATGTCCAATGCTTCTGCCATTTGAGCGGTCAGATCAGCCTTGGGTGTGCGGTCCTCGGATTCATATTGCGCCAGCCGGACATCGGCGGAATTATCCGGAAATCCCAGCATAAGTCCCAGATACTTCTGTGTCATCCCCCGTAAAGTACGGAAAAAACGGATGCGTTCACCTGTTGCCATCAGAAATCACCCCGTTAAATCGATGAAATTATTATAACAAAGCAGTTTAAGTGGGTCAAGAAACAATTTAGCAAAAATATTTAATTATTCTTGCGGCAAACATGTTGACATAAGCTCAAGTGCTTAGTATAA
This sequence comes from uncultured Clostridia bacterium, assembly GCA_946408995.1. GTDB lineage: Bacteria > Bacillota > Clostridia > Christensenellales > Aristaeellaceae > RUG756. Next base: position 2,006 of record CAMJUL010000056.1, on the reverse strand, counting down.
TTAATGCGAAATTAAGCAAAGAAGATTAATTATGATTTCCATGAAAGGGTTATCGAAATGACAAAGCAGTTTATGAGAGCAGAAGAAGTGGCAAAGGAGCTCGAGGTGTCAAAATCCTATGCATACAAGCTGATTCAACAACTGAATACTGAACTTCAGGAAAAGGGGTATATCACTATTGCCGGACGGGTGAATCGGCAGTATTTCAGGGAAAGGCTTTATGGGGAGCTTCAGAGAAAGGAGGAAAACGCAATTGTCAACGCATAAAGACGAGAAAAATGGAACCTGGTATGTGATGGTGCGGTATCACGATTGGAAGGGCGAGAAAAAGCAGAAATGCAAGCGAGGCTTTGCAACCAAGCGGGAGGCTCAGGAATGGGAACGCACCTTCCAGCTGAAAAAAACCGGAGATCTGGATATGACCTTCGAGGCCTTCCTGGAGCTCTATGAAAGGGATATGCGTCCCAGGCTGAAGGAAAACACATGGCTCTCCAAGGAGCATATGATCCGGACCAAGCTGCTGCCTTGCTTCAGGAAACGGATGATCAGTGAGATCGACACCAAGGATATCATCGCCTGGCAAAATGAACTTCTGGCCTACCGGGATGAAAAGAAGCAGCCCTATTCCCCCACCTACCTGAAAGCCATCCACAACCAGCTGGTAGCGATCCTGAATCACGCAGTAAGACACTATGGGCTGAAAAGCAATCCTGCATCCAAGGTGGGATACATCGGCAGCAAGGAAAGTGAGGAAATGAAATTCTGGACAAAGGAGGAGTATCAGAAGTTTTCGGTGGCCATGATGGACAAGCCCGTGTCGTTCTACGCCTTTGAGATGCTGTACTGGTGCGGTATCCGGGAAGGAGAGATGCTGGCCCTGACGCCTGGCGACTTCGACTTCCAGAACAGCACGGTGACGATCAACAAATCCTATCAGAGGCTGCATGGGCAGGACTATATCACCACACCGAAAACAAAAAAGAGTGTCCGAACGATCAAGATGCCGAAATTCCTCAGCGAAGAGATGCAGGAGTACCTGAAAATGCTGTACGGCATCAAAAAGACGGAAAGGATCTTCCCAATCTCCAAAAGTTACCTCTACCACGAAATGAATCGCGGTGCGAAGGAGGCAGGCGTCAAGCGCATCAGAATTCATGATATCCGTCACAGCCATGTGAGTCTGTTGATCGACATGGGGTTCAGCGCCGTCGCCATCGCAAACCGGGTAGGACATGAAAGTATTGACATTACCTACCGCTATGCCCACCTGTTCCCTTCCCGGCAGGCAGATATGGCAGATCGGCTGGATAATGAAAGAATGGAGGAAATGGAACATGTCAGCTAAGAACGTAGACCGGCATAACCGGTTCCGCAACATCACGGTGGGGTTCCGGGTATCGCCGGAGGAAAATGAACAGCTCAATCGGGCGGTGGCCCTGTCCGGGCTTCCGAAGCAGGAATACTGCTACCGGAAGTGTATGAACCGGGATATTATTGTCACTCCGAACCCGCGGATGTTCAAAGCCATGAATGTCCACATGATAAGTATCCTGAAGGAGCTTCAGCGGCTCAGTCCGGGAGAGAATCCCAAGGAAGAACTGCTGGAAGATATCGCATTGATCACCAAAATGATGAACGGTATGAAAGGGGAAACAAAATGAAAAGCATCTATGAAAACCTCGGCGGCACTTATACCCTGGAAGCAGACGGCATGCTCTATCCGAACCTGACCCTGGAGCCCAGGGAGCAGCACCCAATCGGAAAATGGGGCAGACTGCATCTGAATTATCTGGAAAAGGAACATCCAGGCTTTTATGAACAGTTTATCCTGACCGGAACCTTGTATAAGCATCTGGAAGACGCAGAAGATCGGGCCGTTGCCATGATGGAACAGGTGACACGGCAGATGGCAGTTGCGGCAGGCATCACGGAACACCTGAAATCAACGGACCAGATGGAATGGGTGCGGAAAATCAGGAAGTTGTGATTTCACCCAAAATCCAAAC
>CAMJUL010000055.1 GCA_946408995.1 uncultured Clostridia bacterium | reverse complement strand
AGTAATCACCTCGTCCTTTTACTTTGACATCCTTCCTATATATTCCTTTTGGTAATAGAAATGTAATATTATTGTAACTTATTCGCAATAAGCGATCGCCCTGCGTTACCCCATAATGTCCCTTGACGGGAGGAAGTGAATAGAATATAATACATCCAGTTGTTTTGTTCACATAAAACTACACAGATGGAGGGGTTGTCATGAAAGGATTCGACATTGAAACCGCGCTGAAGGACTTGCTGTCTCCCAAGGATATGAAGGGTCTTGACGGTGTTGTCAAGTACCTGGAAGAACTTGGCGAAAAGGCGAAGGGGATCAAAACGGTGGACGAAGCCTATGATTTTGCCAAGGAACTGGGCATGAAGTGCACCAAGGAAGAATTCAAGCAAGGCGCCGAAACGCTGGAGTACATCGGTGGCCAGATCGAAAAGGCAACAGCCAATGCGAGAAAGCAAGCGGAAGAGACCTATCTGGACGCTGTGGCAGTGTATATGACCGCGGAAAAACAGCTGAAGATTGCAGAGGCTGAATACGCAAAATACTCCAAGGAACTGGAAGCCGAATTCCAGGAGAATCGCAAACTGGCGCCCGAATACGCCGAGAAGGCTGCCAAGCAGCTGCAAGAAGACGCCAAAAAGTTCTACGAAGAACTCCAGCAGCTCATCAAGTCCAAGGATGTCCAGCAATACCTGGACTTCTCAAAGAACATTGAAAGGCTTGGAAAGCGGATCTCCAAGGCCGAAACGACAAAGGATGTTTATGAGATCGCATCGGATCTGGGGCTGAAGTGCTCTTGGGAGGATTTCAAGAAAACCGCAAAATCCCTGGGCGTCTATGCAGACTGATTTCAGGTGAAAATCAGACGGGTCCGGCCTTGCAAGGCCGGACCCGTCTTTTGCCGTTTAGTGTAATTCTTGTGTAACGATCCTTCTTCCGCAATATCACCGTGTTCCTTTCGGCCGGACAGCAGCTGCTGTCCGGCCGCTTGACGAAGATGCCCATGGACCAATCACTGGATCCCGTTCCGCCCGGCGTCCTTGGCAGGTGTTATGCTTTTTATGGAGCGGAACCAATTCCTTCGGAAAGGCGGTTTTTCCCTTGTCCGGACCCCGTCCCATCCCGGTGGACAATACCTTGGGGGTCACGCGCCAAACAGCTTTTTGGCCCCCTCCATTCGTTTTGCGACGGGCACCTGAAAGGGACACCGCGCCTCGCATTTCCGGCATCCGATGCACGAAGAAGCGGTTGCGCCAAGCCCCTCATAATGGGAGCGGATGCTTTCCGGAAGCTCCGGCTGCCGGAAGGCGAGATCATACAGCTTGTTGACCATAGCGATATCGATCCCCCTCGGGCACGGCTGACAATGACCGCAATAGGTGCACTGCCCGGCGTAGGAATGAAGCGGGGCGGAGGCAATGACGGATGCGTAGTCCTTTTCCTCCGGAGAGGCGGTTTCATAGGCCGCCGCCTGATCGATCTGCTCGATCGTGTCATATCCGCACAGGATGGAGCAGACTGCCGGCCGGGTCAGGGCATAGTGGATCAGCTGCGCCGGGGTGAAGGCCACGCCAAAGGGGGAGCGTTTTTCATCAAGCAGGGCCCCGCCAAAGAAGCCCTTCATCACCGTGATCCCCACATCCCTGGTTTCACACAGTCGGTAGAGGGTTTCCCTGTCCGGATCGATTCCCTTCAGCCCCTCGTCATAATCCCCGAACATAGTCATCAGATCTTCGCTGGCCGGTTTCATGTCAAACGCCGGATTGATGCTGAAAAGGATCATTTCAATGAAGTCCGTTTCCGCCGCCATTTTCGCGATGCGCGGATTATGGGTGCTCAATCCGATGTGCCGGATGATCCCTTTTTCATACAGTTCCCGCACATAATCGATGTAGGATGTGCCCATGCATGTGTTCCAATCCTCCTGAGAATCGACATAATGGATCATTCCCAAGTCAATATAGCCCCCGCCGATCCGGCGGACCAGGTCTTCAAAGGCCGGAATCACTTCCTTCATATCACGGGTGCGGACATACTGCCCCTTCTGCCATGTGGAGCCGATATGTCCCTGAACGATCCACTCGTCTCTGCAGTCAGCGATGGCCTTTCCGATGATGTCTCTGGACTTTGGATCCGGCATCCAGCAATCGATGATATTGATCCCTTTTTCATGCGCGTGCCGGATCAGCCGGATCGAATGCGCTTCCGGATGTCTTTCCAGCCACTCTCCGCCAAATCCAACCTCGCTGACCCAAAGGTTCGTTTTTCCCAATTTCCGCGTTCTCATTTTCCTCCCCCTTCTCCCCGCTGTCCGCGGGCTCGGTTTAAAGAGCCTTCCCCAATCCGGAAAAGCAGTGTGATCTAAAACATGCTGCCCTTGATCCGAAGGGCAGATGGCATTTTATCCTCAGACCATTCCATCCGGATTAGGCCGTCCAAGGATCTCCTTCCACTTCCGGGAGAACGTGTAGTAGCCAATCATGCAGCACATCCCGAAAAAAAACGAGATCGGAAAGCAAAGCATGATCCAGGTTCCGTCAAACCAGGCCCGGATCAAATACGCGCTTGGAATGCGCACTGCCCAAAGCATCAGCAGATTGATCACCGTCGTATAGCGCACCAATCCCACGCCATTGACAATACAGATCATCGAATTGAAAACCGCAAACATCCACTGGGCCAGCAGCACCACGGAAACATACCTGTCCGCATACATCAGCACCGTTTCATCCCGGGTAAAGATTTTGAGCAGTGGGGTCCGCAGCAGCAGGAACAGTATTCCGCCCATGAGCGTGATCACCCCAGAGGCGATGGGGATCCGCCAGTGTCCCTGCCGCAGCCGGTCATATCTCCCGGCCCCGTAATTCTGACCGGAAAAGGTGGTCGCCGCCGAGGAAAGGCCCGACACGGCGATATTGGCCACCCCGGTGATCCGCCCGGCCACCGCCTGCCCCGCCATGAAGAGGGATCCCTGGGAGTTGACCAGCGTCTGCAGGGCCATGTGGCCAAGGGAGTACAGGGAATGGTTCAGGCCGATGGGAAGACCGATATGAAGGATCGCCTTCAGCTGCTTCCCGGAGGCCTTCAGGGTGAAAACCGGATAACCCAGCTCCGGGTAGTGTCTGCGGATATAGACGATGCTGACGATCCAGCTGACATAGACGGAAATACACGTAGCCAGGGCCGCCCCGGTGACGTCCATACCCAGCCCCGCCACCAGCGTCAGGTCCAGCACCACGTTCACGGCGCAGGAAACCATCAGAAAGAACAGAGAGGCCGTGCTGTTTCCCATTCCCCGCAGAATCCCCGCGTTCATATTATAACCGATATTGCCCAGGGAACCGGCCAGAACGATGCGTACATAGGACACCGCAAGCTCCATGGCATCTTCCGGAACCTGCATGAAGCGCAGGATCGGCTGCGCCGCGAGGATGCCCAGCAGCCCCACTGCCGCACCGCAGATCCATACAAAAGCGCAGGCAGTCCTGCAAAGTCCGCAGGCCCTTTGCAGGCTTCCGGCGCCGATGGCCTGGGAAATCAGGATGGATACGCCCGTACCGATCCCCAGAAAAACGCACAGGACCACCTCCACCGGCTGCGCGCTCGTCCCGACCGCCGCCAGGGAGGTAGTGCCGCAGCAGGCGCCGATCACCAGGGTATCCACTGTCGTATACAATTGCTGCAGAACGCTCCCAATGACCAGCGGGAGCGCGAACAGCATCACGTTCCGAAGGATGGGCCCTTCGGTCATATTGATGGCGCCGCTCCGGATTCTCACGTCTCGCCTCCTTTTGCCTAATGGGCCGCGCAGACGGCCGCAGCGCATTGCAGCAGAGGGTCGTCTGTCAAAACGCTTTACGGGCGTTCTTTGGTTTGGATGGAGCCCCGTCAGGTCCGCCCGGCGTACACGATCCCCGTTCCTGCGGCGCCGCACAAGACCGCAGCGATCAGCATTCCCCGGACGCCCGCGGTATCGATCAGCCAGCCGCCGCCCAAGGACCCGAGAATGGTTGCCACTGTGAGGGTCATCGCCATGCAGGCCTGCCCCTTGATCCGGTCCTCTTCCTGCATGCGTTCATTCACATAATAGACCGATGCGACGGTCAGGAGTCCCCAGCCCATCGGCTGGAGGAGCTGTACCAGATACAGCGCCCCCATAGAGGGGGCCAGCAAGGTGCCCAGCGCCTTGAGCGTAAAGAATATTCCCGACAGCCTGGCCCAAAAGCCGCTCCCGCGAACCCTGAGCATCCGCGGGAAGACAAACATCGGGATGACCTCGACCAGTCCTGCCAGCGCCATCGCCGTTCCCATGTGACCGCTGTCGCCGCCCTTGTCCACCACGATCTGATAGATATAGTTATTGATCAGAACATGGCTGACATAAACCAGCACAAAGCCGCCCAGCACAACGCAGAACGCGCGATAGCGCCGGACAAAGGCCTTTAAGGAACCCCGGCCGCGACGGGGCTCCCCCGTGCCCTTCCGCCGCTTCCGGAAGGGAAAAAGGAGGACGGACACCAGCAGGCAAACGGAAAAGCAGCCCAGCGCGGCCGGCTGGATCTCCGCTCCCCTGTGCGCGATCAGCTGTCCCATGGTTACGGACATGACCGCGTACCCAATGGAGCCAAAGCCGCGTGCGATCCCGAAGTTCAGCGGGACCCCCGCGTTCATGCTTTCTGTGGCCAGGGCGTTCACAAACGGGAGACATACCTGGATCCCCAAAATGACTGTCCCAAGCAGCAGGCCGCTGACCGCCCCGTTTTTCCCGGCGGTCAGGATCAGAAGCAGATTGAAAAACAGCATAACGACCAGCAGCACGGTCAGGATCCGTTTCAGCGAAGGACTATTCTCAAGGTCCGCATAGGCGGCCAGCGCCGGCTGGATCAGGATAGACAGCGCGCAGGCCGCGGCATTGATAAGGCCGATCGCCGTGTTCGTCAGCCCGCAGGCCAGCAGATAGGGGCTGGCATAGGCGAGCGCCGTGCCGTAGGCAAACCAGAAGAAAAACTGCACGGCTGCGTAGGATGCGGTTGGCATAAAAGCCCGATTTTTCATATCAACGACCTCCGCCTCCTGTACGGAAGAAGAGCCGGCTGCGTCCCTTTTAAACCGGAAAAAGAACGCCTTTTTTTGTTCAGGAAAAGCGTTTGGAGAAAAAGAAATCCCTCGACCATGAAGGAAGAGGGATTGTGGTGGAGCATAGCGGATTCGAACCGCTGACCTCTACAATGCGAATGTAGCGCGCTACCAACTGTGCTAATGCCCCAAAGGATTTCCCGGAGGATTCCGGGGGAGTTTCCTCGACTTTACCGTCCAGAGGTCTGGGACGCGTTGAGCGAAGAACCTTCACAACAGAATCAAATGCTCAACAGTAGAGATGATAACACCTTTTGCTTCAAAATGCAATACCCTTCAAAAAAAAAGCTTGCGCCCCCGAAAGCGTTTTTCCCCTGTCCCTTCGGAAGCGGCCTTCCTGGAACGGCCTTTCCCCATCGCGTCAAAAGGCAGGGAGTGCACAGGGGCGTACAGAACGCCCTTCGAGTGCCCGCTTCATGCGTACGCCCTGCGTCAGCGAAAGTCTTGCCTTGACAATCCCCCGCCCTTTTTTTATAATACCATGGAATTGAACATTGGCTGTGAACCGGAGTTCTGGTCCATCGGAAGCGGTACAGCGATTCGGAGACGGTGAAAGTCCGAACCGCGTCCCGGGCCGGATGCCGCCGGGGAGCCTGCGCTGCGATCAAGCAGCCCGGCGGTACCGTTATCACCCATGAGCGGATCTTTTTCAAGATCAATCGAAGTGGTACCGCGAGCCTGTGCGTCTGTTCGTCTTCGGGACGGCAGACGTATATTTTTATGAAAAGGAGAATGCCGTTATGAGATCCATGACCGCCAAAGAGCTGCGCTCCCTGTTCCTGCAGTTCTTCCAGGAGAAGGGACACGCCGTGATCCCCTCCGCCTCCGTTATTCCGGAAAACGACCCCACGGTGCTTTTTACCACCGCCGGTATGCACCCCCTGGTCCCCTACCTGCTGGGGCAAAAGCATCCGTCCGGGCATCGTTTGACCGACGTGCAGAAATGCATCCGCACGGGCGACATTGACGAAGTCGGGGACATGAGCCACCTGACGTTCTTTGAGATGCTTGGCAACTGGAGCCTTGGGGACTATTTCAAAAAGGAAATGATCCCCTGGAGCTGGGAATTCCTGACCAGTGAAAAATATCTTGGCATTGATAAGGACAAGCTGGCCTTCACCGTCTTCGCGGGGGATCAGGACTGCCCCAGGGATGACGAGGCGGCGGACCTTTGGCGTTCCTGCGGCGTCAAGGAGGATCATCTGTTCTTCCTTCCCAAGGAGCACAACTGGTGGGGTCCTGCCGGCGTCACCGGTCCCTGCGGCCCGGACACGGAAATGTTCATGATCGTAAAGAAGCCCTGCGGCCCCAAGTGTGGCCCGGACTGCAAATGCGGCGCTTATCTGGAGATCTGGAACGACGTGTTCATGCAGTATAACAAGCAGGCCGACGGTTCCTTCCTCCCCCTTGCGCAGAAAAACGTGGATACCGGTATGGGGCTGGAGCGGACCATCTGCGTCCTGACCGGCAAGAACAGTGTGTATGAGACCGACCTGTTCTCCGGGATCCTGGCCAAGATCGCCGAGCTCTCCGGCAAAACCTATGGCTCAGATGAGGAGACCACCCGCGCATTCCGCATCGTGGCCGATCACATGCGTACCGCCACTTTCATTCTGGGCGATGACCGCGCCGTGACCCCCAGCAACGTGGATCAGGGCTATATCCTCCGCCGGCTCATCCGCCGCGCCGTCCGCTTTGGCATGCAGCTGGGCCTGCAGGAAGGCTTCACCGCCGAAATCGCCAAGGTGATCATTGCCCAGTATGACGACGTATATCCCGAACTGACCCGGCATCAGGATTTTGTCCTGGAGCAGCTTCTGCTGGAGGAAAAGCGTTTCCAGAAGACCCTCACCCAGGGCATCCGCGAGTTTGAAAAGGTGCTTGGCAACATCAACCGCGTCAAGGATCAGCTGAACGCGCTGAAGACCGCCCTTGAGACCAAGGACGAGTCCGCCTCCCGTGAATGTGCCGTTTCGACCGCATCCCAGCTGCGTCCCACCCCCGAGCAGCAGCCCCTGATCCAGACCCTGAAAGACTATGGCGCCGGCGAAGGCGCCAAAGCCGCCGTACTTGAAGAAGTCTGCGCCTTCCTGGAGGGGCTGAACAAGCTGGACGGCCGCAACGCCTTCAAGCTGTACGACACCTATGGCTTCCCCATCGAAATGACCATGGAGCTCTGCGCGGAGCACGGCCTGACTGTGGACCAGAATGACTTCGCAGAGCGTTTCAAGAAGCATCAGGAAACCAGCCATGCCGGCGCTGAGCAGCGCTTCAAGGGCGGCCTGGCGGACAGCAGCGAACAGACCGCGTGCCTGCACACCGCCACCCACCTCCTGCATGCCGCCCTCCGGAAAGTGCTGGGCAACGAAGTCCATCAGAACGGAAGCAACATCACCGCGGAACGCCTCCGGTTCGACTTTACCTTTGGCCGCAAAATGACCAAGGAAGAGCTTGCCGAAGTCGAAAAGCTGGTCAATGAGGCCATTCAGGCCAAGGTCCCCGTGACTCTGGAGGAAATGTCCCTGGAAGAAGCAAAGGCTTCCGGCGCCATGGGCCTGTTTGAGAGCAAGTACGGGGAGCGTGTCAAGGTTTATACCATGGGCAGCTTCTCCAAGGAGATCTGCGGCGGCCCCCACGCCTCCAACACCGGGGATCTTGTGTCCTTCAAGATCCAGAAGGAAGAATCCTCTTCTGCCGGCGTCCGCAGGATCAAGGCGACCATCGGCAGGAATGCCGGCTGAGTTTCCTCCCGCACGCAAAAAGCGCTCCGCGTTAATCCGCGGAGCGTTTTTTGCGTGCGGCGCACTGCCGATACAGGTCCAGGTAGCGCTGTCCGTTCCTTTCCCTGTCAAACCGCTCTGCCCGCTTCAGGCAGGCTTCCTGAGGGATCGCCTGCCGCAGCAGGTCGTCCACCGCCCCCCTCAGGCCTTCCAGGTCCCCTCTTTGCAAAACCCGGCCGCAGGTCTCGTCCACCATTTCCGGCGATGCGGTCGTATTCTGCACGATCACGGGGGTCCCGCAGGCAAGCGCCTCCGCGGTCACCATGCCAAACGATTCCTCAAAGGAGGGGTTCAGCACCACGTCCGCCGCAGAATAGAGCCGCGCGAGCCGCGCGGGATCCAAAATACGCTCAAGCCCGATAATTCCCTTGGGCATCCTGGCAATCTGATCCTTCCCGAGGCCGGCCATGACGATCACTTCATCCTCCCGCAGCTGACCCGCCAGGCGGATAAAGAAATCGAATCCTTTCCGCTTCGTCCAGGGGGCGGCCAGCCCCAGGAACATTTTTCTTTGTCCGATGCCAAGCACTTGCCGCTCGTCCCCCGGGTCCGGATGGAAGAAACGCCTGTCCACCCCATTGTAGATCCTCGTGATGGGGTAGTCCTTCAGGAAGGAACGCGCCGCCTGATCCTTCATCCAATCGGAGACCGCGGCCAGCGTCAGGTGCTCCACCCCGGTAAAGAGCGCTTTTTTCTTTACATAATGGGCCTTTGACCGGTCAAGAAACAGACTGGCTGGATAATCCCGCTTCGCCGGACAATCCTCACAGCCCGTCTGCCACCGGGTGCATCCCCGGTAATCATAATGCGCGCAGTGCCCGGTAAAAGGCCAGCAGTCGTGCAGCGTCCAGACCACGGGGATCCCCGCGCCCTTCAGGTATTCAAAAAGCGTCTCGCAGTCCAGGTAATAGCCGTGCAGATTATGCAGGTGGATCACGTCCGGTCTGAGGGCCTCGATCTGGCGGATCATGTGCCGGGTGGCCGTTTTGCTGTGCCATCCGGCGCTGTCGGTCATCCTGGCAAGAAGAGCGTGCGTCTTCACCCCCAATGGGCCGCCCACCCGTATGGAAAGGTCCGCGTAGCGGTCCGGCACCGTTTCCCGGCCATAAAACACCGTGCAGCGATGCCCTGAAGCATGCAAAAGGTCAGCAAGATCCGTACAGATCCTGCCGGTTCCGCCGGTTCCGCTGACCACGTTGATCATTACGATATGCATAAGTCCCTTTTTATTGAGGCTGGTTCTCCCCCGCTTCCAGGATGCCCTTCCCTTCGATGACGATGCCAAAAGTCCTCAAAAAGCACTCCAGGTCCTGCCGGAAGGTGATGTTCGCGCAGTAAATCCCGTCCAGGCGGGCCTTTTCCGCATCGCTCAGCTCATCCCGGCCGTTGATCTGCGCCAGGCCCGTCAGCCCGGGGGTAACATCGTTGGCCCCGTACCGGTCCCGCTGGCGGAAAAGCTCAAATTCGTTCCAGAGCACGGGCCTCGGCCCTACAAAGCTCATCTCCCCCTTCAGGATATTCCACAGCTGGGGCAGCTCGTCCAGGCTGCTTTTCCTCAGGAACCGTCCAAGCCTTGTGGTATACCTTTCGGTCTGGGCCGTCATCAGCCGGGTGGGCAATTCCCGCGGGGCGTCCACCTTCATCGTCCTGAACTTAAGGATCTCAAAGGGCTTTTTGCCCTTTCCCATTCGTTTCTGGCGGAAAAACGCAGGGCCCGGATCGTCCACGCGGATCAGGACTGCCAGGATCAGGAAAAGCCACCACAGCAAAGCCAGCCCCGTAAGGGACAAAACGATATCCAGCAGCCTTTTCAGATACTGTCTGTACAGCCGGCTGCCAAACCCGATTCGTTTTTTCTTCGCGGCGACGATCAAATCCGGCTCCTCCTCTGTCCCTGGTCTTTGCGCAAGTTCCGCTGCCCCACAAAAAAAGGAAAGCGTGTTTTTCAATTTACCACACTTTCCTTTTTTTTTCAATCATCTTTGTGGCCTGACGGCCGATTCGGCTTAAAAAAACCTTATCTGCCCGTCTGGACCGCCGTCAGGATGGCTTCCGGCCAGTTTTCTGCCCGGTCCGGATAGAAGTTGGCCACCCTGCTGTTCCAATACGTTGTATACCGGTTGGAATACAGGGGAACGCTTGGCAGCACCTGGCTGAAGTACGTCTGGAAGGCCATGAACTTTTCCAGATACTCCACACGCCTGCCGGCGGGGGTCGCACGCATCGCCAAAGCGAGGCTGTACAGTTTTTCATCCCGAAGGCCGCTCTTGTTCTGATAGCCCTGGGCCTCATCCGTCAGGGAGAATTCGTCCGCCGGGTCGTACACCATTCTGAAGTTGGTGGCAAGGAACATCACATCGTATTCCCGTTCCGCCGTCCGGTAATACTGTTCGGCTTCGGTCCGCATGTCCGCATCCCGGATCTCCACCTCAAAGCCCAGCCGCTGTCCGTATGCGGTCAGCATATCGCCGATCAGGGCGGCGCAGCGGTTGTCCATGGTCCGGAAATAGGTCAGGGCCAGCTTTTCAAGGCCGTTTGGACCCTGGGCATACCGGATCCCGGTCCCTGCATACGCCGCGCCATTTTCATCCAGGGTATAGCGGCTGTTGCGCAGGAAGGAAGCGGCCCGGGAGGCGTTGGCGTTATAGCTGGTCAATTGCTCCAGCAGCATCGCGGTATCCGGGATCATCCACTGGCCGATGCCGTACCAGCCGTTGACGCGCTGCCCCCGCCCGCCCAGGAAGTCCCGGATCAGCTGGTCCCTGTCGATGCAGCAGGCAATGGCTTTGCGCACGTTCACGTCCGTACACGGTCCTTCCGCGCAGTTGAGGGCAAGGAAGGCCAGTCCCCTCCGGTCATGCTCGGCCCGGTTCAGGTTAAGGGCGTTCAGGCTGCGGATCGTCTCCATGTCCGTTCCGGCCACAAAGACATCCACCGTGCCCTCCGCCATCCTTGCGGCGATCTCCCCGTTGGAAACCGTCACAAAGCGCAGGGATGCGATGTTCGGTGCTTTCCCGCAGTAATACGGGTTTGCGGAGAATTGTGCTATGCCCTGCTCCGCGTCAAAGGAGTCCAGCCTATACGGGCCGGAAACCAAAGCGGGATGGGCCACATAGTTCGTTACGGTTTCCGCTGTCCAGGCCCCGGCAAGGGCCGCGCCGGCTCCTGTGTCCGTCACCTCGCATTGGGGGGCGCAGACCGCCGCCGGGCAGGGGAACACGCAGACGTCCGCCAGCTCGAAGAAATCCGGCAGGTACGCCTTGTCAATGGTCAGGCTGAACCGGCGGTCGTCCAGCAGCCGGACGCCGGAAAAGGTGTCCGATGCTCCGCTGGCGTACGCCTCCCAGCCGACAAGTCTGTCGTAGGTATCCAGATAGGCCCCCAGCGGCTCCAGGGCCGGGCTCGACTGCATAAGGACGCTGAATACGTAATCCCGCGCGGTCAGGGGGCTTCCGTCGCTCCATTTCAGGCCGTCCCGCAGGGTAAAGGTGTACTCGGTCCCCAGGGCGGTCTCCGCGGAGGAGACCCCGGCCATAGCGTCGGTATTGAATTGATACATCAGGCTGTCCACGGCCGAGGCCGTCACACGGACGGTCTCGGCGCCATGGAGAAGCGCGCGCACTTCCAGGTCCGCGGTCGTTCCGCCGAATAATTCGCCAAAGAACGCTCCCCGCATCGCTGTGGTCGACGCGACGGTGATCCCCGTCCAGGGCTGTTCGGCCAGCCCGGCGGAGGTGGTCATCAGCAGTATTCCGATCCCAAGGATCGCAAGGATTCTCTTCATTTCCGGTCCCTCCTGTTTTCCGGTCCGTCCTCCGCAGCGGTCGGTCTGCCCTTTCGGGCAGACCGGAGCCGCGCGAAGCTTGTCCTGGCTTATTCGAAGCAGAGTCCGGCGCCGCCGACACCCTTCACCGCGTCCATACCGGCGTCCACACTGACGATGCCGGGAACAACGGTGGGATGATCGACCGGTCCGTATCCGAAGCCGGAAACAACGTTGGTGACCATACCGTTCAGGACATCCTCAAAGCTGACGATGTACTCTGTCCGGAAGGTTTCCTCCTCGCCCGGGGCCAGGGTATCGATATACCACCGGTCGCCGGTCAGTTCGTCCAACAGGTTGATGCTCTTCAGGGTCACGTTTCCTTCGTTCCGGACCGTGACACGGTACCGTACCCGCTCTCCCGCCGTGTAGTACAGGCCGTTGGCAGGCAGGGAGGCAACTTCCTTGGTGATGACGGCATTTCCGTCAGGCTGATCGGTCGGGTCTTCCTTCGCGCCGGGTGTCACGGGCACATCGGGCTGGTCCGGATCCGGGCTGGTACCCGTGGCCGTCGCCACGTTCAGTACCTTGCCGGCCAGGATGTCGTCCTCCGTCACCGTGTATTCGGCAGCGAAGCGCTTGGCAGTGCCGGGGGCCAGGCTTTCGATGGTCCAGGTATCCCCGGTCAGTTCGTCGTTCACGGTGATGCCGGTGATCGTCAGGTTGCCATCATTGACCACCGTGATCCGGTAGGTAATCTTCTCATCCAGGCCGTAGGTTTTCCCGTTGGCGGGCCTGGAATCCGTCGCCTTGTAGACCGTCAGGTGGCCGTTGGGCTCGTCCGTCGGGTCTTCCTTCTCGCCGGGCGTCACGGGTACGTCGGGCTCGTCCGGATCGGGGCTGGTGCCCGTGGCCGTCGCCACGTTCACCACCTTGCCGGCCAGGATGTCGTCCTCGGTCACCGTGTATTCGGCTTCAAAGGGTTCGGCTGCGCCGGGGGCCAGGGAAGCCAGGGTCCAGGTGTCGCCCGTCAGTTCGTCCGTCACCTCAAGATCCGTCACCGTCAGATTGCCGTCATTGATCGCCAGGATCCGGTAGCGGATCGTCTCGCCCAGCGCGTAGGTGTCGCCCTCCGCGGGGACCGAGACCGTAGTCTTCTCAATGGTCACATGGCCGTTGGGTTCCTCGATCGGCGCGTTCGGGCCGTCCGGGTCTTCCTCGTCGCCGGTGGTGGTGGTATCCTCGCCCTCCGGCGTCTTCGGATTCTTGGGATCCTTCGGGTCGTCGATCGGGTCGGCCTTCGCGGTCGCGGTGTTGGTGTAGCTGCCCGCCAGCACGTCTTCCTCGGTCACTTCGTGGCTGGTCTCAAAGATCTTGCTTTCGCCCACGCCCAGGGTTTCCACCGTCGCCGTGAAGCCGGTGTCCTTGTCTTCCACCTTCACGTTGCTGTAGCTCACGTTGCCTTCGTTGGTCACCGTGATGCTGTACTTGATGGTCTCGCCCAGCTTGTAGGCCTTCCCGTCCGCGGGAGCGCCAACGATCTTCTTGTTCACCGTCAGCGTGGTATCCAGGCCTTCCGTCGGGTCTTCCTTCTCACCGGGCGTCACAGGCACGTCGGGCTTGTCCGGGTCGGGGCTGGTGCCCTTCGCCGTCGCTACGTTCACCACCTTGCCCGCAAGCAGGTCATCCTCTGTCACCTTGTGGCTCGCGGTGTATTCCTTGGTCTCTTCCGGCTTCAGGGCCGTGATGGTCCATTCGTCACCGGTCACCTCGTCGGTCACCGTGATGTCGGTGATCGTAAGGTTCCCGTCGTTCCTGACCGTGATGCTGTAGGTGATCTCCTCGCCCAGCTCGTAGGTGTCGCCTTCCGCCGGCTTGGAGGTCGTGGTCTTCTCCACCGTCAGGTGGCCGTTGGGCTCCTCGATCGGCGGGTTCGGGCCGTCCGGATCGTCCTCGTCGCCGGTGGTGGTGGTGTCTTCACCCTCCGGCGTCTTCGGATTCTTGGGATCCTTCGGGTCGTCGATCGGGTCGGCCTTCGCGGTCGCGGTGTTGGTGTAGCTGCCCGCCAGCACGTCTTCCTCGGTCACCTCGTGGCTGGTCTCAAAGGTCTTGCTTTCGCCCACGCCCAGGTGCTCGATGTCCGCGGTAAAGCCGGTGTCCTTGTCCTCCACCTTCACGCCGCTGTAGCTCACGTTGCCTTCGTTGGTCACCGTGATGGTATAGTTGATGGTCTCGCCCAGCTTGTAGGCCTTCCCGTCCGCGGGAGCGCCGACGATCTTCTTGTTCACCGTCAGCGTGGTGTCCAGGTCGTCCGTCGGGTCTTCCTTCTCACCGGGCGTCACGGGTACGTCGGGCTTGTCCGGGTCGGGGCTGGTGCCCTTGGCTGTCGCCTCGTTCACCACCTTGCCCGCCAGGATGTCCTCCTCCGTCACGGTGTGGCTCGCCTTGAACTCCCTGGTCTCCTCCGGCTTCAGCGCCGCGATGGTCCAGGTGTCCTTGGTCAGGTCGTCCGTCACCGTGATGTCGGTGATCGTCAGGTTCCCGTCGTTCCTGGCAATGATGCTGTAGGTGATCTCCTCGCCCAGCGCGTAGGTGTCGCCTTCCGCCGGCTTGGAGGTCGTGGTCTTCTCCACCGTCAGGTGGCCGTTGGGTTCGTCCGTCGGGTCTTCCTTCTCACCGGGCGTCACGGGCACGTCGGGCTCGTCCGGGTCGGGGCTGGTGCCCTTGGCTGTCGCCTCGTTCACCACCTTGCCCGCCAGGATGTCCTCCTCCGTCACGGTGTGGCTCGCCTTGAACTCCCTGGTCTCCTCCGGCTTCAGCGCCGCGATGGTCCAGGTGTCCTTGGTCAGGTCGTCCGTCACCGTGATGTCGGTGATCGTCAGGTTCCCGTCGTTCCTGGCAATGATGCTGTAGGTGATCTCCTCGCCCAGCGCGTAGGTGTCGCCCTCCGCCGGCTTGGAGGTGGTGGTCTTCTCCACCGTCAGGTGGCCGTTAGGTTCGTCCGTCGGGTCTTCCTTCTCACCGGGCGTCACGGGTACGTCGGGCTCGTCCGGGTCGGGGCTGGTGCCCTTGGCTGTCGCCTCGTTCACCACCTTGCCCGCCAGGATGTCCTCCTCCGTCACGGTGTGGCTCGCCTTGAACTCCCTGGTCTCCTCCGGCTTCAGCGCCGCGATGGTCCAGGTGTCCTTGGTCAGGTCGTCCGTCACCGTGATGTCGGTGATCGTCAGGTTCCCGTCGTTCCTGGCAATGATGCTGTAGGTGATCTCCTCGCCCAGCGCGTAGGTGTCGCCTTCCGCCGGCTTGGAGGTCGTGGTCTTCTCCACCGTCAGGTGGCCGTTCGGCTCGTCGATCGGCGGGTTCGGGCCGTCCGGGTCGTCCTCGTCACCGGTGGTGGTGGTGTCCTTGCCTTCCGGCGTCTTCGGGTTCTCCGGATCCTTCGGGTCGTCGATCGGGTCGGCCTTCGCGGTCGCGGTGTTGGTGTAGCTGCCCGCCAGCACGTCTTCCTCGGTCACTTCGTGGCTGGTCTCAAAGATCTTGCTTTCGCCCACGCCCAGGGTTTCCACCGTCGCCGTGAAGCCGGTGTCCTTGTCTTCCACCTTCACGTTGCTGTAGCTCACGTTGCCTTCGTTGGTCACCGTGATGCTGTACTTGATGGTCTCGCCCAGCTTGTAGGCCTTTCCGTCCGCGGGAGCGCCGACGATCTTCTTGTTCACCGTCAGCGTGGTGTCCAGATCGTCCGTCGGGTCTTCCTTCTCACCGGGCGTCACAGGCACGTCGGGCTCGTCCGGGTCGGGGCTGGTGCCCTTGGCTGTCGCCTCGTTCACCACCTTGCCCGCCAGGATGTCCTCCTCCGTCACGGTGTGGCTCGCCTTGAACTCCCTGGTCTCCTCCGGCTTCAGCGCCGCGATGGTCCAGGTGTCCTTGGTCAGGTCGTCCGTCACCGTGATGTCGGTGATCGTCAGGTTCCCGTCGTTCCTGGCAATGATGCTGTAGGTGATCTCCTCGCCCAGCGCGTAGGTGTCGCCCTCCGCCGGCTTGGAGGTGGTGGTCTTCTCCACCGTCAGGTGGCCGTTCGGCTCGTCGATCGGCGGGTTCGGGCCGTCCGGGTCGTCCTCGTCACCGGTGGTGGTGGTGTCCTTGCCTTCCGGCGTCTTCGGGTTCTCCGGATCCTTCGGGTCGTCGATCGGGTCGGCCTTCGCGGTCGCGGTGTTGGTGTAGCTGCCCGCCAGCACGTCTTCCTCGGTCACTTCGTGGCTGGTCTCAAAGATCTTGCTTTCGCCCACGCCCAGGGTTTCCACCGTCGCCGTGAAGCCGGTGTCCTTGTCTTCCACCTTCACGTTGCTGTAGCTCACGTTGCCTTCGTTGGTCACCGTGATGCTGTACTTGATGGTCTCGCCCAGCTTGTAGGCCTTCCCGTCCGCGGGAGCGCCAACGATCTTCTTGTTCACCGTCAGCGTGGTGTCCAGGTCCGCGGCTTCCACCGTGGCGTCCGCGCTCTTTTCGATGTTCCCGATCGCCGCGGTCACGGTGTTGGTAAAGCTGCCCTTCAGGATATCCGCCTCGGTCATTACATAGGTTGCTGTCGTGCTGATGGTTTCGCCGGCCGCAACGGACTCAAATACGCTCTGCGCCAGGGTCACGCCGTCGATCTCGGTCAGGGTGATGGTCTTCGCTTCGGCGTAAATGTTCGTCGCTTTGACGGTGAAGGTGACGGTTTCGCCAGGTTCATACTCCCTGTCTTCCGCCGTCTTGGTCACAACCAGGCTGTCCTCCACAGGCTCGCCGCCCGGCTCGGTGCCGTCCGTTACCGTCAGCTTGCCGTTCACGTAGGTGATCTTGTAGCCATCGGTCACGTCTTCGCCGTCGGTATTGACGATCTTCGCGTCAGAGGGCACGTTCTCGCTCTCGCCCACCAGGGTCTGGCTGCCCGTCACGGTCACACTCTTGATGCTGTCGCCTGCCGCAAGCGTTCCGTCGGTCAGCTTCCAACTGTTCTTGGTCAGCGCTTCGCCGTCGTACACCTTGCTGTCGCTGTCCGCCGTGATGGTGATCGCCCGCGGCGTGATGTCCGGTACCTCGTCCTCCTGCTCCGGCGTGATCCCACCCTCATAGGAGACCGTTACCTTGTTCTTGTAGCTGCCGCTCTCGACCTCCTCAAGCGTTACCGTGTAGGTCGCCGTCGTGGTCACCGTCTCGCCGGCCGGCACATTTTCAAATTTGCTCTGTTTCAGCGTCACGCCTTCCTGCTCGGTCAGGGTGATCGTCTTCGCTTCGTCATAGATGTTCTTGGCCGTGATGGTCCAGGTGATCGTATCGCCGTAGTGGTATTCCGTGCCTTCGTGCGTCTTACCGACCACGTCGTCCACGTCCACGCCTTCGTCCGTTACCGTCAGCTTGCCGTTCACGTAGGTGATCTTGTAGCCATCGGTCACGTCTTCGCCGTCGGTATTGACGATCTTCGCGTCAGAGGGCACGTTCTCGCTCTCGCCCACCAGGGTCTGGCTGCCCGTCACGGTCACACTCTTGATGCTGTCGCCTGCCGCAAGCGTTCCGTCGGTCAGCTTCCAACTGTTCTTGGTCAGCGCTTCGCCGTCGTACACCTTGCTGTCGCTGTCCGCCGTGATGGTGATCGCCCGCGGCGTGATGTCCGGTACCTCGTCCTCCTGCTCCGGCGTGATCCCGCCGTCATAGGAGACCGTTACCTTGTTCGTGTAGCTGCCGCTCTCGACGGCCTCAAGCGTCACCGTGTAGGTCGCTGTCGCCGTCACCGTCTCTCCGGCCGCAACATTCTCAAACTTGCTCTGACTCAGCGTCACGCCTTCCTGCTCGGTCAGGGTGATCGTCTTCGCTTCGTCGTAGATGTTCTTGGCCTCAATGGTCCAGGTGATCGTGTCGCCGTAGTGATATTCCTTGTCCTCGTGCGTCTTCCCGACCACGTCGTCCACGTCCACGCCTTCGTCGGTCACCGTCAGCTTTCCGTTCACGTAGGTGATCTTGTAGCCATCGGTCACGTCTTCGCCGTCGGTATTGACGATCTTCGCGTCAGAGGGCACGTTCTCGCTCTCGCCCACCAGGGTCTGGCTGCCCGTCACGGTCACACTCTTGATGCTGTCGCCTGCCGCAAGCGTTCCGTCGGTCAGCTTCCAACTGTTCTTGGTCAGCGCTTCGCCGTCGTACACCTTGCTGTCGCTGTCCGCCGTGATGGTGATCGCCCGCGGCGTGATGTCCGGTACCTCGTCCTCCTGCTCCGGCGTGATCCCGCCGTCATAGGAGACCGTTACCTTGTTCGTGTAGCTGCCGCTCTCGACGGCCTCAAGCGTCACCGTGTAGGTCGCTGTCGCCGTCACCGTCTCTCCGGCCGCAACATTCTCAAACTTGCTCTGACTCAGCGTCACGCCTTCCTGCTCGGTCAGGGTGATCGTCTTCGCTTCGTCGTAGATGTTCTTGGCCTCAATGGTCCAGGTGATCGTGTCGCCGTAGTGATATTCCTTGTCCTCGTGCGTCTTCCCGACCACGTCGTCCACGTCCACGCCTTCGTCGGTCACCGTCAGCTTTCCGTTCACGTAGGTGATCTTGTAGCCATCGGTCACGTCTTCGCCGTCGGTATTGACGATCTTCGCGTCAGAGGGCACGTTCTCGCTCTCGCCCACCAGGGTCTGGCTGCCCGTCACGGTCACACTCTTGATGCTGTCGCCTGCCGCAAGCGTTCCGTCGGTCAGCTTCCAACTGTTCTTGGTCAGCGCTTCGCCGTCGTACACCTTGCTGTCGCTGTCCGCCGTGATGGTGATCGCCCGCGGCGTGATGTCCGGTACCTCGTCCTCCTGCTCCGGCGTGATCCCACCCTCATAGGAGACCGTTACCTTGTTCTTGTAGCTGCCGCTCTCGACCTCCTCAAGCGTTACCGTGTAGGTCGCCGTCGTGGTCACCGTCTCGCCGGCCGGCACATTTTCAAATTTGCTCTGTTTCAGCGTCACGCCTTCCTGCTCGGTCAGGGTGATCGTCTTCGCTTCGTCGTAGATGTTCTTGGCCTCAATGGTCCAGGTGATCGTGTCGCCGTAGTGATATTCCTTGTCCTCGTGCGTCTTCCCGACCACGTCGTCCACGTCCACGCCTTCGTCGGTCACCGTCAGCTTTCCGTTCACGTAGGTGATCTTGTAGCCATCGGTCACGTCTTCGCCGTCGGTATTGACGATCTTCGCGTCAGAGGGCACGTTCTCGCTCTCGCCCACCAGGGTCTGGCTGCCCGTCACGGTCACACTCTTGATGCTGTCGCCTGCCGCAAGCGTTCCGTCGGTCAGCTTCCAACTGTTCTTGGTCAGCGCTTCGCCGTCGTACACCTTGCTGTCGCTGTCCGCCGTGATGGTGATCGCCCGCGGCGTGATGTCCGGTACCTCGTCCTCCTGCTCCGGCGTGATCCCACCCTCATAGGAGACCGTTACCTTGTTCTTGTAGCTGCCGCTCTCGACCTCCTCAAGCGTTACCGTGTAGGTCGCCGTCGCCGTCACCGTCTCTCCGGCCGGCACATCCTTGAACTCGCTCTTGTCCAGCGTCACGCCTTCCTGCTCGGTCAGAGTGATCGTCTTCGCTTCGTCGTAGATGTTCTTGGCCTCGATGGTCCAGGTGATCGTGTCGCCGTAGTGATATTCCTTGTCCTCGTGCGTCTTCCCGACCACGTCGTTCACGTCCACACCCTCGTCCGTCACCGTCAGGGCGCCTTCAGTCTTGGTGATCGTGTAGTTGGCCGCCTTCGTACCGTCGTTCAGGGTGTAGGTGAACACGTTCGCGCTGCTGCCTACCAGCGTCTGGCTGCCCGTCACGTTGAACGAAGCGCCCTCGCCATCGGCGAAACCGTCGCCGGTCACGGTGACCGTGTCGTTCGTCAGGGCAGTCCCGTCGTACGCCTTGCTGGCCGTCGCGCTTGTCAGCGTCACTTCGCGCTTGCTGATCTCCAGCTTTCCGTCCTCAATGACGAACTCCACATTGCTGAAGTTCTCATTGTTGTTCGTGAAGTCCGCGCTCTTCAGCCCCATGGGGTAGGCGCCGGCATCGGTGCCCTTCACCTCCGCGCTGCCGCTGAAGGAGAAGTCCGCCTCGGTGTACAGCGGATCGGAGATGGAAACCGTGTAACCCGTTACGGTCTTCTCGGTTCCTTCGTACTTCCCGCTGCCGCTGTTCCCGGTGATGGTCACCGTTACTTCGATCGGATCGATGGTCTGGTAACCGTCGGTCACGTTGAAGGTAACGGTCTTGAAGTTCTGATTGGTGTTGGTGAACTGGTCTGCAGCCAGGCCCATGTTCGTGGTGCCCGCGTCGGTCCGCTTCGCCTCCGCCGTGCCGGTGAAGGTGAAGTCCTTCGTGACATCGTACAGGTCCGTGCTCGCGGTCGCGGTGTAACCGGTGACCTTGTGCTCTTCCCCGTCATAGTCCGTCGTGTTGTTCGCGCCGACGATGGTCACCGTCGCGTTGATGGGTTCGATGGTCTGGTAGCCGTCCGTTACGTTGAACGTCACCTTCTTGAAGTTGCCATTCGTGTTAACGAACTGCTCCGGCTTCAGGCCCATGTCCGTGGTGCCCGCGTCGGTCCGCTTCGCCTCTGCCGTTCCGCTGAAGGTGAAGTCGCTCTCCTTGTACAGCGGGTTGCTGATTTCCACCTCGTAGCCGGATACGCTGTGCTCCTTGCCATTGTATTCCGTGGTGTTGAAGTGTCCGGTGATGGTCACCACCACTTCGTCCACCGGCGTGATGGTCTGGTAGCCGTCCGTCACGTTGAAGGTCACCGTGGCAAAGTTCGGATTGGTATTGACAAACTGCTCCGCAGCCATGCCCATGTTCGTTGTGCCTTCTTCGGTACGCTTGGCCTCCGCCGTCCCGCTGAAGGTGAAGTCGCTCTCCTTGTACAGCGGGTTGCTGATCTCCACGTCGTAGCCGGATACGCTGTGCTCCTTACTGTCGTAGACGGTCGTGTTGTGGTGGCCGGTGATGGTCACCGTTACATCGATGGGCTTAATGACAAGCTGCCCGTCCACGATCTCAAAGGTCACATTGGCAAAATTGACATTGGTGTTGGCAAAGTTCGCTGCCTTCAGCTCCATGTCGTAGCTGCCGGCGTTGGTACCGCTCACACTGTCGGTGCCGCTGAAGGTGAAGTCCGCTTCCGTATACAGCGGGTTGCTGATCTTCACATCATATCCGGTCACCGTGTGCTCTTCGCCGTCGTAATCCACTTCGTCGCTGTGTTCGGTGATGGTCACCGTCACGTTGATGGGTTCGATGGTCTGGTAGCCGTCCGTCACGTTGAAGGTAACGGTCTTGAAGTTCTGATTGGTGTTGGTGAACTGATCCGGCTTCAGGCCCATGTTCGTGGTGCCCGCGTCGGTACGCGTCGCCACCGCCGTGCCGCTGAAGGTGAAGTCCGTTATGACGTTATACAGATCATTGTCAGCAACAGCGTTGTATCCGTCAATGGTGTGCGCCTTCCCGTCATAGGCCGCGGTGTTGTTGTTACCAACAACCGTTACTGTCACATCGATCGGATCGATCACCAGCTGCCCGTCCACGATCACAAACGTCACTTTGGAGAAGTTGTCGTTGGTGTTCGTGAAGTCTCCTGGCTTCAGCGTCATGTCGTAGCTGCCGGCGTTGGTGCCGCTCACGTTGGCATTGCCGTTGAACTGGAAGTCCGCAGCCGTGTAGAGGGTCGTATCCTTCCCATTGATCTGGATGCTGGTAACATCGTACCCGGTCACGGTATGCTCTTTGCCGTCATAGTCCACCTCATCGCTGTGTTCGGTGATGGTCACCGTCACTTCGATGGGTGTGATGGTAAAGGTCCCATTCTCCTTCTTCACGGTGTAGTTCTTGTTACTGTCTTCTTCCGCCGTCACTGTGATCGCGTAGTTCCCCACGTTCTGCCCGGCCTCGCGGCTCAGGCTGTACACAGGCGCGACACCCTTGGCGGGCACGCCGGTCACCGTCGCAGTCAGCGCCGGATCCGTGGAAGGATCATTGTCGTAGGCCTTCGTCTTGTCGTTGGCTTTGATGATGATCTCCGCAGGCGTCACCGTAAAGTAATTGATTTCCGTATGGAGGATATAGTTCGGGTTCTCTTCCGCTTCCGCAGTCACAAGGATTCGATAGCTGCCTACATCCTGCCCTTCGTGGCGGCTCAGATGATATTTAGGCGCAGCGCCGTTGGCAGGCACGCCCCTCACCGTCGCCGTCATCGTGGGATCCGTCGACTCGTCGTTGTCGTAGACCTTCGTCTTGGCGTCCGCCTCGATCCAGATCTCGACAGGCGTGATGACAAGCTGACCGTCCACAATGTTAAAGGTCACGGTCGCGAAGTTGGCGTTGTTGTTGACAAAGTCTTCGGGCTTCAGGGCCATGTCGTAGCTGCCGGCGTTGGTGCCGCTGATACTGGCATTCCCGGTGAAAGTGAAGTCCGCTTCCTTGTACAGCGGGTTGCCGATCTCCACGTCGTACCCGTTCACGGTGTGCTCGACGCCGTCGTAGGGCACCTTATCGCTGTGTTCGGTGATAGTCACCGTCACGTCGATGGGCTTGATGGTCTGGTAACCGTCGGTCACGTTGAAGGTCACCTTGTTGAAGTTCGGGTTGGTGTTGGTGAACTGCTCCGGCTTCAGGCCCATGTTCGTGGTGCCTGCTTCGGTACGCGTCGCCACCGCCGTGCCGCTGAAGGTGAAGTCCTTGATGACGTTGTACAGCTCATTCTCACAGGCAGCGGTATAGCCGTCAATAGAGTGCGCTTCCCCGTCGTAGTTCGTGGTGTTGTTCTTGCCAACGATCGTCACAGTTACATCGATGGGATCGATAGTCTGGTAACCGTCGGTCACGTTGAAGGTAACGTTCTTGAAGTTCGGATTGGTATTGGTGAACTGATCCGCAGCCAGGCCCATGTTCGTGGTGCCCGCGTCGGTCCGCTTCGCCTCCGCCGTTCCGCTGAAGGTGAAGTCCTTCGTGACATCGTACAGGTCCGTGCTCGCGGTCGCGGTGTAACCGGTGACCTTGTGCTCTTCCCCGTCATAGTCCGTCGTGTTGTTCGCGCCGACGATGGTCACCGTCGCGTTGATGGGTTCGATGGTCTGGTAGCCGTCCGTTACGTTGAACGTCACCTTCTTGAAGTTGCCATTCGTGTTAACGAACTGCTCCGGCTTCAGGCCCATGTCCGTGGTGCCCGCGTCGGTCCGCTTCGCCTCTGCCGTTCCGCTGAAGGTGAAGTCGCTCTCCTTGTACAGCGGGTTGCTGATTTCCACCTCGTAGCCGGATACGCTGTGCTCCTTGCCATTGTATTCCGTGGTGTTGAAGTGTCCGGTGATGGTCACCACCACTTCGTCCACCGGCGTGATGGTCTGGTAGCCGTCCGTCACGTTGAAGGTCACCGTGGCAAAGTTCGGATTGGTATTGACAAACTGCTCCGCAGCCATGCCCATGTTCGTTGTGCCTTCTTCGGTACGCTTGGCCTCCGCCGTCCCGCTGAAGGTGAAGTCGCTCTCCTTGTACAGCGGGTTGCTGATCTCCACGTCGTAGCCGGATACGCTGTGCTCCTTACTGTCGTAGACGGTCGTGTTGTGGTGGCCGGTGATGGTCACCGTCACGTCGATCTGCTTGATCTCCTGGTAGCCGTCCGTGTACGTGAACGTCACATTCGCGAAGTTCGCGTTCTTGTTCTCGAAGTCGTCCCCGGTCAGACCCATCATCGTCTTCCCGGCGTCTGTCCGGGTCGCTGTCGCTTCCTTGCCGCTCTTCAGCGCAAAGTCATTCTCCGTGTACAGGGCGCTGCTGATGCTGTCCACCGTGTACCCGGTCACCGTATGCGCTGCGCCGTCGTAAGGCACGCTGCTCGTGTTCCCGTGCAGCACCACCTCTACGTCGATCGGCGTGATCTCCTGGTAACCGTCCGTGTACGTGAACGTCACATTCGCGAAGTTCGCGTTCTTGTTCTCGAAGTCGTCCCCGGTCAGACCCATCATCGTCTTCCCGGCGTCTGTCCGGGTCGCTGTCGCTTCCTTGCCGCTCTTCAGCGCAAAGTCATTCTCCGTGTACAGGGCGCTGCTGATGCTGTCCACCGTGTACCCGGTCACCGTATGCGCTGCGCCGTCGTAAGGCACGCTGCTCGTGTTCCCGTGCAGCACCACCTCTACGTCGATCG
>CAMJUL010000054.1 GCA_946408995.1 uncultured Clostridia bacterium | reverse complement strand
TGATTTTGCCATCACTTGGTAAGGACTTTTTTACATCGGTCGGTAAGCAGTTTTTTACATGAGTCGGTAAGGAGAAATTTACATCACATGGTAAGCAGAATTTTCACCGGCCAGTAAGCAGATCTTTACATCAGTGGTGAGTAAAACCACAGGAGGAGTCAGCGCTCCATCTTGTATACTGAGGTATCAGCGTACGAGGAGGAAAGAGAGAATGCTGACAAAGACCACGATGCAGGAGATTCAAGATCTGAAACTGCAAGGGCTCACCCAGGCACATATTATCTTGCATTACAAAAACCTCGGCATCAATCTACCCAGTCGGCCAACCATTGCCAAGTACTACGCCATGGATGTCGTTCCGGAGAATCCCGGCGAAAAGCTGGCAAAAGACAAAGCTTTTGACGAAGAACCATTTCGCAGTGCCATCCTGAGGATCCTCGAAAGTAACGAGGACAAGGATTACTGCATGTCGTCGGTGTATGACGTTCTGGAGGAGCTGTTCATCGAGAACGGACAGTTCGACAGCCTGCCAGGGAATGAGCAGACACTTCGGAACTACATTCACCATCTTGAGGAAAGTGGACAGATTACCCGGGATCCAGACCGTAAGCGGGTCTACAACCATGTGTTTGACACACCGCCCGGAGAACAGATGCTTATTGACTTCGGTGTGCAGACACTCAGTAAGAAACAGGCCATCCATTTCATCTGCCTTCTGCTGCGTTACAGTCGCTTTCTTGTTGTCTACGCTCAAGACCACAAATACAGTGCTGAAGAAGCCTGCACTGCCATCTATACGGCATTCTGCAGGTTGGGCGGCAGAGTCCGGCAGTTGGTCATTGACCAGGACGCTGTTTTCATCTCCAGCGAGACCTACGGTGAGGTCATTAAGACAATGGTGTTCGAGGATTTCTGCACCGAACAGGAACTGAGTCTGTACGTCTGCAGGAAGGCTGACCCGGAAAGTAAGGGCCCCATTGAAAACTCCGTCGGCTTCGTCAAAAAGAACTTTTTCAGTGCCCGGGATATTACCTGTATTGACGATGGCTGGCGGTCTCTGCCAGGATGGCTCCCGCGGAAGAACAAACGGATTCACCAGGCCACCTACTATGTTCCTGTGGCTGTCTTCGAGACTGCGGAGAAACAGGCAATTTCGCCTCTGCTACCGTCGGTATACGACAAAACCGGATGCAATCTCAAGAATTACGAGATTGGTTCCATGCCGTATTTGACATACAAGGCGAGCAAGTATTCCGTCCCCCAGAGCTGTGCCTACAGTGTCGTCAAATATATGGTCACCGGCAACAAGATCCATATCTTTGACGAGAACAGGAAGTTCATCTGCAGTCACAACCCGAGCGAGGTCAGAGGAAACTTTAACCAGTTGCCCGAGCACCGGAAAGCTGAAGGCGGAAGTTACATTGAAGTCATGGAGAAACTACGGAATAAGTGGAACTGTTACGATTTCCAGCACTTCATTAACGGCGTAAAGAAGGAGAATCCCCGCTACGTAGCCGACCAGCTCCGTGCCATTGACAGGTATCTGGATGAACAGGCGCCCACAAAAACCTTTGTGTCCATGGTCATGTAGGAATGTTGTGAGCATTACCGCTACCGGTTTAGCCAGTTCCAGACAGTATTTGAAGCGCTGAAGGCCGAATCGACAGCCAAGGGTGAGGAAAGCTCTGCTTACCCACACACTGGCGTAGAGTACAAGGCCATGGATGTTTACACCAAAGCATTTCAGGATCGCGTCGTGAAAACCGGGGTGGAAACAGCATGAACCGTGAAGTACTGAAGGCCATTGACACAAACGTGATTCCGATTTCCCGGCTGGCTGCACTGTTTGACACCTTTGGCCTGCGGCATTCTTCCAAGGTGCTGCCGGAACTTTTGGAAGCAGCCGAGCAAGGGAATGCTTCCTACAAGCAACTGCTGCTTTCCATCTTTGAGACTGAGGTCAAAGGGAGGAATGCCCGCCGCCGGAAACGTAACTATGCTGCCGCTCACTTTCCGCCGAATGTCCAGCCATTGGAAATGTTTAACCCGCTGGAATTGGAGTCCGGCATTACCCAGGCTCAGCTGAACCGGCTAAAGGAACTGAATTGGCTGGACAACAAAGGCAATCTGATGTTTGCCGGGCCTCCCGGCCTTGGCAAAACGATGGTCGCCTGTGGCCTGGGTCTGGAAGCAAATAACTGCGGATACAAGGTCTGCTTTGAGAAGATGGTGAACCTGATTAAGCTTCTGGATAACTGCGAAACTGACCGGGCAGCCGGCTTCCGGATTAAGAACTTGAAGAAAGCCCAGTTGATTATCTGTGATGAAATCGGGTATACCCCGATCTCCCGGGCCCAAGCCAACCGGTTCTTCACCTTTGTCAGCGACACATACGAAACATCCTCCCTGATCTTTACGACCAACAAGGAGATTGCAGATTGGGCAGAGATGATGGGTGATCCTGTCCTAACCACTGCCCTGCTGAACCGAATCCTGCAGCATGCTACCTGTTTCTCCTTTACCGGAGAATCCTACCGGCTGAAGCATCCCCACATATTCCCGGCTCTGCTGACGGAGAAGGAAGATGGAGCGAAATCCAGAGGAAGGAAGAAATAATCTCTCCGGTTGAGGAGTGCTGTACCCAGCCACGGGCAGCCTGCAATTCTCTCTCCTGTAATGCTGTCCCGTAAAGGCGCTCTCAAGGGGGAAGGACGTTCCCACCTTCCCCCTTTGCCGCGCGGGCACACCCCTTTTCTCCCGCTCAGGTGAAGAAGGTTCCTTCCGTTACTGATTACCTACCTATTGCGGTGTTGCCGTACTGGTCTCCGATTACCTACCATGTAAAACTTCTGCTTACCGAGTGATGTAAAAAACTGCTTGCCAACCAATGCAAAAATCTCGTTACCGAATCATGTAAAATACTGATTACCGCACCATGTCAAGTTCTGATTACCAAGTCATGTAAAAAAATGCTTGACATTTGCATGAATACAGCATATGATTTTCTTATGTATCGTGCACTTGGCCAGGAAGCAGATCTGACCAGGGAGATAGACAGGGAAATTGTCGAGGAAGGATTTATTGAACCTGACAGATTTTTTGAGCAAATACAAGAGGTATTAGGGATTGAAGTTGACACAACGACCCAGTATCTTATGAATAGAGGCCTTTCTGGATCAGCATTGACTCGATACAGTTGGGATTCAGTAACTGTTACCGGAGGATACCCTGTTTCCTGGGCGGCCATGTTTGGTTATGTTTTTGCAATTCCGTTTTGGATGCTTGATACTGCACTTCTATTCGCTGTTGTAAAACTTATTTGTGAAGGTATGGCGAAACAAAGGCTTTTTATCTTGCTTGCAGGAGGCTATTTATTTTGTCAATGCTATACGATCATTATCAGCGCGAATTTCTCAGCTATGAGGGATGCATCTTGAAGATGTTGATTTGGATAAGGCAGTTAAAGCAAATCACCAGTTGGAACGTCCTTCGATAAAACATTCTGGAAGAGAAAAATTTTATAATGACCTGAATAGAGGTTGTTATATCCGCTTGGCGACCGTTAAAATAATACCTAAAGAGAGTGTTAAACAGAGTATAAAAACAGGGTTAATAAAGCTCCATCTTTTGAAAGACTTTTCGACAGTCGGGGGGGTACTCGATGACGATTTATGTTAAGACGTGTACAGATTGAAGGGATAAGCAAAGATGGGAAATATTGAATCTGCATGTGTGAAGCTCCGTTTGAGCTGGGTTGATTATGCAAAAGCAATTGCAATTACTTTTGTGATTATTGGACATGTTTCAACAAGAAACAATCTGAGTGATTGGATCTATTCATTCCAGATGCCGCTCTTCTTCTTCCTTTCAGGGATAACACTTAAGGCAAGTCGGGGGGGTATAAAGCATTTATAAGCAAACTAGTGACGAGATTATTGCTAGGATATAGGCAGTATGGCTTTTATGATTTAGAACGATTCATATTTCAAATGGGAGGAACGTTATATGTGCATTAAGAGACGAGTTGCCCTATTTGCTGCATTTATGATGATTCTTTCGATTATCGGGCTTGGATCTGCGGATACGATTGGAAGTCTGGCTGTACTACAGGGAAATAAGATGATTTTTGCAGACCCGGAAAGGAAAATTCCTGTTGGCGGCTTTGAAGATGAAACCGTAGTATACTGGGTCAACACAGAACATTATCAAGGGGGGGACATAGCTTCCATACAGTATGTATTGAATTATATTTTACGGACAGGCTATGTGGATTCTGCCAATCTTTTAGTACTTGACTCAGCCCAATTTCTTGCATATACACAATCTATTACGGATGAATACATGTCTTTGCAAGGCGGGGTATTTCTGGAAAATCATACTAGAATGATGGAAGCCGCAGCTTTGATACCGACCGAAGTGCCTTCAGAACAAGTCATAACGTATTCCGAAGCAAGACAGATAGACGCATCCCAAATAGAGTCTGTAATTGAAGAATCGATATCTAAACCATCGGCAATTGAAAACGAGCCGAATCTTTTGATTGGGACCAATCAGGGTACGACTCATTTTAAAGTCACACAAAAAGGTTGTGATTTTGAACTGTCTGAATATGAAGATGGTATTTGGTTGAAAAAAAAGAGTCATGATGATTCTGGATGGTTTGTGCTTTCATTTGATGATGGCTCTTCTAGGCAATTGTTTTCAGGCAATCCTGGTGCGGAATATACACTGTCATTTGATATGATGTCAAACATAGAAGGCGCAAATGCTACCATTGATCATAGGAATTTAAATGCAAAATATAATCAGATTACCTTTGGAAAGGCCATTCTGACAAAGGCGAACGTATGGCAGCATTTTAAGATGACTGGCACAGTATTGGGAGTGGAAGCGTCTACCCAGGTGCTGTATTTCAACATGAAGGACAATCCTTCAGGGACTGAGATCATGCTAAAAAACCTAATGCTGGTTGAGGGTAACCAAGAAGCCGAATGGGCACCTGCTGAGAATGACAATAATTTGTTGTTGGGTGCTGAAAATGGCATAGATGGTTACAAGCTGATCAACAAAGGATGCGATCCTACTTTGGAAGCGACTGAAGAAGGTATTAAAGTAACCAAGGCAGGCCACGATGATGAAGGATGGCTGGTTCTTTTCTTTGATGACGGGCATTCAAGAGAGATTCTGTCTGGGCCTGAAGGAGCCAAGTATTCCTTGTGTTTTGATTTAAAATCGAATGTGGCAGGAGCGAATATTTCTGTTTCACATAGAAATACAAACGCCAAAGACAATCAAATTGACTTTGGTAAAGCGGTTGTTGAATATGGAAACGCTTGGCAGCATTTTGAGCTTATAGGAGTACTTAATGGGGTTGAAGCAACTGGGCAAGGTTTATATTTTTCGTTAAAGAACAATCCAGCCGGAACAGAGTTCTACATCAAAAACCTTCGGCTTATTCATTCTGAATCAAATGAGTGAGGCGGAAAAGCAATACACAATGCTGGTTACACAACCGGTGATGGATGGATACGCGTATAATGGGGGATGAGTCGGTACGTAACGCGGACAGTTGCGGGGGAAAACTAGACAGGTATCGCGCTGAATGAAGACAGTTTTCTTCTGGATCAGCGTTCCAAATCGTGCTGGGAATTGACCGGCTTCCTGATGGCGGTACAGTTTACGCCGGAAGAAGCGGCCTACGCTGTGGCCAACTGCGGTGCCAATTGGAAGGCAAACGCCGTTGAAACGCTGAAGTAGCTAAAGCAGGATGAATCGTTACCGTATTCCGCGCTGCTGACCAAATTGTATGAGCATCAGTATACCTTTGAAGAAGCCATGTATGCTCTGAATATGGAGTAATAAGCGATTAGAACTAGCAAAACAGGCCGGAGAGGGTACCATACGCTACTCTCTTCGGCCGTTTTACAGTTGTGAGGTAAGCGGTAGATAAAACCATACATTTAACGCGCCCAGGAAATATGGGATAATGTGTCAGGACGCGACGAAGTCTCAAGACTTCCATAGAAATCTCGAGAATTCTGTAGAATCGGAGGGACACATACATAGGTTAGACGTACGTGAATACCCACCTCAGACTTGCAGGCATTATTATTTCTCAGCACTTACTGCTGCAGGAGTCCAGGGAGGAGTAATAGCCAAAGTAGGAGGCCATTCGAGTTACTCAACGACCATGAAAAACTATGTCAAGGTTCCGCTAAAAGAAAAGATAGATGCAGTCAAAAAATTTAAAGCCGACAGAATCAAAAAAGAAAACTGGGAATCAGTTTGAGAAGTGAAAACTGAAAAGAACTTCAGAGAAAGGGTCAGCATCGAAAGTTGACCTCTTTTTTAAGAGAAAAGAGCAATTCCATTTATTTACAAATTTGGTCTGCAATTGGTCTGCAATAGCCCCTCTTTTTAGGTCTGCAATAGGAGCATACTTTTGAAATTCTAAATATATCTGTTTAATTTGTAGTTTACAGTAATTACCGTTTACTGCAAACCAAATTTGTATAAAAATAGCCGAAAAATGTTTAAATTGATAAAAATAATCCCTGATTCTACAAGAATCAGGGATTTGGCGGAGAAGCCGGGATTTGAACCCGGGCTGCCTTTAACAGCACTACTCCCTTAGCAGGGGAGCCCCTTCGGCCACTTGGGTACTTCTCCAAGATGTCAAATTGGCGGAGAGAGAGGGATTCGAACCCCCGGTGCCTTTCAGCATCACTGGTTTTCAAGACCAGCGCCTTCAACCGCTCGGCCATCTCTCCGTACAGGCACTGGCGGCCTCCAAAACGCTTAGTCATTCTACCATCTTAAATCTGTTTTGTCAATCACTTTTTTGCATTTTGGGAAAAGGAGAGCAAGGATCGAAAGAAAGCACGGGAGGCGCATTCAGAAAGGAAAAACGTCTTTTCCAGCAGCTTTTCTTTGTTTTACAGGAGATTTGGGACAAAAAGATGAAAATACGTGATGAAATTGCCGCCTTTTTATACTATAATAATGCGGTAGTGACAGAATCCGGGGCCGGAAACAGGAGTCGTTCCGGCACAGGTGGATTGGAAAGGAAGCATTATGACTCGTCGCCTGATCAAACAAATGCTGGCTGCGCAGACCCTGTCAGCGCTGACGGTTTCATTGTGTCTTTTGATCGATAACGTGATGATCAACCGTTTCCTGGGGGAAGGCGCAATTACGGCCTACGGACTTGCAAACCCTGTGCTGCTGGGGATCGGGGCTTTCGGAAGCTTGCTTTCCGCGGGAATCCAGGTGGCTTGCAGCAAGTCTCTTGGAGCCGGATCGCAGGCTGAGACCAACAAAGGGTATTCCTCCGCTTTGGCGGTCGCCGCTGTGGTTTCCGTCGTGTTTACGGTCGCCGTACTGATTTTGCGTGGATTTATCGCTTGGGCTGCGGGGGCAGGCTGGTCGGGCGCCTTGTATGATCAGACGACGGATTATCTGGCCGGTTTTGTCATTGGCGCCCCCGCCAGTATGGGCGCGTTGGTTTTGGTTCCTTTTCTGCAGATGGCCGGCCGCAGCGGTCTTCTGATCGCGGCTGTGCTGGGAATGACGGTTTCGGATGTGGCCTTTGACCTGTTGAACGTGCTGGTTTTTCACGGCGGGATGTTCGGGATGGGACTGGCTTCCGCGCTGAGTTATTATGTTGCGGTAGGGGTCGGACTGATCTATTTTCTTTCGCCCAAATGCGTACTTCGTTTTTCCGTGCGGGACGTCAAATGGAAAAAGATCGTCGAGCTTCTCAAGGGCGGTTTTCCTTCCGCCTTTGGGATGGCAGCTTCCATCGTGCTGATTGCGGTGCTTAACCGGATGCTGATCCGATCCAGTGGCGGCGCCGCGGCCGTGGCGGCTTACACGGTGGCCAGCGCCATCGGCAACGCAAGCAACTGCGTCAGTACAGGGGTTGGCGGGGTTTCGCTGACACTGAGCGGTGTCCTTTTTCACGAGGAAGACCGGAATGGCCTTCAGACGCTGCTGAAAAACATGGTCCGGTACGGACTGATCCTGGGGGCAGCGGTTCTTGTGATCCTGATGATTTTTGCGCCTGCGGCGGTATCGGTTTTTATGCCAAAGGAAGGGACGACCCGGGATATGGCCATCCTTGCCGTTCGCCTGTTTAGCCTTGGGGTGATCCCCTGCTGTCTGAACAATGCATTGAGAAATATATACCAGGGGACCGGGCGCATCCTGCTGATCGAGATCCTTTCCCTGCTGGAAGGGGCTGTGCTGCCGATTTTGGCGGCAGTGATCCTTGGAAACGCTTTCGGCCCGACGGGCATCTGGCTGAATTTTGTGGCAGGGGAAACACTGACGCTGCTGTTTATCTGCCTGTTCGTTGATAGGGCCCGCAAAAACCTGGCCAAGGACATATCTCCCTTCCTGCTTTTGCGGGAATCGTTTGGCGTTTCACCGAATGAATTGCTGGAGCGGGAGGTCCAGTCCCTTTCGGACGCCATCCAGGCGGCCAGGGATGCGGGGCAATTTTGTCTGGAACATGGAAGGGACGGTCTGTTTGCCAGCCGGATTTCCCTGTGTGTGGAGGAGATGGCCTCCAACACCGTTACACACGGCTTTACGGAAAAACGTGAAAACCGTCTTTCGGTGCGGATTCAGCACAAGGCAGGCAAATGGGTACTGCGTTTCAGGGACAATTGCAGGGCTTTTGATCCTGTTCACTATGTGCCGGAGGAGGGCCGTCCGGATGCCCTGGGCATCCGCCTGGTCCTTGGCATGGCGGACGAGGCAAGATACACGTATTCCCTGGGGATGAACAACCTGACCATCGTTCTGCTGGAACAGCACACAGGATCCAAAGACAATCAGAACGGCTGATCGTGTGAAACAATTCCGTCAAGAATGTCTTTGCAACTGACAGAAAGGGTAAACAAGATGATTCCGATCGACCTGAATGAAATGGTGGTTCTGCCGTCGCTCCTGACCCTGCTGTTTGACAGCGTGGATTGGGTGCAGGTGATCATGACCATTCTCCTGATCTTCGGCCTGTGGGGCATGTTTAAAAAATCCGGAATTCCAAGCTGGTATGCGCTGATTCCCTGCGCGAGGGAGTATATGTTTGCCCGCTGCGCAGGCAGGGAACCGGAAGGACGCGTTACCAGCGTGGTCACCTTCCTGCTGACGGTGCTGGACCTGGTTGTCATTTGGATGGATTATGACACGTTCGAGAGCCTTGTGCTGCTGTTTGATATTCTCAGCTTGTCGCTTGAGATCGTTCGTTTCATTTATATGATCCGTATCTACGCGGGGATCATCAATGTGTATGGCCGCAGACGCCGCTGGATGGTGATGTGGATCTTGCTTCGCTCTGTCACGTCCATTATCTGGGGCTGGAATAAGAAATACCAGCCAAGCGTCAAGGTGGAGGATCTATCGTCTGAATCCCTGACGGAGATGAACGGGAAGGAAGCCTCTGTCATGCGGGAGGGTCTGACCGTAAACCTGAAGGAGCGGACTGCTACGGAATTCTTCCAGAAAAAATATCTGCTGCGGGATATCCATATGTCCATACAGCCGGGACATATGGTGCTGCTGCTGGGCGGCTCCGGCGCAGGGAAAACCACCTTCCTGAACGCGGTCAACGGTTATGAGAAGGCCAAGGCCAAGGTGACGCTGAACGGCGGAGACGTATACGGCGAGTATAAGAAAATGATGTATCAGGTGGGCTTTGTTCCACAGCAGGAATTGATGCGGGGCAAGGACACGGTGTATCATACCCTGATGGATTCCGCTGTGATGAGGCTTCCTGCCATGGTTTCCAGGGCGGACCGGAAAGAGCGGGTCGAGGAAGTCATGAAGATCTTTGGTCTGGGTCCCGTGAGGGGGAACCTGGTGGACAAGCTTTCCGGTGGCCAGAAAAAACGGCTTTCCATTGCAATGGAGTTTATATCGAATCCATCCCTGTTTATTCTGGACGAACCGGATTCCGGCCTGGACGGCGTTATGGCGCGGGAACTGATGGAACAGCTGCGGAAAATTGCGGACCAGGGGAAAATCGTCATCGTGATCACCCATACTCCGGACCGGGTCATTGACCTGTTCGATGATGTGATCGTTCTTGCCAAGGATACCCATCGCACCGGGCGGCTGGCCTTCTTTGGCAGCATCAAGGATGCAAGACAGTTCTTTGGCAAGGAAAAGATGGAACAGATCGTCCTTTCCATCAACCGGCAGGAGGAAGGCGGAGAGGGCCGCGCGGACGAGTTTATTCAAAAGTATTCGGAGGTGACGCAACATGCTTAATACGGTTGAAACCCCCGCCTCCAGTTTCAGGGAACATTGGAGAAACCGCCGAAGAGGACGCGGGGCCCAGGTGATCATTTATACAGGAAAGCTTTTGCGCATGTTCGTCTATCAGACGGACTGGAAGGTGCTCCCCATGGCGGCACTCATTGCCGCCATGGTGTCCATGGTGATCCGGAAGGATTTCTTTCTGACCATGGAGGGGGACCTGAAGGGGGCCTTCGCCCTGACCTGTGTCTGCATCTGGAACGGATGCTTCAACTCCATCCAGGTGATTTGCCGGGAGCGGAATGTGCTTAAGCGGGAGCACCGGGCCGGACTCCATATCACTTCCTACGTGATGTCCCATATGCTGTATCAGGCATTGCTCTGCCTGGCCCAGACGATCCTCACCCTATTTGTACTGGAAAAAATGGAGGTCAAATTTCCCTCGGAGGGGTTAATCACCCGCTGGTTTATGGTGGACATTGGCATTTCGATGTTCCTGATGAGTTATGCTGCCGACATGCTGTCGCTGCTGGTGTCTGCGATTGCCCATACCACCACCACAGCCATGACGGTGATGCCTTTTGTGCTGATCTTTCAGCTGGTGTTTTCAGGCGGGATCTTTAACCTTCCCGCATGGAGCCAGACCGTGTCCCGGTTTACCATCTCCAATTACGGTCTCAAATGTATCGCAGCCCAGTCGGATTACAACCATACTCCCATGGTGACTGCCTGGAATACCCTGGTGAAGCTTTGGGACAACGAAGTGGGAGGGACGATCTCCGTAGGACAGGTGCTGGATTTTCTGTCGGATGAGCAGAACGCGCTGCTAAACCAGTACCGTGACACGGAGATCGACGCTACAGCGACGGTGGGACAGATCTGGGATGCGGCGAAGTCTTCCTCCGGTTTCCAGGAACTGCGGGAGCAAAAGGTGGATGCGACCCTCACGGTGGGGGAAATCATGGACATGCTTGAAAGCAGCAGCGTTCTTGAGAAGCTGCGGAGTCAGGGAATCCTTGGAACCAGCGTTGGGGAAATCATCCATACCCTGTCCGAGACCATCAAAGATTCCGGGCTGAGGGATTATTCCGTGGGCAGGGTCTTTACAGTCGGAGAATTGCTGGACACCATTCATGCCGAAGAACTTGCAGAGGCTTTTCGGGATGTTCAATTGGGCGGCAAGCTGACCGTTGGCGAACTGATCCGCATGATTACGGAAAACAAGGATCTGCAGGCGATGCGTGACCGGGAGATCACGCTGAAAACAACGGTGGGCAAGCTGGTGGAAACCATCGGGGTGGATACGGTCAAGGACCTGGTCCAGAATCGAACCGCAGCGGTCAGCCGTGTGGCGGCTTACGATTATACCGAAGACAATATTCTGTATTATTGGGGCGTTTTCGGGACCTTTGCGGTGGTCTTTTCTCTGCTGGCCGTGCTGGCGTTGGAGTTTATCGACAAGGACAAACGCTGATCGATCCGGGAGCATACGATGACCCGGGAAAGGGGTTTTGGATGAAAAGAGGCCTGATGCTGGCATTGTGCGCCATGCTTATGATTTGTTCAGCCTTTGCAGAGGAGGCAGCTGTCACTGAAAGACTTCCGGACGCCGTGCTGATGTCTTATTATGATCACTCCCTTTTTGTCGGAGACTCCCTGATCGTGATGTTTCGCAACCATGTCCGCGGCGTACAGGAAAAGGATCCGGATTATTTTTCGGGCATCAAGTTTTACTGCGCTTACAATTATCAGCTTCGTACCGCCGCGCAGGAAAACCTGAGCAGCAGTTCTACCCGGGTCGACCTGAAGTATAAAGGGCGCACCACTACGCTCGCCCATATCATGGAAGCGGAACAGCCTTCCCGGGTCTTCCTTCTTGCCGGACTCAATGAGCGGATCCATCAGCACCTGGACTGGGCGGACGGATACGTGGACCGGATCATGGCTCTGCGGGACAAATATTCGCCGGGTACACAGATCTGCTTTTTCTCGATGACCCCTGTACGGGAGAAGATCGGGATCAAGCGGCAGCAGGGACATGATGCTTACAACGAATGGCTTGCCAAGAAATGCGCCGAGGTCGGGGCGGTATACATAGATATCGCATCCGGTCTGAAAAACGAAAACGGAATGATGACCAAAGGGATTTCCAGCGACGGAGAGTTCCACTTGAACGACAAGGGAAACGCCATTGTGGCGGGAGAACTGCTGGATTATGCCCAGAGCCTCTATGACAGCGGGCTGTGGGCCCCTGCTGAACCCCTTGTTCCATAAACTGGTTGAAACGGGAGGAATGATTGTTCATGTACCGGAAAAAAGCAAGGGTCATTGCCCTTTTGATGGTTTGCATCTGCCTGATTGCAGGCTGTGGAGCGAAAACGCCCTCCGATGCCCAATCCGGGGCAAACACGCCTCTTTCCCTTCGGGAGGCCGTTCTTGGCGTGGCTTCGGACGCGGCTGGCCTGACGGCCCTGACAAAGGACGATCTGTCGGACGTGCTGGGAATCGAGCCGGAGACATACACCGATTTTATCTACCTGCAGGGGGAAGGATTGGACGGCCGCGAAATTCTTGTGCTGCGCGCTGTCGACACGGAATCGGCCGTACAAGTAAAATCCCAGGTGGAAGCCTATCTGGATCAGCGAAGGAAGGAAACGCAGAATTATCTGCCGGAAGCCTACCGATTGCTGACCAAGGCGTCTGTTGAAAGCAAGGGGCTGACGGTTGCGCTGTTTGTTGGCCCGGATGCCGCAAAAGAATCCGCCGCACTGCTGGCAGGGGAGTAAGCCATGGTTTTTTGCTCCTTTACATTCCTGCTTTTGTTTATGCCTGCGGTGCTTATGTGCCATAGGGTGCTGCCGGAAAAGGCCAAACGGCCTTTTCTTTTGGCGGCATCTTTGCTTTTTTACGGATGGGGTTCTCCGGCCTGGCTGCTGCTTCTTATCTACGTTATGGTCCTGGACTGGGCCGGTGCAATGATGATGGCTAAAGCGGAGCGTTTGAAAACGCCTCTGCTGACGGTATTGATCGTGCTGAACCTGCTCCCGCTGGCATATTTCAAGTACGGGGGCTTTCTGAGAGATACTTTGGCGGCAGTTGGACTGAAGATGGCGTTTTCGGATCCTTTGCTTCCGGCGGGCATTTCATTTTTTACTTTTCAGGGTATTTCCTACCTGATCGACGTATACCGGGGAGAGGCCGGCGTACAGCGCCGCTTTGTCCTTTTCGGGGTTTACCTGAGCCTTTTTCCGCAGCTCGTGGCAGGGCCGATCGTCTGCTACACCGATCTTGAGGAGCAATTGACCCGGCCCTGTACAGTTGACGAGGGAGAAATGCGGGAGGGCCTTCGCCGGTTCATCCTTGGCCTTGCCAAAAAGGTCCTGTTGGCAGACGCCATGGGCCGTTATTGGGGAAAGGTCAGCGCAGCTCTTCCGGAGGCGGGAGCGCTTGGCGCCTGGCTGGGACTGATTGCTTTCTCCTTCCAGATCTTCTTTGATTTTTCGGGTTATTCGGATATGGCGCTCGGACTTGGACGCTGTCTTGGATTTTCTTTTCCGGAAAACTTTGACCGCCCCTACCGCGCGAAAAGCCTTACGGAATTCTGGCGGCGCTGGCATATGTCGCTGACAACCTGGTTCAGAAAATACGTGTATATCCCTTTGGGCGGCAATCGTCGGGGAGAAGGCCGCCGGAATTTGAACTTAATGATCGTCTGGGCCTTGACCGGTCTATGGCATGGGGCGGGCTGGAACTTTATTCTGTGGGGGGTATTCTTTGGGGTCCTACTGATCCTTGAAAAGAAATGCTTTCTGAACAGGAACTGGTATCGCCGCTGTCCTGGCGCTGTCAAGCAGGCTATGACCTATTTGACGGTTCTGGCTGGTTGGGGCATTTTTTCGGGGAAATGGCAGGTCTTTCCAGCTATGCTGGGAAGATACGGGACCGCATCTCCCCGGTTGACCCTGGAAACGCTTTCCTTTCTGCCGATGCTTGCGCTCTGCGCTGCGATCTGTTTTCTGCCGAGGGTCCGGATGCCGCTGCGGCGTTGGATGGCGCCGGTGCTGATGGTCCTTTGCCTGGCCGCCCTTGCCGCGCAAGGATACGCGCCTTTTGTTTATTTCCAATTCTGAGGAGGCCAAGCGGATGCGAAATAAATGCAGACTCCCGGATGCGGCTGCGGTGTATGGCGGACTTGTCTTTTTGTTCTTGCTTGGAATGGCGGCTTTTTCTTTTCGAATTGATTTTTCCGTCCAGGAGAAACGGTACCTGGCCAGTCTGCCGGAGAATCCTTCCCTTGTCCAGTGGACCCTGAACGAAGACATGGAAGCGTATCTGTCCGATCATGTGCCATTGCGGACGCAGCTGATCCATGCGGATGCGACAGTCCAGGTGCTGACGGGACGGCGCACGCAGCTTGGCGCCTGGCCGGTTGGAGAGAGCATCGTGGAACAGCCCGTTCAGGCGGAACCGGAAACTCTGCAGCGCCGAATCGATGCCCTGCAGGGGATCGCAGGGGAGATCCCCACCCTTTTCCTGACACCGCCCACCGCGGGAATGCTTGAGATGGACAGGATGCCCCCGTATTTGAGGGCTGTTTATGCGCAGGAAGCGGAACTATACGACGGTCTGGTATCCAGGAAGGGCTTTGTTCCCTTGAAGAAAGCCTTTCTGGACAGCGCCAAACCGGTCTATTTCCGTACGGATCATCATTGGAACGGGGAAGGCGCTTATCTGGCCTACCGCTCTTTGTGCGATGCCATGGGGCTGAAGGCATATGAACGCGAGGATTTTTGCGTTTCGGAGTTTTTTCCATTTTCGGGGACCACCTGCTCCCGCTCCGGTCTGCCATTTGTGCGTCCGGATACGTTGGTATGCTATGAACCCGGGCTTCCTTTGTCCATGACCGCGGATGGAGAGCACTTCGATCGGGTCATTTTCCCCGAGGAAGCAGGTTCCTGGGACGGGTATCAGGTCTTTTTAAAAGGAAACCATGGTTTTCTGACGATCGAAAATCCCCAAGGGACGGGTACGCTGCTCATTTTCAAGGATTCTTTTGCCAACAGTGTCATTCCGATGCTGTCTGCCCACTTTTCCAGGATCTGCGCGGTGGACGCCCGCTATTTTTCCGGATCTTTCCGTCAGGCGTTGGAGGAAACGGGAAATATAGACCAAATTCTGTTTCTATATTCCCTGGACAGTCTGGCGAACGATACCTCGATCCTCAAAAAACTCCGGGACAGATAAAAGGAGTGCTGCCCCGGCGATCAACGGCAGTCAACGTCCTGTTTTCTGAACGGATTTTCAGTTCACATTCCCGCAAGGACTTGTATTGCTGATACAAAAAAGACCGATACCGTCCGGGTATCGGCCCTCTGAGAGAAAGATCCAAACGCGCAGATCGCGTTATTGAATGAACTTAATCCATCAGGACAAACCCATCGGACAGCGGTCATTCATATCGTTCGGCGCACTGAGCAAGGTAATCCATGATGGCAAGGTGCTGCGGACAGGCCCGCTCGCACTGGCCGCAGCGGATGCAGTCGGAGGCTTTTCCCCGCCCAGTGGTGGCAATGCTGTATTCGCGCTTCTGACGGAAGCCCTCGTTGTTGTGCTGCCGGTTGGCTACGGAGATGATCTCCGGGATGGGAATGTGCTTTGGACAGCCGTCTACGCAGTAATGGCACGCGGTGCAGGGGATGGATTTGTCCGCGTCCAGGGCTTGCTGGGCTGCATGAATTACGGCCATTTCATCCGGGCTCAGCGGGTGGAAATCCCGCATAAAGGACAGGTTCTGCTCCATTTGTTCCAGACTGGACATGCCGGAAAGTACGGT
Organism: uncultured Clostridia bacterium; assembly: GCA_946408995.1. Lineage (GTDB taxonomy): Bacteria > Bacillota > Clostridia > Christensenellales > Aristaeellaceae > RUG756. The sequence continues at coordinate 7,860 of CAMJUL010000054.1, read as the reverse complement.
CATCACTCCCTCCAGGGAAGCAGCAAAGCGGATGCCCCAGGACACAATCGGCGCGTCTTTTTTGGCGGATGCGAAAACCTTCTTTACGCTTTCAACAGGATCGGCCAGGGCTCCGCCTTTCAGGGGTTCCATAACAACGATTGGCTTTCCGTGCTTTCTGGCGATTTCCCAGCATTTCCGGGCGGCGATGCCCGGGTTTTCCCAGTCGGAATAGTTCAGCTGCAGCTGAACAAAGTCGACTTCAGGATGCGCCTGAAGGATTTCCTCCAGCAGCGGAGGATCGGCGTGGAAGGAAAACCCGGTCTTTTTAACCTGCCCTTTTCCTTTCAGCTCCTGCATAAAATCCCAAAGTCTGTATTCGTCATATTTTGTATAGGTTGCTCGCATCAGGCAGTGCAGTAAATAATAATCCATATAGCCTGCACCCGTTCGTGTCAAACTGGTATAAAACTGCTGTTTTGCACTTTCCTCATCGTGGCAATCCTTGCTGGCGGCATTCAGTTTGGTGGCAAGGGTATAACAGTCCCTTGGATAGCGGTCTGCCACGGCAGCCTTAAAGGCAGCCTCGCTCTCTCCGTTGTTGTAGACATAGGCCGTGTCGAAATAGGTGCCACCGGCTTCGATAAAACGATCCGCCATGTCGCAGACCTGCCGAACATCAATGGAACCATCCGGATTTTTGGGGAGCCGCATCAGGCCAAAGCCAAGCTTGAAGGGAGCCTTTGAGCAGTCGATGTTTTGCATGCAAGTTCCTCTCTTATCAATTTCTTTGCCCGATCCATGATAGAGTGGTCTGAACCCGGAAAAAATATATCGCAACGGAGAATGGTTTGCAACCGGGAATCTTACGGACAGGTGAATGGTACAGAAAGAAATAAAGCTTGACAGGTTAGACGAACTAAACTATAATTCAATGGCAGTTAGGCTTCACTAATACTGCTTGTAAACGGTATTTGTGCTTTGGCGGAAGGGAGAATGCTCAATGATGCCATTAAGTTATGCAAACCCAAGGGAGGAAGCGGTCATTCGAAGAATCGGCGGGAGTCCGGATGTGAAAAAGCATTTGGAGAATCTTGGCTTCGTTGCGGGAGGCACGGTGAAGGTAATCACGGCACTGGAAGGGAACGTGATCGTAAAGGTCAAGGAATCCAGAGTTGCCATCAGCGACGAAATGGCGCGCAAAATCATGATTTGACAGGGAGGCACGAGCATGAACAATCTTAAGGAAGTACCGGTGGGCGAAAAGGCCAGGGTCGTCAAAATCCATGGCGAGGGTGCCGTAAGGCGCAGAATCATGGACATGGGGATCACAAGAGGCGTGGAAATCTTTGTACGAAAGGTAGCGCCGCTGGGGGACCCCATCGAAATTACGGTCCGCGGTTATGAATTGTCCCTTCGAAAGGCGGACGCCGAGAGCATCGAAGTGGAAAAATTTTTTTTGTACATGCGTTAGAGGCATTAAACCAGGAACGATGGAGGCTCAAAAACAATGAAGATCCGAATCGCATTGGCCGGCAATCCAAACAGCGGAAAAACCACCCTTTTCAACGCACTTACCGGCTCCAACCAGTTTGTAGGCAACTGGCCCGGTGTTACGGTTGAAAAAAAGAAGGGAAATTTAAAAAGCATGAAGGGGTAACGGTCACGGACCTGCCCGGCATTTACAGTTTGTCCCCTTATACCCTGGAAGAGGTGGTCGCAAGAAATTACCTGATCAATGAAAGACCGGACGTCATTTTGAATATCATTGACGGCACCAATCTGGAGCGCAATCTGTACCTGACCACCCAGCTGGTTGAATTGGGGATCCCTGTGGTGGTGGCCATCAACATGATGGACGTCGTTGAAAAAAACGGCGACAAACTGAATGCCGATGATTTGGCCAGACAGCTAGGCTGCAGGGTGGTCCAGATCTCTGCCCTGAAAGGGAACGGGGTTATGGAGGCAGCGGAAGCGGCGATTGAAGCTGCAGGCGGCACAAAAACGATCCCCATGCATACGTTTTCCGGTCCGGTGGAACATGCTTTGGCCCATATCGAGGAAGCCATTGTCCATGATCTTCCTGAGGAACAGCAGCGTTGGTACGCCATCAAGGTATTCGAGCGGGATGAGAAGGTCTTGGAGCAGCTTCGGATTCCTCAGGAGACCATGGAGCATATCGAAAAGGACATCCGCGCCGCCGAAGAGGAACTGGACGACGATGCGGAAAGCATCATCACAGACGAGCGCTACGTTTATATCGCCACCGTGATCCGCTCCTGCTATCGGAAGCAGCATGCGGGAGAAATGAGTGTATCAGACAAAATAGACAGAGTAGTCACCAACCGATGGCTTGGGCTGCCGATCTTTGCGCTTGTCATGTTCGCTGTATACTGGATCGCCATGGTGTCAGTAGGGGCTCCTGCAACAGATTGGGCCAATGATGGGCTGTTCGGGGATGGGTTTCATCTCTTTGGCAACGGGACGCAGCAATATGAGGCAGCGGTCGAGCGGTATGGGGATACGGATGCCATTATTCAAGCCTTCGCGAAGGAATATCATATGGAGATCAACGAGGAGGCTCCGGAGGATTCGCTGACCGCTCTCCTTGCGGCCGTTCCAGTGGACGCGAAAGTCACCTACCTCACCCAGGACGAAGAGACCCTTGAGCCCCAGACCCATCCGGATACCGGCAAGGCGGAGCTTGAGGCGGCTGTACAGGAGTATCTGAGCACGGAGAACGGATATAAAACAAATACCGGTGCTCCGGATCCTGCGGGTTACGGCATCTGGGTGCCTGGGATCCCTGTACTGGTTGAGCGGGGCCTTGACAGCATCGGCGCCGCGGAATGGCTCAAGGGATTGATCCTGGACGGGATCATGGCCGGTGTTGGTGCGGTGCTTGGGTTTGTGCCGCAGATGCTGGTGCTGTTTTTCCTGCTGGCTTTTCTTGAAGCATGCGGCTATATGGCTCGCATCGCATTCGTATTGGACCGGGTTTTCCGCAAATTCGGACTTTCCGGAAAGTCCTTTATCCCCATGCTGATTGGCGTAGGCTGCGGTGTTCCGGGGATCATGGCTTCACGGACCATTGAAAACGAGCGGGACCGGCGCATGACCATCATGACAACGACCTTTATTCCCTGCAGCGCGAAGGTGCCGTTCATCGCCATGATCGCGGGAGCGATTTTCCATAAATCCCCCTGGGTGGCCACAAGCGCTTATTTTATCGGAATGGCGGCGATCATCATCAGCGGCATCATGCTGAAAAAAACCCGCCGCTTTGCAGGAGAACCGGCGCCCTTCGTCATGGAACTTCCGGCCTACCATTGGCCTACTTTGAAAAACGTGCTCCGTTCCATGTGGGAACGCGGTTGGAGCTTTATCAAAAAAGCAGGAACGATCATTCTTCTGTCCACCATCCTTGTCTGGTTCCTGAGCCGCTTTGGTGTCGCAGACGGAACGTTCCGTCTACTTGGGGAAGAGGAATTGGAATTGTCCATTTTATCCGGGATCGGCAGCGTCATCGCCTGGATATTTGCTCCCCTTGGTTTTGGCACCTGGCAGGCTGCGGTGGCCTCCATGACCGGTCTGATCGCAAAAGAAAATATTGTCGGTACCATGGGTATCCTTTACGGCGGAACAGAGACCTACGCCAACCTTGCCCGCGTGTATACAGGGCTTTCCGCCTATTCCTTCCTGGTTTTCAATCTGCTGTGCGCGCCTTGCTTCGCAGCCATAGGCGCCATCAGAAGGGAAATGAACAATGCAGGATGGACCTGGTTTGCCATAGCCTATCAATGCGGTTTTGCCTATGCGGTCAGTCTGATGATCTATCAATTTGGAAATCTGTTTGTCGGCCAGCCCCACGTCTTCGGTTTGATTGCGGCCACAATCGTGCTTTGCGGAATGATTTATATGCTTTTCTTCCGGAAATATCAGGAACCTGTGAAAAGGACCGTGAGGGGGTGAGCATGTGCTTCGCGGGATTATAGACAACGCTGGAACCGTTCTTGTCAGCCTGGGTTTGGCGATCCTGGTGGGTGGAATCATTCTTTACCTGTTCAGAGAACGAAAAAAGGGACATTGTTCCTGCGGCAATTCCTGCTGCAGCTGTCCCATGTCAGGGGAATGCCATAAAACGGAATAAAACAGAGAGACGCGGAAGCGAGGCCTTTCGCGTCTCTTTGATCATAGGGCTGCACAGAACGTTTGGCTTTATGAAAACCGGACAGATCGAATGAAAAGAATTCAAGCGATCAAAAGTGTTCAGGCAGGAGCGGCGAACCTCTTGGCCCGTGTTCCGCTTGAACAAGAAAAAACGGACCATTGACAGAACGTCTCAGGTCCGAAAAATGGAGCATAAGGGAGTCGAACCCTTGGCCTCCACAATGCCATTGTGGCGCGCTACCAACTGCGCTAATGCCCCGAACAAAAACTACTTTACCATACTTTTTTGAAAAAGTAAAGTGTTTTTTTTCGTTTCACTGAAAAAACAGGAAAAAGCAGAAAACAGAAAACAGAGAGAGGAGTATGTTTGGGGCGGCCAATCCGGTATTGTTCTAATACCCATCAATACATGCGGTATGCTCCTGCCAGCATCAGCAAAGAAAAGAAATACAGGCAATTGTCGTAATAACGGCGTTTTCCCTGGCGCAGGGGGGAATCCCAGAAATGACGCAGATACATCTCCGTGAAGGGACCGTCTGCGGCGATGGAGGCAGCGGCCAGTGCCGATGTGATTGCCAGGGGATGCATTGCAGGTTCCTTCGCCGGGCTGCCGTCCAAATGATAGGCCATATATGAGTCTTCCTGTTTGTCGTGGAAAAAATCCTGAAGACGGTTGGCCATGGAGCGGTATTCCCCGCGTTGTCCAAACCAAAGGGTGTCCAGTGCAGCGTTTATTGCCACTCTGTAAGCATCCGAATAGTATTCGAAGGTTTTTCCGAACATCAGGCGGGGAGTGCCGTCGTATTCAGCGTATTCGGGACTCATGCCTGTGACTGGATGGGTGCTGGCGGCAATATAGGTACGGCTGGCCGCTGCCGCCTGCTCCCAAAGGCCCCGGTCTTCTTCATTGGAAAGCCGGGCGAAAAGCGTATAAAAATGGGGCAGATGGTAGCTGGGGTCGGAAAAATCCGCTTCAGGAACAAAACGGATCAGATGGTTCCGCGCGTCCCACATGGCCCTTCCGCCGGGAACCATTTCCGCCTGATGAAGGCAGTGACGCAGAATCTCTCTTGCCTGGGCCGCATAGTTAAAGATCCCTTCGCGGTTTCCCCAGCGGGCTGCGGCAAACAGCAAGGCCATCGCAAAGTATTCTTCTCCGTCGGGGGCGGGTCCTTCGGCGTTGTGCCGGCCATCCAATTGTACGGACCAGGCGAAATAGCCGCTGTATACGCCGTGGGATTGATGCATGTACCGCATTGAGAACTGCCAGAGCCTGTCAAACAGGTCCTGCCGGTCCATTTGAACGCACATCATCATCCCATAGCTCATGCCTTCCGTGCGTGCATCGATGTTGCCTGTGTCGACGATGCAGGCGCTGTCTTTGTCCACTTCCTGATAGATCCGTTCCCCGGGATCAAAAAACAGCGTGTGGAAGCAGTCTTCGATTCGTGACCGGACTTCTTTGTCACCGATTCCGATACGGGCGAACTGATTCGGGTATACGGGGGCCATGGAATCCCTCCCTGTACAGGCGGCGCAAACCGCGCTTTTTTTGCATTGTGAAAAAAAGCGGAGCATTCCGCCAATGTAAAACAAAGAAGGAATGCTCCGCTTGATCAAAACAAGCCGGTCCCGGGATGATTGCGCCCTGGATCAGGCTTTCCCGTTGCAACCCAATACGTCCACGATCTTGTGACGCACCATGTCACGGAGAGCAGTACGGGCTTCGGTCAGATACTGACGGGGGTCAAAGTGTTCCGGATGCTCCACAAAATGCTTGCGGATCATGGCAGTAAAGGCAAGGCGAAGATCGGAATCGATGTTGATCTTGCAGACAGCCATGGTCGCGGCCTTGCGAAGCTGCTCCTCGGGAATGCCAACGGCATCCGGCAGTTTTCCGCCGTATTCATTGATGATCTTTACAAATTCCTGCGGAACACTGGAGGCACCGTGCAGAACGATGGGGAAACCGGGCAGGCGGCGGGAGACCTCTTCCAGAACGTCAAAGCGCAGAGGAGGCGGAACAAGAATGCCTTCGGCATTCCGCGTGCACTGTGCGGCGGTGAATTTGTAAGCGCCGTGACTGGTCCCAATAGCGATGGCCAGGGAGTCGCAGCCGGTACGGGTCACGAATTCCTCGACCTCTTCGGGATGAGTATAGGAGGAATCCTCTGCGGAGACCTTGACGTCATCTTCAACGCCTGCCAGGGTGCCCAATTCCGCTTCAACCACAACGCCGTGATCATGGGCGTATTCAACGACCCGGCGGGTCTCGCGGATGTTTTCTTCAAAGGGAAGTCCGCTTTTATCGATCATGACCGAGGAGAAGCCGCCGTCAATGCAGCTTTTGCAGGTTTCAAAGTCAGGACCATGATCCAGATGCAGTGCAATGGGAAGGCCGGTTTCTTGAACGGCGGCCTTGACCATGCTTACAAGATAGGTATGATTGGCATATGCCCGGGCCCCTTTGCTGACCTGAAGAATCACGGGCGCATTTTCCATCTTGGCCGCTTCAGTGATGCCCTGAACGATTTCCATGTTGTTCACGTTGAATGCGCCGATGGCGTACCCGCCTTCATATGCTTTTTTGAACATTTCTTTTGTGGTTACGATAGGCATGGGAACAACCTCCTTTATTTTCCTGTGCAGATTATAGCACACCATTCACCGAAAGAAAAGGGGGGAATCCCTTCCTGAGCAAAGAAAGAGCGATGAGCCGCTCTGGTCATGAAACAGCAGGGGAAAAGGAACGCATCCCCTTTTGACAAACGGAACGTAAAGGCATACAATGCAAAGGGAAGAGCCTTTGATTGGATCCGCTTCTCCGGAAGGAACGGGAGGAAATAAACATGAAGCTTCTGTCTGTTGCGATCCCATGCTATCAGTCTCAGGATTATATGGCCCATGCGATCGAATCGCTTTTGCCGGGCGGGGAACGGGTCGAGATCCTGGTGGTCGATGATGGCTCCAAAGACGGGACCGGTAAAATCGCGGACGATTACGCCGCCAAATACCCCACGATCGTAAAGGCCATCCACCAGGAAAACGGAGGACACGGCGCGGCTGTGATGGCAGGGCTTCGAAATGCCTCCGGGCTGTATTTCAAGGTGGTGGATTCGGACGATTGGGTGGATGAAGAAGCATATCCGAAGGTGCTGGAGCTTTTGGAACGTTTTTCCGGCGCTGAAGAGCCCCTGGATATGCTGATATCGAATTATATCTACGATAAGATCGGGGTACAGCACAAGCATGTGGTCCGGTATCATTATGCCCTTCCAAGAGGGCGCGTCCTTTCCTGGGAGGAGGTCAGACGCTTCCACAAAGGGCAGTATATGCTGATGCATTCCATGATCTACCGCACCCAGCTGCTTCTGGACAGCGGCATGGAGCTGCCCAGGCACACCTTCTATGTAGATGAATTGTATGCGTACATTCCCTTAAAAGAGGTCAGAAGGTTCTATTACCTGGATGTGGATTTCTATCATTATTTTATCGGCCGGGAAGACCAATCCGTTCAGGAACAGGTGATGATTCGCAGAATCGACCAGGCGCTTCTTGTCAACAAAATGCTGATCGCCGAGGTGGATCCTTTTTCCGTAAAATGGGAGCCGTTGAAAAAGTACATGATCGATTTTTCGGAGATCATCACAACGGTATCCTCTGTCCTTCTGATCAAGAGCGGAACGGAGGAGAATCTGCGCAAGAAAGAGG
>CAMJUL010000053.1 GCA_946408995.1 uncultured Clostridia bacterium | reverse complement strand
TGGTAACAGAAATGTAATATTATTGTAACTTATTCGCAATAAGCGATCGCCCTGCCGGTTATATCTTGCCCTCTCCCCCCGCCTCCGGGGAAAGGGACGCCCCGCCCGCGTCGAACATATACGCCGTCACCTTCTCCAGGACCGGGACAGCCGCCTTCATCAGTTCCTCCGTGTCCATGCCGGTAACGCGGAAAAGGATGGCGGGCCGGTTCCCGACCGAAAGCAGCAGCCTGGGATCGCTTTTCTCAAGGGCCGTGTACAGTTTCTGCGGATCCGGGCATTTTTCAAGGAAAAAGCTCAAAAGCCCCTTGACCGAAGTAATGCGGCTGACGAACAGGAGCGAGGAAAGCGCCTTGAGATGCGCCACGTCGATCAGGTTGAGAACGCTGACGGGGATCTCCCCGAAACGGTCAAAGAGTTCTTCGATGACATCCTCCCGGTCCGCACGGTTCCGGATCAGGGAAATGCGCTTGAAGACCTCCATGCGCTGCCTGTCGTCCCGCACGTATTCCCTGGGCAGGAAGGCGTCCACCTTCAGTTCCACCCTGGTCTCCTGTCTGACAGGGGCGCCGCCGGGCATCATTTCCCGCACCGCCTCCTCGATCATCTTGCAGTAGAGGTCGTAGCCTACCACCGCCACGTTGCCGCTCTGCTCCGGGCCGAAGATGTTGCCAGAGCCCCGGATTTCCAGGTCCCGCATGGCCACGCGGAAACCGGAGCCGAAGGCCGTGAACTCCCTGATGGCGCCCAGGCGCTTCTCGGCCGTCTCGGAGAGCATTTTGTCCTTCCGGACGGTAAAATAGGCGAAGGCCGTGCGGCTGGAACGGCCGACTCTGCCCCGGAGCTGGTAGAGCTGACTGAGGCCGTACCGGTCCGCGTCATAGACGATCAGGGTGTTCGCGTCGGCTACATCCAGGCCGTTTTCGATGATGGTGGAGCACAAAAGCACGTCATACTTGTGATCGAAGAAATCCAGCATGACGTTTTCAAGCAAGCCTTCCGGCATCTGCCCGTGGGCCACGGCCACCCGGGCCCCGGGGAGCAGGTTTCTCAGATGCCCGGCGAATTCATTGATGTAGTGCACATGATTATAAAGGAAATAAACCTGACCTCCCCGGGCAATCTCGCGGTTGACCGCGTCCCGCACCAGGGAATCGCTGTAATCCGTCACATAAGTCTGCACCGGCCGCCGCTCCTCGGGCGGGGTGGTCAGAAGGCTCATGTCCCTTACCCCGATCATGGACATATGGAGCGTTCTGGGGATCGGGGTGGCCGATAGGGTCAGCACGTCCACCTGTTCTTTGTAGTTTTTGATCTTCTCCTTGTGGCTGACCCCAAAGCGCTGCTCCTCGTCCACCACAAGAAGTCCAAGATCCCGGAAAACGACGTTTTTGCCCAGCAGTTTGTGGGTCCCGACGATGATGTCGATCTTCCCTTCCTTCAGATCCCGCAGGGTCTCGCCCGTGGCCTTGGCGGATTTGAATCGGCTCAGCACGTCCGCCTTGACCGGGAAGGAGGAAAACCGCTGCTGGATGGTATAAAAATGCTGCTGGGCCAGAATGGTGGTGGGGCACAGGATGGCCGCCTGCTTTCCGGACATGATGCATTTGAACACCGCCCGCAGCGCCACCTCCGTTTTGCCAAACCCCACGTCCCCGCACAGCAGCCGGTCCATGTTGACCGGCTTTTCCATGTCCTCCTTGATCTCCCGGACGGCCGTCTCCTGGTCCTCGGTCAGTTCGTAGGGAAAAGCGTCCTCGAACTGCGCCTGCCAGGGGGTATCCTTTTCAAAGGCAAAGCCCGGAGTTTCCTGCCGTTTGGCGTACAGCTTCACCAGGTCGAAGGCCAATTTCTGCAGCCCCGCCCGGACCTTTCTGCGCTGCCTGTTCCAGGTATCGCTGCCAAGGCTGCTCAATTCCGGCGGGTTTTCCCCGCCGCCCCCGATGTATTTCTGCACCTTGTCAAACTGATCCACGGGAACGTACAATCGGTCGCTTCCCTTGTACTGGATCAGGAAATAGTCACGCCAGGTGCCCTCGCTCTGCAGGCGGACCGTTCCCTGATAGATCCCGATGCCGTGGTTCTCATGGACCACCAGATCCCCCTCGGACAGGTCCGTAAAGGCATCGATTTTCTGATGGAGTTCTTTTTTCTTTTTTCCGGCAGACCCGCCCTGCCTGGAGGAGCCAAAGAGATCCGTCTCGGAGATCAGCGCCAGCTTTTCCTCATCGCAGACCATGCCCTGGCTGAGGGTCATCCGGAGGATCCCCTCCCTGCCCTCCAGGCGATCTTCCCTAAAAAGCTCCAGATCAATGTTGTACTCGCTCAGGGTGCTCTGGAGGCGTTTCTGCCGGGTCTCCCCGCCGGCGCACAGGAAAATGCGCCAATGATCCCGCCGCCACAGGCGGATGTCCTCCACCAGGTCCTGGACCCTGGAAAAATACTTGGCCGACGGCCGTCCGGGCAGCGGAAAGACCCTGTCAGGCTTCAGCCCTCCCTGGCCCTTGAGGAACTGCTGGAGGGTCAGGCACTGAAGACGCCTGAGGGCCGCCAGGGCCTCCTCCGGGTCAAACAGGGCCTTCTGCCATTCCCAGAGGGCGTCCCCCCGCTCGACGGCGTTCTTCAGATCCTCCCGGAAGCTCTCAAAGCGGTCGCTCATGGCCTGGCTGATCCGCTCCGGCTCGTCCAGGAGCACAAGCGGCTCCAAGTCAAACCAGTCCCAGATCCCGCTGCACTCCCCGGGAAGAAAGGCGCTCCACTTGGAAAGATCCCCCCGGTAGATCCCCGTCTCCATAAAATCCCGGATCTTTTCCGTTTCGGCTCCAAGGCCGGGGGCCGTCTCCGCCCCGGTGTAGCCTTCCCCGCCTGCCTGACGCAGCCTTGCGATGCCTGTCTTTACCGCGCCGAGCATTTTGTCCGCGCCGGCAGGGTCCTCCGTCAGCCAGCGCGACGCGGGATACACCGTCACTTCGTCGTTCAGCCTCTCCGTGCTCCTCTGGGAAACCGGGTCGAACACCTTCACCAGGTCGATCTCGTCCCCGAAGAATTCCACGCGGAGGGCCCCTTTCCGCCCCGCCGGCCAAAGGTCCAGGATGTCGCCCCGGACCGCGCACTGCATGGGCCCTTCCACCATTTCGCGCTTTTCATATCCCAAGCGCACAAAAAGGGCCCCCATCTCCTCCGGGGAACCGCGGTCCCCGCTCCGGAAGGTGACGGCGCTCTTTTTCCAAAGCGTTCTGTCCGTCATGGGCGCAAGAAGGCTTTCCGCAGACAGCACCAGCACGTCCGTCACGTCCCCGCAAAGCTTTTCCATGCACTCAAGGAACCTTTCGTCCCCCTCGCTGTCCCGGGTGCCCTGGACAAACAGCTTCTCCTCCGCCGGAAGCAGCAGGGCCCTTCCCTCCGTCATGGAGGAAATGTCCCCGAACAAGCGCTCGGCCCGGCGCCAGGAGGAGGTGACAAACAGGACCTTTTTCCCAAGGTCCGCCGCGGCACGGGCGCACAGGAGCGCCTCCTGGCAGTCGCACAGGTCATAGACCGCCGCGCATCCGATCCCCTCGCGGAGGCAAGATGTGATTTCACGGATTTGTTTTCCCGCCAGCAATTCTGAGACCGTCATGGATGGATCCGTTCCTTTCGGGGGCGCGAACCGCCCCGCCCGGCTTCAGCCCTCTTTTTTTGTTCCGCCCGCTTTCCCGTTGAAGCGGTTCATGCAAAGATCAATGCCGTCCGTCACAAAGCATCTGGCCGCGTCCGCCGCCAGACAGTAGGCGTCAAAGGCCGTCTTCCGTTCCTCCTCCGTATGGTAGGAGGACAGCACCCAATCCTTCAGGTCCCATTCCGCCGGGGCCTTGCCCACCCCCACGCGGATCCTTGGAAACCGGTCGGTGCCGGTCAGATAAACGATGTTCCGCATGCCGTTGTGGGTGCCCGCGCCCCCGTGAGGCCGGATGCGGACCTGGCCGAAAGGCAGATCGATATCGTCATGAACGATCAGCACCTCCTCCGGAGCGCACTTGTACCAGGAAAGAAGCTCCGCCACCGCCTGCCCTGACAGGTTCATAAAGGTCTGCGGCTGCACCAGGACGGTTTTCTGCCCGCCGATCAGCCCCTCTCCCAGAAGGGCATGGCACTTGAGCTTTTTAAGGGGGATCTGTTCCTTTTCCGCAAGGATCCCCACAACGTCAAATCCCACGTTGTGCCGGGTATGCGCGTATTCCCCGCCCGGATTTCCAAGTCCGATCACCATCTTCATTTCCGATCGCCTTCCTTCAGGTGGGACGGCCCGGCCGTCCTTCCGCATGCAAATACGCGGGCTTTCCTTGATGGAAAGTCCTTGTTTCTTGAAAGGAGTTCATTATAGCATGACTTTGTTTTTCTCAAAAGGCTTTTGTAAAATTTTCGCGCTTCCCTTCCGGACCGGGGAAAAATGGGGCATAATCCCCTTGATCCCGGGAAAAACGGCGGTTTTTTTCTTGACCGTGTAATAATTATGTAATATAATTTTAATGGAATCGTTGTTTTTAATGGGTTTATACGACTCCCTGTCCCGGAATAGATGGATCTGTCACCTCCCGGTGCGTACCTTGATTATGGAGGAAACGTATGTACAGACACGCTTTTTTTAAACGCCTGACCGGCCTTGTCCTGCTTCTGGCCGTTCTTGTGAACGTCCTTGCCCTGCCTGAGGGCGCCCTCGCGGCCGGGGAACGCTACGGCCGGGTCGCCTATGACAAGGTGTATTTCCGAAAGGCTCCCTCCACCGAGGCCGGCAAAGGCTATTGGTGTTTTCTCAATACCCATTGGGTGGTGCGGATCCTGGGCACCCGGTACAACGAGTTCGGTTCCTGGTATGAGATCGAAAGCGTCATCCCCGGAGACCTGTCCACCCTCTACACCGGCTACATGATGCAGCGGTATGTAACGGAAATGACCGAGGACGAGGTAAAGGCCTGGCTTGCCAATCCGGTACAGCCCGGCACGGGCATGCCCTCCGCCACCCGTACGCCCTCTCCCACCGCCGCCCCCGCCGAAGAGAACGACTCGCCTTTTTCCAGCGGCGACACGGGCTTCATCAACGCAAACAATGTCTATCTGCGCAAAAAGGCCGACACCGCCTCGGACTCCCTGGCCCTTCTTCCCTACGGCTGGGTGCTTTACTGCGTCGACAAGGTATATGTCAACGGCAGCGTCTGGTATGCCGTCGAGGGCCCCATTCCCTCCGATACCAAGACCCTGTACTCCGGCTATGTGGACGCCCGCTATATCACCCTGGGCACCGTGAGCGACCCGGTCACGCAGGCCCCGGCCACCCAGGTTCCCGAAACGCAGGCCCCCGCCACGAAGACCCCGGAGACCCCCTCCGCGACGGAGGGCACCCTGCCGGACTTTTCCACGGGCGACGAGGCCTATATCAGCGCGGAAAGCGTTTATTTCCGCAAATCCCCCTCCAGGGAGGCTGATTACTGGGCCCTTCTGCCCTACGGCTGGACCCTTTACTGCCTGGACCGGACCTTTAACGGAAACAGCGTATGGTATCAGGCGGAAGGCACGCTGCCAAGCGATCCCGGCACCCTGTATACCGGTTACGTAGACTCAAGGTACCTGACGCTTGGCGCGGCGCCCGCCACGGCGGCCCCTTCGGTGCCCACGGACTTTCCCCCCACTCAGGCCCCCACCCAGGCTCCCTCCGACGTGCAAAGCCGCTATATCACGGTCATGAATACCTTTTTCCAGGAATCCGCCGACTATCTGTCCGCCACCATCGCGCTTCTTCCGGTCAACTGGCCTGTCACCGTCCTTGAGACCCTGACGGAAAACGGTGTCGTCTGGTATGCCGTTTCCTGCGCCATTCCAAAGGACCCCGGCGGCGTATATTACGGCTATATCGAGCCCAAGTTCGTATCCTCCGGGGAAACCCCCTCTACCCCCGCTCCGGTCGTGACCGCCTGGCCGACCCAGCCCTCCCTTGTGACGGAAACCCCCGCTGCCACGACCCAGGCTCCCTACGTGACCAATACCCCTGCCGTTCCCGACCTTCCGGAGCTTCTTGAGCCCAACGCCTACGTGGATACCGAGCAAGTCCGTTTCCGCATCAACGCTTCCTCTTCTTCCGACTTTTACGGCATCCTGCCGCTTGACTGGCCGCTGGAGGTCCTCTCCAGCACCAACGCCGAGGGCATCACCTGGTACCGGGTCCGCACGGTGCTTCCAAGCCGCCTGAACACTGTCTATACCGGCTACATTATGGCCGGCTACGTGACGCTGCTCTCCCCCGCGACGACCGAACCCGCCGTCACCGTTCCTCCTACGCCCGCCGTGACGGCCACCGTCCCCTCCTCCCCCACGAATACGCCCTCGGAGTCCGCTCTTTCCAACTACGCGGTGGTGATGGTGGACGGGCTGAATGTGCGCCAGAGCACCAATGTGTTCTCCGCCACCATTACCGCCCTTTACGCCGGGCAGATCGTGACGGTGGTGGACGCTTCCGGCGCCATGCCCCTGATCCGGACCGATAACGTACAGGGGTATGTTCTTTCCTCCGGTCTTCGCTATCTGACCTGGGAAGAATACCTGGATATCACCGATCCTTCCACCCCCGTCCCCGCTACGCCGACGCCTACGGCCGCGCCGACCGTCACCCCGACGCCTTCCCCGACCCCGCAGCCGGAGAACCCGGACGTGACCCCCACCGCCCGGCCCTCCGAAACGGGCACGCCCAACGTCATGCTGGGCTGGGTCCGCATTACCCTGCCTGTCGTCAACCTCCGGGCCACCCCCGGCGGGAATACGCTTACCCCCACCGACGAAGACCGCATCCCTTTGTCCACCTATCTGCGCTATTACCAGCAGCCCGTGTATTATCAGGGCTATTACTGGACCTACGTGGAATACAACGGCATGTTCGGCTACATCCGTGGGGACTGCTTTGAATACGTCGAGGAAGGTCCTTCCCCGACCCCCCACGAAATCATTCATACGGAAGATTCCCTTGGAACGGTCCAGATCACCCAGGAGGCCGTCAATTTCAGGGCCAGCCCGGACGGAAGGGTCATCGGGATCATCCATTACCTGACCCGTGTCCCCTACTTTGCCGAGCCTATTACCAAGAACGGCTACGGATGGCTGAGGATCTATTACAACGGGCAGTACGGCTATATCCGGTCGGACTGCTATGGGGAGATCTCCCCCGGTCCCTTTATCCCTACGCCCACCCCCTCGACCCTTTCCATGATCGGGTTCGTCGCGCCGCGGGACAGCGTCATGACCGTTTACCGCAATCCGGGCGGATCGGTGCTTTCCACCCTGACGAGCTATTCCATCTGCCCCTATTACGAGACAGTCCTTTACAACAACGTCCTGTGGTACAGGGTGTATTCCTACAGGATCCAGCGGTACGGCTATATCAGCTCCGAGCAGGCTGTGGTCGTGAATATCTACGGCGATGACAGCGGGACTTCCACCCCCGTGCCGTCCTCTGCCACCGTGACGCCGTCCGCCTCGCCGACCGCGTCCCCCACGCCTTCTCCGACGCCCAGGCTCTTTGAAACGGGCTATGTCGTTACCACGTCGGACGCTGTGTATATCCGCCTCGAACCCTCCACCGCTTCCTCCGCCCTCACCCGGGTGTCCTACCGGAACACGGTGCTGCCCACCACCGACCAGCCTGTCTCAAACGGCGGGATTACCTGGTATCCTGTCCGTTACAACGGCATCGACGGCTATATTCACGGCGGTTACTGCACGCTCCTGAACGACTGGCAGATCGCGGTCTATCTTTCCACCGGGGTCGTGCCCACCCTTCCGCCGGAAGGGACGAACACGCCTTCCCCCACGGCCGCACAGACCCCGACTGCAACGCCTTCCCCTGTCACACCGCAGCCCACCGTCCATGTTCCTTCCACGTACCGGCTGCTGTCCCTCAACGATTCGGGATCTGACGTATTGGCCGTCCAGCAGGTCCTTTCCAGCATTGACTATCTGGATCCCAACGACGTCAACGGAACCTTCCTGTCCTCTACCCAGACCGCCGTTATCCAGTACCAGTACGATCATTCCCTGGACGTCACAGGAATCGTGAACGAGGAAACCTGGAATCTCCTCTTCAACCTGTCTTCTCCTGTCTCTGACGCCACAGCCAACCCCGGCAGCAGCGTCAGCGTTTCCCTGAACCCCGTCGAACTGTCCGACTGGTATACCGGCGAGATCCAGTCCGTCTGGGCCCCCGGCGTGACCGCGGTCATTACGGACGTTTACACCGGCATTTCCTTCCAGGCCAAACGCTGGGCTGGAAGCAGACACGCCGACGTCGAGCCCCTGACCCAGGCGGATACCGCCGCCATGTGCAGGATCTACGGTGTCAGCTACGCCTATGAGATCGATACCCTGAACCAGTCCATTGAGTCCTGGCGCCGGCGTCCTGTCTGGGTCACCGTGGGCTCAAGGACCTTCGCCGCCTCCATGTACGGCATCCCCCACAATGCGGAGGAAGGCAACACCATTACCGACAACAACTATCCGGGCCAGTTCTGCGTGCATTTTGTCAATTCCACGACTCATTCCAGCACCGTGCCCGACACCGCCAACCAGAACAACGCCTACTTTGGTCACCAGGAAGCCATCATGTATGCCTACACGCATTCCGTCAGCGGCAACAAGTAAGCATTCCCATCGGACCGGCGGAGCGCTCAAAACGCTCCGCCGGTCTTTCCTTTCCTCTTGGCCGAAGGAGAAGATCCGTCATCAAAATGAAACAATTTCTTTTATCTCACCGGCGGTGGAAAACCCCGTGGCTTTTTTGTTTACAATCCCGTTTTTTTCCGGAGCCTCCGCCGCTTTTTCATGGGGTCCGCACCGAAAAACGATCCACCGCTCCTCCCCCCTTCTTTTTCCACAGGACGGTGGAAAAACCTGAAGGACGCCGTGTCTTCCCCTTTTGCTTCACCTTGATTTTTAACAATATTTATGTTTTAATGTTCATTGTGAACAAAGGCAGGCGTTCCTGTTTCATTTTTGTCAACCGGGAGAAATACCCGTGGCTCACGTCCGCTTCTCCAACTGTTCCATGACACGAAACGGCCGCCCCTTTATCCCCTTTATCCACCCCTCCCTTGGGTTATCCCGATCGAAAGCCCCGTTTTCCCACAGGAAGGCCAAAGCGGGCTTTTCCTTTTTTTAAAGGGCCTGAGGGGAAAAAAACGGAGGTTTTCCACCGTATCCACCGCCTCTATGTTCTACTTCTTTTTCTTCTTTTATTCAGTCTATTGTTCTTTCGTCCAAAGAAAATCAAAAGGAAGGGTTTGAACCATGCAATTCAGCGTAAACACCGATGAAATCAACTATGGCCTTTCCATGGTTATCCGCGGTCTTGGCGTCAGGCCGGTCCGTCAAATCTACGAAGGGGTTCTGACAGAAACCCAGGAGGACAAGCTTTGTCTGACCTGTACGGACGGGGACATTACCATCCGGGCTCTGGTCAAGGCGGAGATCCAGGAGGACGGACGGGCGATCCTCCCCGCGAAGCTGTTTTCGGACCTGATGCGCTATCAGGCCCACGGCACGGCGTCCATTAAAATGGATGACAGCGGAAAAATGCAGATCCGCAGCGGAAACACGGTTTCCAACATGCTCAGCATGGAAGGGGACGATTATCCGGAAATCGAGGACATCCAGGGCGGAAATGAGGTCTACATGAACTGCGCCCGCTTCAAGCAAGCGGTTTCCAGCGTGATCTTCGCGGTCTCCAATGACGAGAGCCGGAAGATCCTGACGGGCGTGCTGATGGAAGTCTATCCGGAGGAGACCGTGCTTGTGGGGCTGGACGGGTTCAGGCTGGCCATTCACAGGATCGCGCAGAAAAACGTTCTGAGCGAAAAAAAGCCGGACAAGCTTTCCTGCGTCATCCCCGGCAAGATCATCAATGAGATCTCCAGGATGCTCCCGGATGACGAGGAGGAGGAGGTCCGGATCGTTTTCTCCTCCAGCCGGATCATGTTTTCCTTCGGGGAGGTCAAAGTCTACGCGTCCCTTTTGACAGGGGAATTCATCGATTATCAGCGGATCCTGCCCAAGACCTGGACGACGGAGATCCTCGTGAGCAAGACGGAGCTTTCCGATGCCATTGAACGCTGCAACCTGTTCGCCAAAGAAAGCAAAAACAGCCTGATCCACTGCTCCATCCATAAAGAGGGCGTGCTTGAGATGTCCGCCTCCGCCGAGATCGGCGAAGTGACGGACCGGCTGAACGTGCGTTTTGAGGGAAACGAACTGAACATCGCCTTCAATTCAAAGTACCTGATGGACGAGATACGCACCGCGCCGGGGGAACGTTTGATCATGTGCTTCAACACCAACGTTTCTCCCTGCATCATCCGGCCGGAGGAGGGCAAGGAATATACGTTCCTGGTGCTGCCTGTCAGGATCTTTGGGCGCTGAAGCCCAAAGATCCCAGGCGGAAAAGGAAAGGAACCCCTGAAAAGCCTGATAAAAAAGGATTGACAAAACGGGGAATCATCCATATAATAATAAAGCCTTTTCGTGCGGTGGTGGCGGAATTGGCATACGCGTACGTTTGAGGGGCGTATCCGTAACTGGGTACGGGTTCAAGTCCCGTCCACCGCACCAGATCCCGTCTTTCAGGACGGGATTTTTTATTGTTAAAAAATGGAATTTATAAAGTTTTTTTCCTGAATTCGCTTTTCAGAAGATTGACTTTTTTATGACAAAATGATAGCATTTTTATGAGAAGGATCAGGAACAGAAGAAATGTCCCCACCGGAAAAGAGAATCGGCAGGGTTCTTTTGAAGATTGATCCGAAAAACGGATTCTGAACAGGAAGGAAAAACCTTGCGTAATCAGCTGTCTTTCCGTCAATACCGACAGATCGACCTGGGCCTGTTCGGTGTCATTCTTTGCCTGTGCGAGGGGCTAATCCTGTTGGCGGCGACCCGGTGGTTTCCGGCAGAACCCTATGTACTGAGCGTTACGGGCGCGGTATGCGCGGTGATCCTGTTCCGCTGGGGCGGATACGCGGCCATTCATGCGGTGCTTGGGGGCGGAGTGCTTTGCGCACTGTCCGGCGCTCCGTGGACGGAATATCTGGTTTACTGCGGCGGAAATCTTCTTTGCCTTCTGGCCCTGCTTCCCCTGAAGAAGTTCGGCTGGAAAAAGATCCGGGACAATGTTTACGGATGCGTGGTCTTTGGCCTGCTTGTAACGGTCCTGATGCAGACGGGCAGGGCGCTGATCACGCTGCTTCTGTCCGGTGACCTGTCCGGATGTCTTTTGCACTATACCACCGATGTTCTTTCGGGATTCTTTTCAATGCTTGTGATGTGGATTACCAGGCGTCTGGACGGCATCCTGGAGGATCAGCGGCATTACATAAAACGGATCAGCAGGGAACTGAGCAGCGAGACAGACAGCAAAAATGCGGGGAGGATGGAACTATGACAGCAAAAGCTTCAGACTTTCTCATCTATGATGAAGCGTCAGGAGTGTACAGGGAAAATCCCGAGCAGGCCGTCCGGGATGACGTTGAAAAGCACTACTGGCGCCACGTCCTTCAGATGGTGGTCAAGGACTGGCGGCTGTATCTGATGCTGGTCCCCATGATCCTGGTTTTCCTGTTCTGGCGCTACATGCCCATGTACGAGCTTTTGGGCTCGTTCAAGGTGGATGACGTCGTAAAGCCGGTGGCGGACCAGTATTTCAAGGGCTTTTCCAACTTCAAAGGCCTTCTGGTGGGCTCCGGCACCTTTGCCACGCTGTCCACGGATTTCTGGCGCGCCATGCGCAACACCTTCCTGCTGAGCTTTTACGGCCTGCTGTTCGGCTTTCCGATGCCGATCATCCTGGCCCTG
This sequence comes from uncultured Clostridia bacterium, assembly GCA_946408995.1. Taxonomy (GTDB): domain Bacteria; phylum Bacillota; class Clostridia; order Christensenellales; family Aristaeellaceae; genus RUG756. Next base: position 12,330 of record CAMJUL010000053.1, on the reverse strand, counting down.
TTCTTCAACGAGATCAAATCCGATATCGTCCGCAGCGGCATGCAGGTGTTCACCTACCTGCCCAAGTTCATGTCCACGGTCGTCATGACCTCCCTGGTCATCATGCTGATCCGCCAGGGAAGCTCCGCGACGGGGGCACCTCCGGGAATCATTTCCCAGGCGCTGGCGGCCCTTGGACTGATCTCCCAGGAAACGGCGCAGAACGGCCTTCTGAACAACCCGAATTATTTCCGCGCCATCTATCAGATCAGCGGCATCTGGGAAACGGCAGGCTACGACAGCATCGTCTTCTTCGCGGCCATCATTGCCATCTCGCCCACCAGCTATGAGGCGGCCCAGATCGACGGGGCCAACAAATGGGCCCAGATGCGGTACGTGGTGCTGCCCAGCATCCTGAGCACCATCGTGATCATGCTGATCACCCGGATCGGCTCCATGCTTTCCATCGGCTACGAAAAGGTATTGCTGCTCAACGAAGAAAGGGTGGCGATCTATCAGACGTCCGAAGTCATTTCCACCTTCTCCTGGCGCATCAAGACCACCCAGAACCAGAGCGGTCTGGCCTCCGCGGCGGAAATGATGAACAATGTGGTGGGCATGCTGCTGGTCATCGGCGCCAACACCATCGCCCGCAAGGCCTCCAACGTGAGTCTGTATTAAGGGGGGTTTGGGAAGAATGAAAAGAAAGCTTGAAATATCGGAGCTGATCTTTAAAATCTTCAGCTACCTGTTCCTGACGATTTTCGCGCTTTTGTGCCTGTACCCCTTCCTCTACGCCGTGTCCGCCTCCATCAGCGGCCGCCATGTGGTGGAATACCAGGAACTGATCCTTTTCCCCAAGGACATTCAGTTTGAGGCGTTCTCCTTCATGTTCGGGAACAACCAGTTCTGGAACGCCTATTCCAACACCCTTTTCCTGACCATCTTCGGTACCGTGTGGTCCCTGGTGATCTCCATCATGGGCGGGTACGCGCTGAGCAAGAAGCGCCTGCTCTTCAGGAAGGCCTTCAACTTCTTCCTGGTGTTCACCATGTGGTTCTCCGCCGGTATCGTCCCCCAGTACCTGAACTACCTGGCCACAAAGACCGTGTTCAACTCCATAGGCATCATGGACGACAAGTGGCTGGTGGTCATCGCCATGGGTATGGCGGCCATGAACATCATCCTTCTGCGCAACGCCTTTGAAAACGTTCCCTCCGAGATCGAAGAGGCGGCCATCGTGGACGGCTCCACGGAGATGCAGGTGCTGACCAAGGTCTTCATCCCCATGAGCAAATCCACCATCGCCACCGTGGCGCTGTTCTTTGCCATCAGCCGCTGGAACGGTTATTTCTGGGCGCGGCAGATGATCTCCAACGCCAACGAACAGCCCCTGCAGGTCTTTATCCGCAACCAGCTGGAGCAGTACACAGACCTTGAGCAGCTGGGCGGCTGGACCGCCAATTACGCGCCGGATTCGGTGATCTTCGCTCTGATCGTCTGCTCCATCATCCCGATTCTGATTATCTATCCCTTTATCCAGAAGTACTTCGCCAAAGGCACGAACGCCGGCGGTGTGAAGGAATAATAAAATTAGGAGGAATATGACATGAAACGCATTCTGTCTCTTGTTCTGGCGTGCGCGATGCTGCTGTCCCTGACGGCGGTCGCGGGTGCTGAGGATGTCACGCTGCGCATGGCGGTTGGTTACAACAACGCCAATACCGGTCTGGCCTTCAGCGCGGACATCGCAGGTGAAGGCATCACCCTGGCGGACGGCATCACCTATCATACCGGCGACCTGAAGCCCACCTGGGTCCAGATGGAAAAGGTCCTGTCCGAGATCACCGGCAACAACGTGATCATCGACGGTTCTTCCTACCAGGGCAACAGCGACTCCAAGGAATTTGACTATTGGAAAGAGCAGCTGGACAAGGTGGACATGGTGTTTGGTCCTTCCGCCACCATCAACGCCTACGGCGAGACCGGCAGCCTTGTGAATCTTGCGGAATACGCTGACAAGATCCCCAACGTCATCGCCTATTTTGACCAGAACCCCATCGTCCGTCTGTCCATCACCGCCAATACGGACACCGGCGCTTTCTATTTCGCCCCTTATTTTGACGGCGTCAACGACATCGAAAAGATGCCCCTGATGCGCGTGGACTACCTGCAGAAACTGCTGGACGGCGAAGGCGAATTCACCGCCGAAGCCTGCAAGGACACTGCGGCCCCCGTGTATCAGCCCTTCATGCCCACCAGCGGCAAGATCGAGATCGAGACCCCCAACGCGGACGGCACCGCGGTCATCACCCTGACCAAGGACTATGACGCGTACGGCAACATCGTGGCCAAGATGAACGAAGTCGGCTCCATGAGCGGCGTCGAAGCGGTCAACATGCTGCGCGAATACATCGACAAGACCTACGGCGGCTATTACGGAACCACCCGTTCCAACCTGTTCTGCGGCTTTGACGCCTGCTGGGATGCCGATGAAATGGTCGCCCTGCTGCGCTGCGTCGTGGCCAATCCCCAGAGCCTGAACGGCACCGACTCCATCCAGGGCCTGTTCTCCCGTGAAGAGAACAAAATGGCCCGCCGGCCTGACGTCTACCGCCTGGGCGGCCTGCTGTTTGGTGTGCGCGGCTACGAATCCCGTCAGGATTACCTGTATGTGAACCCCGACGGCGAACTGGTGGACGGCCGTCAGACCGCCATCGCTTACGCCGCCGCTGCCCGGATGCACGACATGGCCCTGGAAGGCCTGATCAGCCAGGACTTCATGACCAAGGCCGAAACCTCCTCCACCAAGAACTACCTGCCCAACGACCTGGGCTTCATGTCCTATGACTACAACCAGACCCAGACCATCCTGAACACCTCCCTGCAGGAAGGCGAGAAGTACATGGCCATCATGGTCCCCGTTTCCCACTGGTTTGACGGCACCAACGAAGAGGGCGTGTACATGCGCTTTACCGAGAGCTGGCGCTCTGTCAAGAACGGCAATGCCTGGGCCATCTCCAAGGCCGGCGTCGCCGGGGACGAAGCCAAGCTGAACGCCCTGCTGGCCCTGATCAACTACGCCTATTCCGAAGAAGGCCAGATCCTGATGAGCTACGGCCCCGATGCCTTCATCAAGACCAACGCCGACGGATCCTACGAGACCTTCAACTTCAACGGCAAGGAAATGCCCGTGGTGGCCGACGGCACCCTGCAGAACCTGTGGGATCTGGCCAACGGCAACTACACCAACTTCGCCCGCCGTTACCTGGGCTCCACCCTGTCCTTCATCAAGAGCCAGGCCTTCGAGTATCAGTGCACGCATGAAGTGGGCAAGGAAGGCGCCGCCAAGATCTCCGCGGCCATCGCCCTGGGCACCATCAAGCATCCCGAGCTGGCTGTGACCGAAAACGGCTGGTACACCTCCGTTCCCACCACCCTGCCCCACTACACCACCGAGACCGACGACCTGAACGCCCTGAGCGATCTGGCTGCCCAGTTCAGCAACGACTTCAACCTGTTTGACGACATCGTTGTGAACGGCCTGCCCGACGGCCTCACCGCCGAAGAACAGGCGGCCAAGGCGGAGAACGACTGGTTCGGCTATGAATACACCGAGCTGAAGAACGACGCCTGGACCCGTCTGCTGGACTACTACACGGCCTCCAAGTAAGCATTGGTTTAACGTTATCTGATTACATGGGCTCAGCGCCCGCGCGAAGCGGTGCGGGCGCTGAGCCCCTCCTGAAGGGGCTGAGATCAATATGTATAAAAAGCAGATAACTTTCCAGAAGATCGTTTGTTTTGCGGCCCTGGCGGTCGGAGCGCTCTTCTTCATTTATTCCCTGGGGATCATGACGGATCTCTTTGATACGCTGTATTCCATGATTCCCAACCCGAACAATCTGGATTCCGCCAAGGTGGACGGCGCGAGGATCTATTATGACATGCAGCCCTTCAACCGCACGCTGCTGCGGGCTTCTCTCGGCATGATCATCCTCTCCTGCGTGCTGTTTCTGACCAATACCCAGTCCCGCCGCAAGTATTATATCGGCAACCTGGTTGCCACTGCGGTCAATGTCGTGGCGGAAGCGGCCATGGCTGTCTGGTGCCATCTCCAGGTGACCGCCTTCAGGACCCAGTACCTGACCACCGTGGATTTCGTAGAGCTGGAAAAACGGCTTTCCCGCCGGGGAACCTATACGGATTCCACCTTCTGGTTCGATATCCATTATCTTTTCTGCGCGCTGGCCATCCTTGCGGCCGTGCTTCTGATTGTGAATTATGTCTGGAAGAAGAAATTGATGCAGGGAGAACAGGATCTCCTCCGTTCCTCCGGAAAGGCGGTGTCCGCATGAGCGAAGATCGTTTTACGCAGCTGGACCGCATGCGTTATACCAAGAATACAGCCTCGTCCCGCCTGGCCCTGCTCGCCATTGTTTTCGATGTCCTTTTCTTCATCAGTCTCTATAAATCCGATGTGGGCACCTATTATTACACGGCCCTCATCGGCGCCTCCATTATTTACAACCTGGTCTTCATGCTGGCGACCTTCCTGTGCTCCGAGGGCGTCAAGAATTACAACGCCAACTATTCCTATGTGATGTTCGGCCTGGGCGTGGGACAGATCATCCGGATCTTTATCCTGCCCATGCAGGCGCATCAGGCTGTGGTGGCCAATCAGCAGGTGATGGGCGACGCGCAGTTTATCCGCATGGTCATCTACCTGGTCGCGTCTGCCCTGTGCCTGTTTGCCGGCGCGATCATCAACCTGAACAAGAGCCGGGCGCTGAAGGCGCACATCGCCTCTCTGCAGGCTTAAGGGGGGAAGGACATGGCTGAGCTTCAACTGCAGCACCTGGACAAAATCTATGACAACAACGTTCAGGCGGTGTACGATTTCAATCTGGATGTCAAGGACGGCGAGCTGATCGTGCTGGTCGGTCCGTCCGGCTGCGGCAAATCCACCACACTGCGCATGGTCGCGGGCCTGGAGGACATTTCAAACGGCCATTTGCTCCTGGACGGGAGGGACATCACCCAGGCGCCCGCCAAGGACCGGGACCTGGCCATGGTGTTCCAGAATTACGCCCTGTACGGCCACATGACCATTTATGAGAACATGGCCTTTTCCCTGACGCTGCGCAAGGAAAACCCCAACGTCATCCATAAAAAAGTGCTGGCCGCGGCGGAGATCCTGGACCTGACGGCTCAATTGAACAAGAAGCCCGCCCAGCTTTCCGGCGGACAGCGGCAGCGTGTGGCCATGGGCCGTGCCATCGTAAGGAACCCGAAGGTGTTCCTGTTTGACGAGCCGCTTTCCAACCTGGACGCCAAACTGCGCAGCGCTACCCGCCGGGAGATCCTTTTGCTGCACAAGCGGCTCAACGCCACCATCCTCTATGTGACCCACGACCAGACCGAGGCGCTGACCCTGGCGGACCGCATCGTTTGCATGAGCATGGGCCATGTCCAGCAGATCGGGACCCCGCTGGAACTGTACGACCGTCCCAACAACATTTTCGTCGCCACCTTCATCGGCCTGCCCCCCATGAACATGTTCAACACCGTCTTTGAGGACGGCAAGCTCAAGGGACAGGGCTTTGAGGTGGAGCTGACGCAGGAAGCGAAAGCGCTGCTTGCCAAATGGAACGGAAAGCCCATCACTTTGGGGGTGCGCCCCGAGGACATCGCCGAGGGCGGAAGCATTCCGGTCCGCGTGACCACCAACGAAAACCTGGGCATGACCACCCTGGTCCATGGGCACATGGGCAAAAACAGCCATGTCACCGCCAAGTTCCGTGACTGGGCCTCCTACAGGGAGGGCGATGTGGTGAACGTGCATTTTAACAAAATGCATTTCTTTGACCCGGAGACCACCAACGCGATCCGGAAGGAGGGGAACTGATCATGGCAAAGCAGCCGTCCGGCATTCATGAGTTTTTCCGGAAACGCCTGGTTTCCCTGAAGCGGAAGCCGCAGCTGATCGCGATGATCGTGCTGTTTGTCGCGTTTATCTATTATTCCTTCAACCTGAGCCCCATCGCCAACACCACAGCCCTCATCAACGGCCCCCACATGGGCCTTGCGGGCTTTGCCACCATGCTGTTTTCCGTGTTGGGCCTGGTGTGCTTTATGAACGCGTTCCCCTACCGGAAAAAGACCAACATCCCCATGCTGGTCCTCACCTTCCTGATGATCGCGCTGCTGATCTTCTGTGACGTTTACTACACCGGCAGGATCACCAACGCCCTGACCCGGGCGGACAGCCCCATCGACCCCACCGGCAAGAACGCCTTCGTGGCGACGGCCCAGACCGTCGTGCGGGTCCACATGATCCTTTTGATCGTGGGTGGCGCGCTGACGGCCCTGCTGCCGGTCTACAAGCCCCTGATCAAGAAGATCAACACCAACATCGATGTGGCCGGGAACGCGGACATGAAGGCCATCGAGCTGAGCGGCGAGGACGGCTGATGTATGCCGTCAAGGAAAAAGCCGGAAAAGCCTCCGCTGGAGCCGCCTGAGAAAGGCGCCGCGGAGGACGGGGGAAAGGAAAAGGACCTTTCACCCGAGGCAAAGTATTACCGCCTGAAAACCCGGGCGGTGGACGACCTGGTCAACGCGAACGCGCAGAATTCTCCGGAGGTTTCTCCGGAGGAATTGAGAAAATACCACTCCGGTCCCCACCTGAACCTGTCCGACTGGCTCAAGGCGGTATTGATCAAGGCCTGGTTCGCCGGGGTCATCGGATACTTCTTCATCTGGGGTCTGAGCACCTTCACCCTCAATCCCTGGGACCATATCGTGATCCTCGGCGTGGCCCTTGGGACGGTCACCAACCTGATCACCAACAACGTGCTCCGCTTTATCGCAAGGAAGCGCGGCTCCTACGACCGGTGGATGATGGTGACCAGCGGGAAACTCCTTTACCTGCCGGTGGACATCGGGTACGCCCTGGTGCTGGTGATCTGCGTGCTGATGACCTACAACGCCATCAACGCGGCCTTCGCCGTCCTGAGGGGGACGGAAAATGCCGTCCTGGGCGTGGAGCCCGTGCTGTTTGGCGTATTTACCACCGCATGGGATCTTCTGTTCCTTGGCATCAAACAGACGTTGAAAAAAATTTTTTCCGACGCGAAACGGAAGGCCCGTGAAGGCTGATCGGGGAAGGAGGGATCATTCCTTGGTATCCCGGGAGGTTTGTGACCGCATTGACCGCTATATCCTGCGCCTTTTGCAGGAATCCGGCCCGGACCATACGGCCTGGAACCTGGAGACCATCCGCAAGGGAGGCTCAACCAGCTGGAACTATGTGGACGGCTGCATGATGACCGCCCTGCTTGCCCTGTATCAAATCACGGGGGAAAAGCGCTATTTCGATTTTGTGGACGCGTTCATCGACGCATTTGTCGGGGAGGACGGCTCCATCCGCACTTTCCGGGCGGAAAAGCACACCCTGGACGATATCAACGAGGGCCGGGTGCTCTTTGACCTTTACGCGGCCACCGGAAAACAAAAATACCGTTTGGCAGCCGAAACACTGAAAAAAGCCCTGGACGCGCAGCCGCGGACCGTGGAAGGCAACTGGTGGCACAAGGAGATCTATCCAAACCAGGTGTGGCTGGACGGCGTGTATATGGCCCAGCCCTTCGCGGCGCTCTACCAGAAGACCTTTGGCAGCGGCGATGTCTCGGACGTCGTCCGCCAGGTGGAGAATGTGCGTTTGAAGATGCGGGACGAAAAGACCGGATTGTATTACCATGGCTATGACGCGTCCCGCCAGGCCTTCTGGTGCGACAGGGAAAGCGGCCTGTCCGCCAACTTCTGGCTGCGGGCCATCGGCTGGTTTTCGGTGGCGCTGGCCGACCTGCTGGAGATCCTTCCCGCAGGAGAAGCTTCGGAGAAGATCGCCGACATTTTCCGCCGCCTGATGGCCGACGTGCTTCCCTTCGCGGACGCGGAAAGCGGCATGTATTATCAGGTGGTGGACAAGCCTCAGGCCGAAGGCAATTACCTGGAATCCAGCGGCAGCTCCATGCTGGCCTACGCCATGCTCAAGGGCGCGAGGCTCGGTTTTCTGGACGCGCGCTTTTCGGAGGCGGGACGGAAGACCTTTTGCGGCATCGTGGACAAATACCTGTCCTTTACCGACGGCACGCTGAACCTGGGCGGCATCTGCCTGGTGGCGGGGCTGGGGCCGGAAAACAACCGCCGCCGGGACGGGTCCCTGGCCTACTACCTTTCCGAGCCCGTTGTGCAGAACGATGCGAAGGGCGTGGCGCCCTTCCTGCTGTGCTATACAGAGATCAAACGAACGCAAGCGTAAAGACCCAAATCCGGATCAATCCTGTCAAGGAGGGACTGCACCATGGCGTATCTGACGCTGAAGAACATCAACAAAATCTACCCCAATGGCTTTCACGCCGTGCACAATTTCAATCTGGAGATTGAGAAGGGCGAGTTTATTGTGTTTGTCGGTCCCTCCGGCTGCGGAAAATCCACCACCCTGCGCATGATCGCCGGATTGGAGGACATCACCAACGGGGATTTTTATATCAACGGCAAACGCGCCAACGAAATGGGCCCCCGGGAGCGCGAGATCGCCATGGTCTTCCAGAGCTACGCCCTGTACCCGCAGATGACGGTGTTTGACAACATCGCCTTCAGCCTGACCCTGCACGGGGTGGACGAAGAGATCATTGAGGATCGGGTCAAAAAGACGGCGGCCATCCTGGGCCTGACCGATTACCTGGACCGGCTGCCCAGGGCCCTTTCCGGCGGACAGCGCCAGCGCGTGGCCATCGGCCGGGCCATCATCCGCAAGGTGGGCGTGTTCCTGATGGACGAGCCCCTGAGCAACCTGGACGCCAAGCAGCGGGTCACCATGCGTTCGGAGATCACCCAGATCCACCGGGAGACGGGGGCCAGCACCATTTACGTGACCCACGACCAGACCGAGGCCATGACCATGGCGGACCGCATCGTGGTTATGAAGAACGGGTACGTCCAGCAGGTTGGGACCCCCAAGGAGGTCTATTTCAATCCCCGCAACGTCTTTGTGGCCGGGTTCATCGGCGAGCCGCCCATGAACTTTGTCAAGCGCCCCGTTCAGGACGGCAAGGTGTATCTGGACGGCCAGGAGATGGACCTGGGCAGAAGGCTGGGCAAAAGGATCTCGGAATACGAGGGCAAGGAGATCATCGTCGGCTTCCGTCCCGAGTTTGCCCATCCCGACACCGGGGAGAACGGGCAGGACGTGTACCGCCTGTTTGGCAAGGTGGAGCTGACCGAAATGCTGGGCGACAACGCCAACGTCTATATGAACATCGGCGAGCACCGGGTCATCCTGAAAACAGCGCCCGACGCCATTCCGGAAATGGATTCGGTTTACCGTTTCGTGGTTCCGGTGGAGAGGGTGTATCTGTTTGACGCCGAAACGGAGCAGGTCATCGACTGATTCCCTGCGACAGACAATAAAGGAACCGCCTCGCGCGGTTCCTTTTCAGATACCGGAGACGCAAAGACCATATGGAGGAGAGACCCATGAAAGCGCTTGAATACACCCGGCAGTTTCTGGAGGGCTATGTCCCTTACAAACAATACTGGAATTACGAGGACGGCTGCGTCCTGAAGGGATGCATGGATCTGTACCGGGCCACAGGGGACAGCTTGTACCGGGATTTTGTGGTGGCGTACTGTCAGGAGCGGGTGGGGCCTTTTGGGTCCATCTTCAATTTTGACTACCGGGAATATTCCACGGACGCCCTCAACGCCTCCAAGGCCCTGTTTTTCGCCCTGGACGAAACCGGGGACGCGCGTTTCAGGGGGGCCATCGAGCAGAGCATGGAACGGGTGCGGAACCACCCCCGGTGCGAAAGCGGGAATTTTTTCCACAAGGAGCGCTACCCCCGGCAGGTTTGGCTGGACGGGCTGTATATGCTGCAGCCCTTTTACGCGGAGTATGAAACGCGCTTTGGCGGGAAGGCGCACATCGGGGACATCGTAAGCCAGTTCAAGGCCGTCCGGGCGCATCTGTACGTGGAGGAGAAGGGCCTGTACGTCCACGGATGGGACGAAAGCCGCCGGCAGTTCTGGTGCGACAAGGAGAGCGGCCGCAGCGCGGAATGCTGGCTCAGGGCCATGGGATGGTACCTGATGGCCCTGATCGACTGCATCGAGCGGATCGACGAGCAATTGTACGAGCACCGCAGGGCGCTGATGGACCTGTTCAAGGAAGCCGTGGCGGGCATTCTTCCCTATGCCGACCGGGAGAGCGGTCTGTTCCGCCAGGTGGTGGACAAAAAGGACCTGGACGGCAACTATACCGAGACCTCCGGCACGGCCATGACAGCCTACGCGGTGCTCAAGGGGGTCAGGCTGAAGGTGCTCAGCGCCGAAAAAGCGCTTCCCTTTGGCCAAAGGGCCTTTGAAGGCCTTGTGAAGGAAAAGCTGCTTGAAAAAGAAGACGGCCGCCTGACCCTGACGGACATCTGCAAGGTGGCCGGGCTGGGCCAGGGGCCGGAGGGCGGTCAGCCCAGGGACGGCAGCGCAGCCTATTATCTGAGCGAGCCCAGGTGCGCGGATGATCCCAAGGGCGTGGGGCCCTTTATGATGGCCCTCGCCGAGATGCTTCAGACCGGCAAGGAGGCATGACATGAAACTGCTTTTTGTATCCTCGCGCTCTGTATCGCTGTTATTGGATGCGCCGGGCCTGTATGAGACCAATCAAACGTACCGCTGCACCCTGTCGGAAGTGCCGGACGGGAAGAAACGCTGGCCGAGAATGCCCATGGAGGACCGCACGGAGTCCCTGGCCCGGAAGCTGCTTTGCTATTACGGGCTGTTTCCGGACACCGAATACCGTGTGACAGCCGTCTTTGAGGACGGAAGCCGGGAGGAAGCCGTCTTCCGGACGCTGGACGAGACCTGCACCATGGATGTGCGTCGCTTTGGCGCCCTGGGGGACGGTATACACAACGACGGCCCGGCCCTTCAGGCGGCCATTGCCTGCTGTCCGGCGGGGGGACGGGTCTGGGTGCCCAAGGGAACCTATCTGACAGGGTCCCTCTTCCTGAAAAGCGGCCTGCATCTTGATTTTGAGGAGGGCGCGGTGCTCAAGCTCCTCGGGGACCGCTCGGCCCTGCCCATCCTGCCGGGCATGACGCCCCATTGGGACGAAAAAGGGGATACGGACCTTGGGACCTGGGAAGGCAATCCCCTGGACAGCTTTGCCGCCCTGGTGACCGGGGTGGAGGTCCGGGATGTAAGCATTACCGGAAAGGGCATTCTGGACGGCGGGGACGGAGACTGGTGGCAGAACCCGAAGATCCGCCGGGGAGCCTGGCGGCCGAGGCTGTTTTTCCTCTGCCGCTGCCAGGGGGTGACCGTGCAGGGCCTGACCTTCCGGAACTCTCCGGCATGGAACATTCATCCGTACTTCAGCAAGGATCTGACCTTCCTGGATATTTTCGTGAACGCCCCGGCGACCAGCCCGAACACCGACGGGTTTGACCCGGAGAGCTGCGAAAATATCCTGCTGTGCGGGGCGCATTTTTCCGTGGGCGACGACTGCATCGCCATCAAGGCCGGGAAGATCTACATGGCGACGACCCGGCACACCCCGACAAGGAAGGTGCGCATCTGCCACTGCCTGATGGAGGACGGCCACGGCGGCGTGACGGTGGGCAGCGAAATGGCCGGCGGCGTCTATGACGTGGAGGTCTCCCACTGCCTGATGCGCAACACCGACCGGGGACTGAGGATCAAGACCCGCCGCGGGCGGGGCAAGGAGGGCGTGATCGACGACATCCGCTTCCGGGATATCCGCATGGAGCATGTCCGGACCCCGCTGTGCTGCAACGCGATGTATTTCTGCGATCCGGACGGGCATTCCAGGTATGTCCAGACCCGGGAAAAGCTTCCAGTGGACGACCGTACGCCCCGGGTGGGGAAACTGACCTTTGAGCGGGTCACCGCCGTGGGCGTGGAAGCCTGCGCGGGATATTTCCTGGGCATTCCGGAAATGCCCTGCGACAGGGTGGAACTGACGGACTGCGTTTTTGTCTATGATCCCGAGGGCAGGCCCATGGTGCCCGTGATGGCGGAAGGGGTTGAGGAATGCCGGGGACAGGGACTGATTTTGAAAAATGTCCGCAAAGCCGTCCTGCGCAACACCCGCTTTGAAGGGCTGGAGGGGGACGAGGTGGATACCGAACAGGTGGAAAGCCTGGAGCGGCTTTAAGACTTTCCTGGTTCGCACTGGCTGCCGCGGCTTTAAGGCCGCGGCAGCCTTTTGCGGGTGCGCCCGGCGGCGCACGTTTCTAACGGGTGAGAGACCCGAACCCGCCCGGT
>CAMJUL010000052.1 GCA_946408995.1 uncultured Clostridia bacterium | reverse complement strand
AATACCCGTGACAGGACTTTCACCCGCTAGAATTGTGCCATGCCCGGCACACCACGCAAAAAGCGCCCCGCAGGGCGCTTTTTCATATGTGCGCTTTTCTCAGCCCAGACTCCTGAGGAACCCGGCAATGGCCTCGTCCCGGCACTGGGGATAAAACAGCGCCGCAAAATGCTCGCCGGCGATCGTCGCCCGGACAAAATCCCTGTCCAGGTCCTTCAGGATGTCCAGCAGCGGCCGATAGGTCACGGCTTTGACGCCGTCCAGGATCTTCTTGTTCCGCTGCTCCGGGACCACCCGTTCCTTGGGATACCCGTTGCCGTGTCCAAAGCCGAACAGCTGTTGGAAGATCATTTCCAGCTTCAGCTCCGCGCCCCAGCCGAAATCCTTGGCGAAGGGAAGGGCGACGCAGTTACCGTCGTTGATCTGGGCGAACATATAGCCGTCCGACGGATCCGTCAGGTGGCCGCAGAGCACGCCGGGGAAGCTGTTGCAGGCCAGCATGGCCCCCTCCCCCGTGCCGCAGCCGGTCACCACATAGTCAGCCGCGCCGGTGTTCAACAGCAGGGACGCCAGCAGGCCGCACTGGACATAGGTCAATTGGGCTTTGTCCTCCGCGGTATACATGCCGTAATTGTCCACGGTATGGCCCATGGGCTCTACGACCTTCCGCAGGGTGGTCTCAATCAGGCTGTTTTTGGCCGCCTGGCTGTTTTCATTGATCAGAGCGATCCGCATTTTCTTCCAACCGTCCTTTCCGTTTGGGGGATCTGTCCCCCGGTGTGTTGACAAATCCAAATGACGCGTGTACCATTAAACTATCACAAAAATCCCTGGCCCGCAAGGCCATTGTTCGACAGGAGAATGCCATGATCATCAAAGCCGTCAAGTTTTTTGAGAAGGGCTTTTACGCCCAGGGCTTTGCCTTTGGCGGCGAAGACGGCCCGGAGCATTTTGACAACAACGTCCGCTACCGGGGCTCACTGCAGAACTATGTGATCGACACCGGCGACGATGTCATCCTGGTGGATACGGGCCTGCCCAAAGAGACCCCGAGCGCCGTCTGGGACGGGAAAGCCTCCACCTTCCTGGGCCGGTGGATCGAGGACTATGTATCCGCGCTGAAAACGGCCGGCTACGAGCCCTCCCAGGTCACCAAGATCCTTCTGACCCATAAGCACAGCGACCATTCCGGCGAGATCCGCGCCTTCCCCAACGCCAAATTCTACGTGAACCGCGTCGAACTGGAGACGCAAGAGGTCCGGGCGCTGAAGGATCATCCCGGTCTCACACCGGTGGACTTCACCGACGGCCCCTATTTCAACTTCACCCGCAGCCAGCTGATCGCCCCCGGCGTGCGCATGCTGCCGGCCCCCGGCCACACCTTGGGCAACAGCATCGTGGTCGTGGAAGACGGCGGGCTGTTCTACCTGATCCACGGGGACATCTCCTACACCGATGAGGCCATCTATGCGGACAAGCTGTCCACGGTTTACGATGACATCCACCTGGCCAGGAGCACCCAGAACACCATCCGGGAATTCATCCGCAATCATCCCACGGTCTATTGCAGCACCCATACGCCCCTGGGGTATGAGAACCTGGAGGCCAAACGGGTCATGGATCTGGACAATCCCCCCGCAACCATCTGGCCCTCCGACGATTATTTTGTGACCGAAGAAGGAACGGGCAAATACATCTGCTCCGTCTGCGGGTATGTGTATGATCCCGCCGAGCACGACGACACCGCATTTGAGGCCCTCCCCGAGGACTGGCGATGCCCCCGCTGCCGGCAGCCGAAGGAAAAGTTCAACAAGGCCTGACTTCTGTGAACAGGCTCCTTCCGGAACCACTCCCCGGGCAGGTCCCAGGGAAGCGCTTCTGGCGGAGCCTTTCCCTTGCCCCGCGCCATCCTGCCGGCGTTTCCTGCTTGGATAGCCCGGCACGAACAAAGGAGAGACCAAATGGCCCGGAATACCTCCCTCCCGCGCATCGCGCGCGCCTTTTTCCTTGGGATTCTCTGCCTTGCGGTGCTTTTTTCCACCGCGGCCGGGGAAGCCTTTCAGCCCTTTTACCGGTTCGACCTTGACAGCGCGGACGCCTGGCAGGAAAAGCTTGCGAACACGCGCTTCCTCACAAAAGGCGCGTGGCGCTTCACGCCCCTCAGCCCGGAAAAGTGCGGGCTGTACGGCCTCGATCCGGCCCTCCTCCCCAGCGAAAAGGGGCTCGATTCGCTTTGCGTCTCCGGAAGCGCTCAGTTCTCCGAAAACCAGTTCCGGCAGCTTTCAGAGACCCTCCGCACCCTTGCCGGCGGCCGTCAGATCTGGATCATCGACTGCCGCCTTGAAAGCCACGCGCTGCTGAACGGCATCTCCGTATCCTGGTACGGCGATCACAACTGGGGCAGCAAAGGGCTGACGCTGGATGAGGCGGAGGCCCGGGAACAGTCTCTCTTTGGCGCCCTGCCGGGCAGTGTCGTCACGGTTTACACCGCCCCGGACAACGCGCCGGAGGACCCGCACGACCTGCCGGTCGATCGATGGATGACCGAGCGCGAGCTGGTCGAAAGCGAGGACTTCCATTATCTCCGCCTGGCCGCGAACGATCACAGCTGGCCGGAGGAGGAAGCCGTCGACACCTTCCTCGCCTTCGTAGACGAGCTGGACCGGACGGTCGGGCCGGACCGGGTGTGGCTCCACTTCCACTGCCAGGCCGGCAAAAGCAGGACCGGCATTTTCATGGCGATCTATGATATGATCCGCAACCCGGACGTATCCTTTGAGGACATCATGCTGCGCCACGCCCTGACCGGCAGCAGTTATTTCCCCTATGTGGATGAAGCAAGCGAGCTAAGGGAGGTCTACGCGCTTCGCGCCCGCCGAATCCGGCAGGTCTACGATTACCTGCACAGTGGCGACAGGATCCCCTGGAGCCGGTGGCTTACGCAGACCGAAGGCGAAGCTCCTGTGTAAACGCGATCCCCGCCCGGTTTTCCCTTGTCCCGGGGAAATCGCGCTGGGGACGGCGCGGAGCGCTCCGCCCTCCCTGCTCCCTTTTCGGCGTCTGTCCGATCGCCGCTCTTTTCCGCATAGCATGCGGCGATGCTTCAGCCGCCTTTCAAAGCGGCAAGGCCCGTAGCATCCGGCCTTGCAGATTCGACGTAAAGCAAAGATCCTGCCAGGATTTCGACAGGATCTTTGTTTTACGGCAGAAGGAAAGGTTCGGGCCGGAAGCAGCCGGCGTGCAAGGACGCCCGCGGCGCTTTCTCACAGATCCTTGCTGACTTCTTTCCAGACCTTTTCCCAGATCGGCCCGGTGGCGCAGGCCACGCGCAGGCCCCAGGGCTCGTACCAGCGGAAGGTGACCTGCTGCCCGTCCAGCAGCCAGTCCTGGGGCAGGGCCGTATCCTGCCAATCCAGCGGCTCGGCGGTTTCCCGGCGGACGGCGTTTTCCCGCAGCATCCTGGCAAACTCCTTTTCGTCCGCCTCTGGCAGGGTATGCGGCTTGACGGAATAGAACAGAGAGGTGCCGCTGAGGCTCAGCAGGCGGCACCACTGCCGGTTGTACTCCCAGGGGATTTTGCCCGAAATGCCGATGCAGTCGGCGTCGATATCGTAAAACGCGCCGTGCTGGGGCAGGCGGAAGGCCAGGGTGTTGACGCCAAAGCGCAGCGTGCGTTCCCACATGAGGCCGCTGGTATCGTCCCCCGTGCGGTGCATATGCATCAGGCCCGCCCCCAGATGGCCCACCGTATTGCAGCCCAGGATCAGCATGCCGTATTTCCGGGCGGACTCCAGGATGGCCCGGTACAGGGCAATGATGATCTCGGCGGACGTGCGGCCCTGATCGGCAAAATGCCAGCCGTCTTCCGCCATCTCATATGCCATTTCACAGCCCCAGCGGTTCATCAGGTCAAAGGTGGAAAAATCGTGCTTGAGGAGCCTGAAGCCCCAGCGGCCGATGCGCTCCACGGTTTCCTGCACAAAGCACAGCACTTCCGGTACGGAGGGGTCCAGACCGCCGTTGTGGGGCAGCCTCCAGGCGGCGGGAATTCCCGGGTCCCGGTCCTGCAAAAGCCTGACCCAGATGCCGGGCAGCACCCCTTTTTCCCGGATCCCGGCGGCCAGGGAAGCCATATCGCCGAAGCGGTCGTTGGGCAGCCAGGGGCCGCCGTTATAGATTTCCTCATAGGTGCCGTCCGAATGGTACCGGTCCCGCTGCCAGCAATCGTCTATGACAAAATAGGGGCGGTTGGCCACGCCCTCCGTCAGGCGCGCCAGGTATTCCGCGTCTGCGAGCACCTCCTCCCTGGAGCTGTGCCCGTATGCGTAATACCAGTTGTTGGCCCCGTAGACCGGCTCCCTGGGCAGCAGCGGATCGTCGCACATCACGCGGCAGAACCTCCGGGCCGCCTCAAAGGAACGGATGCCGCTGTATTCCCTGCAGACCACCCGGGTCGCCGGCAGCCTGCGCCCGTTCAAAAGCACGCCCTCCCCGCCGCAGCGCACATCCAGCCATAAGGTGACGCCCTCCGGGTCGATCTGCCAAGAGCAGATGGCGGAAGGGCGCACCATCACGCCGTAACCGACGGTGACGTCCCCCTGATTCACCAGGGCGTACCAGGGCAAGGTCTGGTACGGCGTGATATGCTGCCAGCCCAGATCGGCGTACGAACGCTCCCAGGCATCCCCCAGCACCTGGCCCTTGAGACGGTTTTGAAAATGCCACCGAAGACGTACCTTTTTGACCGGAGTACGCTCCGCCGTCACATACACCGAAAGCCCTTCCTCCCCCGGAACAGTTTCCACCGATACATCCTTCAGGAAAAAGCGGTTTTCATTACCCGCGGCGGAAAAAGCCTGCTTTTCCTCGACCATGACCACATCGGGGGTCCTTTGGATATTCTCAAACACGGCTTTTCACCTCAGGTCCTTGTAAAATACAGCTGATGTGCTGGATAATCGCCCCATTTGAGCGGGAAGCTGATGCCGCCGTACATCAGGGATGCCCCCGTATAGGTCCGGTCCGTACCTTCCAGTCGATAGGAAGCCTCCGGGATCAGCCCCTGCAGCCTCACATGGGGAAAAGCGCCGTTGGCTCGTGTGTGAGTCACCACCAGCTGGACCAGCGCTTTGCTGCCGTCCCTGGCGGCAAACATCCAGGCCGTATACTCCTTGCCGCCGTCCAATTCCGTCAGCCGGTAATAATCCCCCTGGGCGATCAACGGGGCGAATCGATGGTACGCTTCGATCTGCTTTTTGATTTCCTCTTTTTCTTCATCGGACAGCATTTCCGGATTCAGCTCGTAGCCGAAGGTGCCGGCCTGGGCCACAATGCCCCGGGTGTTCAAAGGCACCATGCGCCCCGTCTGGTGATTGGGCGCGGCGGATACGTGGGAGCCCATGGTGCTGACGGGATAGCCGTAGGAGGTGCCCCGCTGAATCTCCAGGCGCTCGATGGCGTCGGTATCGTCCGAGCACCAGATCTGCGGGCAGTAATACAGCATACCCGCGTCGAAACGGCCGCCGCCGCCCGAACAGCCCTCGATGATCAGATCCGGATAACGGTCCAGCAGGCGTTCCAGCAGCTGATAAGTGCCCAGCATGAACCGGTGGGCCACCTCGCCCTGTCTTTCTGCGGGCAGCGCGTGGGAATAGCAGTTGGCCACGGAGCGGTTGAAGTCCCACTTCACATACTCGATCTTTGCGTGATCCAGCACGGCGCACAGGGCGTAAAACAGATGGTCCACCACGTCCTGCCGGGACATATCCAGCACCAGCTGGTTCCGGGCAACCATGGGCTTCCGGTCCGGATCGGTGAGTGCCCAGTCCGGATGCGCGCGGTACAGATCGGAATCCTCGTTGACCATCTCCGGTTCAAACCACAGGCCGAACTGCAGCCCCAGGGCGTGGATCTGATCCGACAATTCCCGCATGGAGCAGCCCAGCTTTTTTTCGTTCACCACCCAGTCGCCCAGGCCCGCGTGATCGTCGCCGCGCTTGCCGAACCAGCCGTCGTCCAGCACCAGCATTTCCATGCCCATTTCCTTCGCATGCCGGGCAAAGCGCAGGATCTTTTCGGCGTCAAAGTCAAAATAGGCCGCTTCCCAGCTGTTGATCAGCACGGGCCGCCCGGCCGTCTGCCAACGGGGACGGATGACCTGTCGGCGGATGATCTCGTGGTAACGGCAGCTCAGGCCGTTCAGGCCGTTTTCGCTGTAAGACAAAAGGACTTCCGGCGTTTGGAACGCTTCGCCCCGGGCCAGCGTCCAGGAAAAGCCGTCCGGGTGGATGCCGGTCACCAGTCGGGTGCTGCCCGCCTGGTCCACTTCCATTTCTTCCGCGTGGTTGCCGGAATACATCAGCATGCAGCCATAGCAGTCCCCGGCATTTTCGGTGGCCGTTTTTTCGCACAGGATCACGAACGGGTTGCTGTGGTGGCTGCTCATGCCCCGGCGGGAGCCGAAGGACATGACGCCCCTGGGCAGCGCGCTGCGCTCCGGCACACGCTCCATGCAGTGGCGGCCGTGGAAATGGAGCACGTCAAACTGCCCGTACAGGAAATCCACGCAGGCGGAGGCCGCCTTTTCAAGGATCAGCGGCCTATCCCCCGTATTGACGAGCCGGACGGAACGGACGATCACGTCCTGGGTGGGAAACACATGATACTGCAGCTGCGCCTCCAGGCCGATCACGCTGTCGCACAGGGTGACGGTCAGCGTTTCCGTATCCCGGGCTTCACGCACGAAAGGAAGCCCGCTCAGGGGCGGACGGCCTTTGATGACCGCATACGCCTTAAAGCGCAGGTCCACGCTGCGGCTGCCGTTTTCGCTCCGCGCCTGCACCGCGGGCAGGCGAAAATCCCCCACCCCGTTGCCGCTGTATTCCTGGGGCAGGGTGTCCAGGGAATAGCCCCGGTTGCCGGACAGTTCATAGGGATTGCCGGAGAAGCCCCGGTCGGTCAAGCGGATCAGGTAGTCCATATCGCCGCCGGTCTTTTTCCCGTAATACAGGTGAAGCAGTACGCCGGTGCTGTCGGCCTTCATCTGGTACAGGGTGTGCGCGGTCTCCAGGGAGAAGATGCCCGTTGATTCATGAAATTGAATACTCATCTCGATGCTTCTTTCTGTATTGTTCCGGGCTCAGCCCGTATTTTTTGCGAAAGATCTTGGAGAAGGCCATCTGGTCCTGATACCCCACTTCCTTGGCCACCACGTAGATGGGTACGTCGGTCTTGATCAGAAGCTCCCTGCTTTTCTCCATCCGGACCTGCATCAGGTATTCCTGGGGCGACTGATGCATCTTTTCCCTGAAGATCGCCGACAGGTAGGTGCGGTTGATGCCGATGTAATCCGCCAGGTCGCTGATCTTGACGTCGGAATAATTGCTCTCCATGAACCGGATGGCGTAGTGTACATAATCCTCCACCGTCAGGCCGCTCTTTTGCCGGGATGCGTCACCGCTCTTTTCCCAGGATTCAATGGCGAGGGACAGAAAACGGATGGCCAGGCTCATGCGGTAGATCTCGCTGGAGGTGTTCAGGTGCGGCCGCTCGAGGATCTCGGTCACCAGATTGAAAAACTCCATGGGATCGATGTTGCAGTCCTGCACATAGACATCCTCCGTAAAGCCCGCATAGATCATATACCGCCGGGCATGCTCCCCGCAGTAGGTGATCCAGACGTAATACCAGGGATCCTCCAGATCAGCCTGATAAAAAACGTCCTCCCTGTCCTTGAGCAGGAACATCTGCCCCTTATGGATGCGGTATTCCCTGCCGCGCACCCGCAGCAGTCCCTTGCCGCTGAGCACCACATGCAGATGGTAGCCTTCCCTCGCGTTGTGCGGATAGGTATATCCGGGCAGACAGCGCTGAACGCCGCAGGTTTTCATATACAGGGTGCTGTCCTTGTTGCGCAGGTATTCAATGCCGTGGTAATTGAGGGCTTTGAATACGCTGGGCGTTTCCATCCCCTGTCCGTTTTTTTCTGACATACGGGACACTCCTTTTCTTGCTGATGACAGAAACGGCGCAGCACAGCAGGAGCCATTATCTGTGCTGTGCGGCGCCGTCCTGATTATATCACGTTCGGCAAGAACCGTTATCCCTTGACCGCGCCAAGCATGATACCCTTGACGAAGTATTTCTGGATGAAGGGATAGACCATGATGATGGGCAGGGTGGCCACCATGGTAGCGGCCATGCGGATGGAGTCGGGGGTCACAGTCGCCGCGCCGGTCTTGCCCGCCGCCATCTGCTGGGAGGTGGAGGCGCCGGTCTGGTACTGGTTCAGGATCTCCACCAGGATGGACTGCATGGGCTTGAGGTTCTGGGAAGAGGTGTACAGGTACGCGTCGAACCAGCTGTTCCACTGGGTGATGGCCACGAACAGCGCCACGGTCATCAGGATGGGCTTGGCCAGCGGCAGGATGATCTTAAAGAAGATCACCAGGTCGTTGCCTCCGTCGATTCGAACCGCCTCAAACAGGGAGGACGGCATGGATTCGATGTAGGACCGGATCAGGATCATATTGTAAACGCTCATGATGTTGGGCAGGATGAACACCCAGAAATTGTCCAGCATGCCCAGGCCCTTGAGCACCATGTAATACGGCACCTGACCGCCGCCAAAGTACATCGTGAAGACAAACAGCAGGCTCCAGAATTTATGTCCCACCAGGTCATGCCGGGCCAGTGGATAGGCCAGCATGGCGGTGCACATCACCGCAAGCGGCGTGCCGATCAGGGTACGGGCCAGGGTGACCAGGATGGAATGTTGGAAGGTGGACCTCCCCAGGATTTCGTTATAGCTGGCCACGGAGAAGACCCGGGGCCAGAAATAGATGCCGCCGCGCACGGCATCCGTAGCATCGTTGAGGGAGACCACGAAAATGTTCCAGAAAGGATACACCGTAACGATGACCACCAGCACCAGGAACACAACTTTGAAAATATCCAGGATCCAGTCGCCCCACGTGCGGTGTTCCCTGATACGGCCGGGAAGGGCTTTCTTTGCAAGCGCAGTCATGGTTTTCTCCTCCTTTCTCAGAACAGGGCGCTGTCGTTCAGCTTGGCGGTGATCTTGTTGGCGCTCATCACCAGGATGAAGGACACGATGGATTTGAACAGGCCCACTGCGGTGCCGTAGGAATACATGCCCTTGGCCAGGCCGTAACGGTAGGCGTAGGTGTCCAGCACGTCGGAATAGTTCAGGATGGCGTTGTTGCCCATCAGCAATTGCTGCTCAAAGCCGGTGGACAGGATGCCGCCGATGGCCAGGATCAGCAGGATGGAGATGGTGGGCCGGATGGTGGGCAGCGTGATGTGCCAGATGCGCTTGACGCGGCTGGCACCGTCGATGGAAGCCGCCTCGTAGAGCTGCTCATCGATCCCGGAAATGGCGGACAGGTAGATGATGGCGTTGTAGCCCATGCCCTTCCAGGTATTGGCGATGGCGATGATCCACCAGAAATACGGTCCGTGCTGGAAGAACAATATCCGCTCCTTGATCAGTCCCAGGCTCATCAGCAGGTCGTTCACAATGCCGCCGCCGGACAGGAAGGTAAGGAAGATGTTGGCGGCGATGACCCAGGAAATGAAATAGGGCAGGTAGGAGGCCGTCTGGATGAATTTCTTCAGCCGGATGCTTTTCAGTTCATTGAGCATCACAGCCAGGATGATGGGGGCCGGGAAGGAGAACAGCAGCGTCAGCACGCTTGTGGCCAGCGTATTGCGCATGATCATGCCGAAATCCTTGCTGAAGAAATACTGGAACCATTGCAGGCCTACGAACTTGGCGTTGAACAGATCATAAAAGTATCCGTTCTGGGAGGGACGGTAATTGGTAAAGGCCATATACAGGCCGGTCATGGGCGCGTAGCAGATGACCAGCACCCAGATGACCCCCGGGATCATGAGCAGGAACAGGTATTTCTGGTCCAGCAGCCTGGCTTTCAGCGATTTTTTCCGCTTTCCGTCCAAAGCGACATTTGACATGGACAATCCTCCTTCACAGAAGCAGAAGCAGGATCAGATAAGTTACCCGGAAGCAACATCATCCAATCCTGCTTCGCTCGCTTATCCCTTTGCAGAGACGAAACGGTCAGGCTTTACTTGCTGGCAACAGGCTCCAGGCCCCACAGCGCCAAGCGGGCAAAGTACACATCGCTCATGTAGGCTTCGATGTCGGACATGCCGGCGCTTTCCATGTTGGCGAGCATCTCGGCATACAGCGCGTCGCACTGTTCCACGGTGGGGGCATTGACCATGCGGGGATAGTACTGGTCGAACACATCGATGACGCCCTGATACATCAGCGCTTCCAGGGTGCTGCCCGCGGGCTCCAGGCCGGCGAACTCAGCGCTGTCATAGTAACCGTTGGTCAGGTTCTGATACGCATAGGTGGTGGAGCGGTCCCTCACGCTGGCCCAGAAACGGCAGGGGGTGTTGTCATCTTCGTGAGGGCTGTTCTTGACGAACCAGGTCCACTTGGTGATGCCGGTCTGATCCACAAAATTGCTGTTGTCGGCCTGATAGCGTTCGATGATGTCGCCGAGGGGGGTGCGCACGCCGTCCACAAAGTCCCAATCCTTGCCCTGGATGCCCCACAGCAGAAGATCCTGACCTTCCTGGGATGCGCAATAGTCCACAAAGCGGATCGCGGCTTCAAGATTCTTGCAGTTCTTGGTGATGGCGATCGCGTCCCAGCCCAGAGAAGAGCGGCCGGAAAGGGGCAGATCGGCGGAAGCAGCGCCGTCGGGAATGACCTTGTAGGCCAGGTATTCGCCGTTGGCATTGCCGCCGGCCATCAGGGTGTTGGAGGGAGTCCAGGTGTCCCAGAAAGCGCCGGCGAAAGCGAACACGCCTTCATTGGAGAGCTTCTGGTTGCGCAGCTCGCTGTTGTTGCTGGTCCATTCAGGATCCAGGATCCCCTCGCGGTACAGTTCGTTCATCTGGTGGATCGCATCCATGAACTGGGGATCACGGACGGTGAAATACAGCTTTCCTTCATGCACATAGTAAGGGTACAGACTGTTCATACCGGCAAAGGTCCCGTTGATGCCGCCGGTGCCGGGCTCGCCGATCACCAGGGTGTGATTGGTGTCGGGGTGGGCCGCCTGGTATTTCTCCAGCAGGGCTTTGAACTCAGACCAGGTGAAGGGCTCGGCGCTGTCGGCGCGCTCCTGGCCCACCAGATCGATCATCTCGTCATAGCGGCAGATGAAGCCGTTCACGGGATCCGGATCATAGCCGTACCAGTTGGACAGGTAATAGTTGTTGCCGTCAGAATAACGGGTCTTGTTCAGGGTGTCGCCGTACATGGCCACAACATTGGGCATCTGATCCAGATAATCGGAGAGGTTTACCAGGGCGCCCGCTTCGATGTACTGGTTCACGATATCGGAAGAGCGATCCATCAGTACGATGTCCGGGTAGTTCAGGCCGGCCAGCATCAGGCTCAGCTTTTCACCGGGGTTGCCGGAGGGGCTGATCAGGTCCAGCTTGATACCGGTACGCGCTTCCAGTTCCTTGGCGATGGGATCGTCAAAGGTGCGTACGCCGGAGTTCTTGTCAAAGAAAGAAATGGTCACAGGTTCATCCGCCATAGCGGCGATGGGCATCATGACGGTCAAAACCATCATTGCCGCCAGCATCAGGCCAACCAGCTTCTTCATAATGTTTCCTCCTTGCCAGCTTGTCGCTGCGTTTGATGGCTCTATTATAGGGTTTTGAATTCGGTCCGGTCTATGGAATAATGACAGGACTATATGGCATTATGTCTGATTAGACGGGCTTATCGTCGTAAAAACTGTATAATTTGGCTCCGTATATTACATTTTTGTATGTTTTTTCCTTGTTCATCCCTGAATTTACTTACATTAAGCCTGCAAATCCGGTTTTTTTCCATGCCCCTGGATCCATGTACGGGGACAAACGTATCATGATTTTCAGATAAAAAGAAGTTTTCTTCGGGTATCGCCAAAAGGCCGTTCCATTTCAGGAACGGCCCGAAGGACTTGCTGCCTCTTCTTTTTTTGTTCTCACGGTTTGTCCGCCTTCGGTTCCTTGGGGGGGGTCGTACCGGAGGCGCATCCCATCCCAGCCCTGAGGGGCATTTTCCCCGGCCGGGAAATACGCTTCGGTAAAGCAGTGAAGATCGTGATTGCGGAAGAAAACACCCATATTTCCGTCCGCGTAAATGTGAAAAAGCACGCTGCGGCAATGACGGCCCCGGATATTCTCAAAACTGGACACGTCAATTTGCGGCACATCATGCCAATCGACCCAGCAGATCCTTCGCCAGGCGTCCTTTTTCCCCCAGGCCCAGTCTCCGATGTGCGAATGACCGTAAAAATGAACGCGTTCCGTTTTGGGCAGCGGCAGGAGATGGTCCATCAGTTCATGGTCGCGGTTGCACCCCGAAAAACCGTAATGGCCGCAGGTGATCATTGGCTCCGTTTCGGCGGCCATTTTGGCTTTAAGCGCCTGCGCGTCATCGTCGGTATAAGGATAGTTTTCCCGCCCCCAGGCGACGCGGGAATGGGTGACACACCACCCATTGGTTTGCGAAACGTGGTCGCAAAGAAAATACACCGGATACTTCCCGATTTGGGTACGGAAATAAAAGTCTTCGCTTTTCGCCGTGGTTTTCCATCCCGGATGATCCCGCACCATTTCATAAAACGGCATCCAGGGCGCCTGATCCCGATGCGTGCGGGAATAATCATAATCGTGATTGCCGGTCGCATAGCAAAGGGGGATCCGGAGCGAGGCAAAAGCCTCCTCCTGCAGCCGGCACATGGCGGCCAGTCTGTCGGCCTCCACCCCCTCTACCGCGTCGCCCAGATACCAGATTTGTTCCGCCGGACGCCCCAGCAGTTCAAAATCGGAAATGCCTGCGGCAAGACAGCGGCGGGTGTTTTCCGGCAGTCCCTGCTGAAGATCCGACAGAATCCACACCTTGTGCTCCGCCCTGACAAGCGACTCCTGATACAAATCATCAAACATCGTACTCATTTTCTGATCTCTTTCTTCTTCCCCGCCCGGATCAAACGGATCGCTCCCTTCCATTTCGTCCAATGCGTCCGCCGAGCAAAGAAGGGCGCCGGTACCCGGCCGGAGGGGGAAAATGTCGATTCCGCCAAGCGCCTGGGGCAAGCGTTTGTCCGGCGTGGCCGTCTTTTTCATTTCAGGCAGGCAGCGCTTTCCATGGTCCCTTCGGGAGCCCGTCCATTGCTTTGGGGCCGCTGCCGCAGGAAATGGACTGACAGGGCTCCAGGCATGCGTTTTGATATCATAAAACATCGTGCTTGTGAACCGTGCGCCGTGTGGCTATAATAGCATAGGTCCTGTGAAACCACAACACCTGCAGAAAGAATGCCGGAACATGAAGGCAGTCTATGAACCGATATCCTTCTATGATTTCAGGCCAACCCCACGTGCAGGAGGAATAACCACAGGGGGACCGGCATCCCGAGAAACAGGATCGGCGGCGTGCCCCGGGACCGGGAAGCCCCTTGAATAACACGGAGGCGAAAAATCCTGTTTATAGACGACCCCATCCTGGTTTTCCACGTTGCCATCGACCCCGGGGAAATCACGTCGGTCCGCGGGGCGGATTGCTCCGTCACCCTGATCCCCTTCACGGCCTCCGTCCGGTCGCCCCTCTTCACCGGGCAGACCCTGCCCGGGGCCGTGGACGTCCAGCGGCAGGACGCCGCCGGCGTCCGCACCCTTTGCGCCCGGTACGCCTTCCGGGGCGTGGACGGGCAGGGAACGCCATGCACCCTTTACGTAGAGAACACCGGCGTCCTCCGGCCCGATGCGCCGCCCGGGGCCGTGATCCATACCCGCCCCGTCTTTGTGACGGACAGCCCCGTCCTCTCCCCCTATCTCGGCCGGCCCCGCTTCCGCGCGGAGGTGCACGGGACAGCGGAGGGCGTGGACATCCGGGTGTTTGATACCGGAACGCCCGGGGAACAAGAATAAACCGGATCTTTGGCCGTGCGGAAGGAAGCGGTCAGGCTTCCGCGTAAAGAATGAAGGAAAATAAGCGCATATCGCGCAAGGAGTCAGGACAGGATATGATCGAATACCTTGCCGTCATCAATGGGATTCAAACCGCAGCCTCCTATCACGAGGAAGAGGTCAACGGGATCTTTCTGCCGCTCCTCAGGAAGCTTACGGCCTTGCAAAAAAAGAAAGCCAGGCGGATCCTGGCTCTGCTTTCCGCCCCGCCCGGCGCCGGGAAAAGCACGCTGCTGAGTTTTCTCTGTCACCTGAGCACCGAACAGATGGGATGTTCCCCGATCCAAATTCTCGGAATGGACGGCTTTCACAGAAGGCAGCACGATCTTCAAACCCACTTTTTTGAAAAAGACGGAGAGCTCCTGCCCCTGGTCGCGATCAAAGGCGCTCCGGTCACGTTCGATCTGGAAAAACTGACGGACTCCGTAAAACGCATTTCCGAAGGGGAAGTCTGCGGATGGCCGTCCTATAACAGGCTGCTTCATAACCCCACGGAAAACGCTCAAACCGTGGACGGGAAGATCGTTCTTCTCGAAGGGAATTATCTGCTTCTTGATGAAGACGGCTGGCGGGCCCTGCGGTCCTTTGCGGACTACACCATTTCCATTCGGGCGGAGGAAACCCTTCTGCGGCAAAGACTGATCGCACGTCGAATCAAGACCGGGGTGGATCCGGAACCGGCCGCACGTTTTGTCGACTTCAGCGATATGCCAAACGTCCGGCTGTGTCTGGAGAAAACGATGCCTGCCGATCTGGAGCTTCGAATCGGCGCCGATGGCCGCTGCCATCTTTCCTCAGGAGGGCTTGATGAGGGTCAATGAATTCTGCGTCCGATGCTTGTTCGATAAACAGCAAAGGCTGTCCGCTCATCCGGTTTTTTGCAATGGAGCGCCCCCCGTACAGCTTGCTATACGATCTTTTCCTTTACTTCCTGCAGTGTGGGAACGCTGGTGATACCGCCGTGCTTTTGGGTGGACAGGCTGGCGGCGGTGCAGGCGAAGCGGACGATTTGGGTCAGTTCCTCCTCCGTTAATTCGGAGGGGGCTTTTTTGTACTGAACGAACTGGCTCATGGCGCTGCCGCCGAAGATATCGCCCGCACCGGTGGTATCGACAACGCGAATCCCGGAAGGACCGGCGACCGATACCTGATGGAAAGCGGTGACGGCATAGCAGCCCTTGGGGCCCAGGGTGATATAGGCCAGGGAAACGCCGTATTCGTTCAGCAGCTTTCTCGCGCCCTCCTCCGGGGTCAAGCCCCACAAAAACGCAATTTCCTCATCGCTGATCTTCACGATGTCCGCTTGTTTCAAGCTCCATGCCATGGCAGCCTTTGCCTCCGCCTCGTTTTTCCACAGGGGCTTGCGCAGATTGGGGTCCAGGCTGATCATGAGGCCGTGCTTTTTTGCCAATTCAATGGCTTCCCGGGTAGCGGAGGCGGCGGGCTCATTGGTCAGGGAAAGCGTGCCAAAGTGGAACACCCTGGCGTCGGAGATGAGACCTTCATTGATTTCATCGGGCGTCAGGCAGGTATCAGCCCCCGGCTTGCGGGCGAAGCTGAAATCCCGGTTGCCGTTTTTATCCAGAGAGACGAAGGCCAGGGTGGTAAACTGGTTTTCGTCCATCAGAATGCCTTTTGTCTCGATCCCGGCAGTTTTCAGCGTATTGATCAGCAGACGGCCAAACAGGTCGTCCCCCACCTTGCCGATCATGGCGGTTTTGCATCCGTACATGTTCAGCGCCGCCAGATAATTGCCCGGCGCTCCACCCGGATGGGCGGAAAGAACAGGGTATCCCCCCTCGTTGACGGAATGGGGCGCAAAGTCGATCAGCAGTTCGCCCAGAGCCACAACATCATAGGTTTTCATGGTCATTCCCCCGAAAAGAGACTGTATTTGATGATGTCCATCACGGCTTTTCCGTCGGCCTCAAAAGTGATGCCCCGGGCGGAAGGGTCTGTCAGAATGGTGGCGGTCATCACCTGTTCGCCGTCGTTGACGAACACTTCTATGCTGAACCGGTCCAGGATCACATGCAGATGGATTTCCCCATTGCGATTAGCCACCTGGCAGCGGCGCTGGTGGATATAGGCGCGGCGGGAGCCGGAAAATTTGCGGTCGATTTTCAGCAGCGATTCATGGGGGCGGTAGCTGAGGATGGAATAATACTGATCGTCCTGGGCAAAGCGCATGGTAAATTTGTGGTACGAAGCAGCTGTGTCCCCCGGACGGATATGCATATCCATTTCCACGCAGCGGCCCTGAACGCCATCCAGCTGGATGCGCTCCCCAACCTGCACGTTTTTGTATTCCACCGCATGGCTCCGATAGAGCGTCAGTTCCCGAATGGGCTGCTGGTACAGCCGACCGTTGCGGATGGACAGCTCCCGGGGCAGGCTCATTTGGCCGAACCACATTCTGTCCTCATAGCCCGTATTCTTGCAGGTGTCCCAATTCTGCATCCAGCCGATCATCACCCGACGTCCATCCGGGGTCAGGAGGGTCTGCGGCGCGTAAAAGTCGATGCCGTAATCGATGGCCTGGTTGTGCTCCGGAATGAAGTGCTTGGTTTCTTCGTCAAACGTGCCGATCTGGCACACGGTGCCATTGCCATTGTGATATTCAAAGCCCTCGGGCAGCATATCCTGGGGGCTGACGAACAGCACGTGCTTGTCGTCCAGGGGGAAGAAATCCGGGCATTCCCACATGAGGCCGAAACGCCCGTCGTTTTCCGCCAGGACACTTTCAAAGTGCCAATGGAAGCCGTCTTCACTGTCGTAGAGCAGCAGCACGCCCCGTTTGTCCATCCGGCGCGCGCCTACCACACAGCGATATCCGCCCTCCGTCTTGCGCCAAACTTTGGGGTCGCGGAAGTCGTAGGGGCTCAGGCCCTCGGGCAGGTCCTTTTTCCCCAGCACAGGGTTTTGGGCGTATTTCTGGTAGTCCATGCCGTCTCCTACGGCCACGCATTGGGTCTGGAATTCCTTGCCCTTGTCCCCGCCTTCCTTGCGTACGCCGGTGTAGAGCAGCAGCTGTTTGCCGTCCGGCAGTTCCATGGCGCTGCCGGAAAAGCAGCCGAAGGAATCATAGGGCGCGTCCGGGGCCAGGACAGCGGGCAGGTGCGTCCAATGCAGCAGGTCATGGCTAACGGCGTGGCCCCAGTGCATGGCGTCCCACTGGGTGTCGTAGGGATTGTACTGATAAAACAGATGATATTCGCCCCGGAAATAGGAAAAGCCGTTTGGATCGTTCATCCAACCCACCCAGGGCGTCAGATGGAAAATGGGGCGGGCGGAAGCGGGTATTTTCCCGCCCGCCTCTTTTTCATAGGCCCTGGCAAAGATCAGACTGTGGTTCATCATGAGGATCATCCTTTATTTTGTGTATTCCCTTAAATCGGTGAAGGTGACGGTGTTGGTTTCGGCATAGAGGCGCACCGGTTTTCCGCTGACGCCGTAGACGCGTACGGTCAGGGAGGCGTCTGCCACATAGAAGATCCCCACAGAGCCCTCCTGGATATAGGTGAAGTCGTATTCCTTGCCTGTCTCCAACTGTACGTCCGTCTCGGTGATCAGGGTACTGCCCTCGTTGAACTGCAGCTGCAGCTTCCGGGCAGTGGGATCGATCGTGATCAGCTTATATTTTCCTGCCTGTCCGTTGTAATCGAAGGCCAGGCCAAAGCAGCCCTTGCCGGTGTAGGTGAATTTCCCTTTCAGCAGGAAGCTTTCATAGGCAGTGAAGACATCGGTATAGTTGAACCGCGCGCCTGCCTGCACCGTGACGGCATCCTCCTCTATCGTCAGAGGACGGCGCTTGGTATACTGATCCACAATCCCGTCCACAGGCGCCAGCGCCAAATCACCGTTTTCCTTCTGAACGATCTTCTGCACAGCCAGGTTGCCCGCCCAGCCGGAGACCTCCGACGTGGAGGAGGGAGATTCGCTGCGGCGTGCCCAGCCCACCATGAAAGCGCCGTCCGGGCTTTCCACATGCTTGGCGGCATAAAACAGCTTGCCATCCAGCCGCCTGGCCTCTCCGTAGGGGCCGTAGGGCGTGTCGGACAGGGCGTACCAAAGGGTGTCATCCTGGGCGGAATAGGTGATGTAATACTTGTCGCCCAGCCTGAAGGTGTCGCTGCATTCCAGGTTCCAGAAATTCCCTGCCTCGTTGGTGAAAATCACGCCGTCATAGGAGATGGTGGAAAGATCGCCGCTGAGGGTGTATTTCAGGATGCGGGCCACGCCGCCCTGGGAGGCAGTGACAGTCAGGGTGATGGTATCGGAGGCGGGGTCGTAGTAGGCCTGTGGATCGCGGAAATCGCGCTTTTGCCCTATTTCGGCGGGCGGGGTGATCTCCCAATCCGCTGCCTTTGCAAACTGGATGGGGGTCGTTCCCTTGGCCAGCATGATCTTTTCCATGTACTCATAGGTGTCGGAGGAAGCATGGCCGGTGTAGAAGAACAGGTATTCATCCTTCACCTTCACGATGGAGCCGGTACCGGCCCAGCCGTCCTGACCGCCGCCACGGCTGGATTCGATGATGGGATCGTCGTATTCCGTATAGGTGACAAAGTCCTTGGTGGTGGCTAAATAGATGGAATGATTGTAGCTGTCACCGCCCTCTTTGAGGTAATAGATGTAATAGGTGCCATCCTCATAGTAGGGCATGGTGTCGCCCACGAAGGGCTGATTGATGCCGTCCATGGCGGGGCGGAAGAAGGCTTTGTATTCATAGGCGGATTCCTGGCTGCCTGGCGTGCGCAGGGAAGAAAAGTCCTTGTCCTCCACGTTTTCGGCAAAGGACTCGGTCTGCTCCTTCGGCGCTTCGGTGGCCTTAGGCGCTGCTTCCTTGCTGCCGCAGCCTGCCAGTGCCAGACACAGAACGCACAGCAGGGCCAGCACCGCGTAAATCTTTGTTTTCATAGATCTTCCTCCTGATGCAAAAGGCAGGGAGAACGGGAAAACCATTCTCCCTGCCTTTTGGATTGCAATTACATGACCTGCATCTGATAAATCGTCACGTTGCTGAATTCGATGGTCACATCGTCCAGCTTGGACAGGGCTTCGGAGCCGAACTGGAAGAGCAGTTCAAAGTCCATATCCATAATGAAGGTCTCGGTGGTGGCAAAGCGGAAGGTCTGGAATTCTTCTGTCAGGCTCATGCCCTCGGACACACGGGGATCCCAACCGCCCATGGGGTTCAGGAACACGCCGCAGGAAACGGGCTTGTCCGCCCGGGCGGTGATCTCCACAATGTAGTAGCTATCGGAGGCCAGGGTGAGGGGGTTGCCGCCGAAGCCACAGATCAGCTTGTTGTGCCAGTCCACAGTGCCGCCGTTGTCGATGCGGTAGAAGAAGCTGCCGTTTTCGGTCCAGATGGCGCCCACGCCGCGATCGTTGTCCTCATCGGTGCCGTTGAAGGTCTGCCAGGGGTAGGCGGGGTTTTCTTTGTTGGCAGTGTTGGGGCCAAAGGGCATGAAGGCTTCAATGGTCTTTTTGGTTTCCTTGTCGCCTTCCATCCTGCCAAATTCCACGTTGCTGATGGTAACCACGTTGCTGGCCGCGCCTTCTGGGGCGTTGCCGATCTGCAGACGGATCACGGGATCGTCCACGTCGGCTTCCGCCACGAACACGGCGGACACCACAGTGTCCTCACCGGCGGGGGCGTTCAGGCCGTTGAAATTGGCGCGGCATTCCCAGCTGCGCGCGGAGCTTTCAACAAGGGCCTCACCGCCCTGGCCGTTCTGGGCGTTGAGGATGAAGCTGTAATAATACTTCTGGCCCTTTTCGATCCTGACATCGCCCAGGAGGATATTGGCTTTCACGCTCCAAACGCCGCCGTCGGCAGGATACTGATCAATGGTCACGATGGCCTTCCCGTCCGCGAAGGAAGCGCTGGCGCTGGCGCCCTCGCTTGCTTCGGCGGTCACGCCCTCATTCTGTGTGAAATCAGCGGTATATGCAGGCACTTCGTGCTCTTCACCGGAGATCTCGTAAAGTTCGATCTTGTCGATGGTCACGGTGAAATCCGTGGGGGTGGTGTCCTCGG
Organism: uncultured Clostridia bacterium; assembly: GCA_946408995.1. Lineage (GTDB taxonomy): Bacteria > Bacillota > Clostridia > Christensenellales > Aristaeellaceae > RUG756. The sequence goes on along the minus strand of CAMJUL010000052.1, from coordinate 6,201 downwards.
CATTGTCGGGGTTGGGGGTGATCTTGCCCAGGTTGAAAAGCAGCTCGGCGCTGCCTTCGGCGGGAGAGGTGAAGCTCAGCTCCAGGGGAGACACCGTTTCATTGATGCGCACGTTGAACGCGCCGCCGAAGGTTTCCCAGCCTTCCGCATTTTCGTTTCTGGCAAGGATGTGGGCGTAGGTGGGCTTGGTCGCCTTGGCCCAGATCTTGATCTTATAGTCGGCCGCTTTCAGGGCATAGCCCGCCTTGGCCAGCTGCACGTCGCCGTCGCCGCTGCCGGGGTTCCGGATATCGATCACATACGCGCCGTTCTTCAGAGCCGCGGCGGCCTGGGCGGCTTCGCCGATCCTGGCTTCCCAGCCGTGGGTATCGGTCACTTCCACAGTGCTGAAATCAAAGGCTTTGTATACCACTTCTTCGCCGGTTTTCTTGGTAACCGTCAGGGTGGCGTAATCCTCTCCGACGACGCCGTTCTTGTCGGTTACGGAGTAAACCAGTTCATAGTCGCCGGGGTTTTCGGGCGTCGCTTTTCCGTTTTTGAAGTTCAGTGCCGGGGTGGCGTCGATCATGATCAATTCGGTCAGGTCGTTGCCTTCCGCGTCCTGGGCGGTGATGCCCTCCAGGGCGTCGAATTCCGTTCCAGCCATCACGCTCTGGTCACGCACGCCATCAAAGGTGGGTTCGGTGTCCGCCATCGCCAGCATAGGCAAAGTCATCATGCACAGAGCCAGCAGCAGCGCAACGGTTTTCCTCAGCTTATTCATGAAAGCATCCTCCTTTTTATTTCGCCATGAAGCGGTCATACGCGTCCTGATACACCTTCTGGATGCCCTCCAGGTTCACTTTGCCATTCAGGTCGTTCTGGAAGTTCTGCCAGGCCGCGTCAGACACGCCGCCCTTCATCAGCCAGGAAATCAGATTGGTGCGGATGTAGTCATTCAGATTGGTCTCATAGTTTGACAGGGTGTTCAGTTCTTCCAGCGTAAACTGCAGATTGGGACAGGGCTTTACGTTCTCGGCCACGAAGGGCTTGGCGCAGAGCTGCAGCCTCTCCAGACGCAGTTGGGCGCGGGGCTCCATGTGCACCACGTTGTTCCAGGCGTATTCGCCCAGGTTGATGATCCCCAGAGGGGCGTTCTGCAAACGCAGCTCGTCGCTGGTCACGCCTTCGGGCAGGGGTTTTTGTACCAGCATGCCCTTGTCATCCCGGGCTTCTTCATACACGATGCCGATGGGGCCGTAGTTGATCTGGGCAGAGATAACAGGATCATAGTAGCGGTCGAAATAGGCCAGAAGCACTTCGGGATACTGACACTTGGTAAAGAGGATCACTTCCCCGGTGCTGATCTCGGGGTTGTTGGAAACGCAGATGGTCTGGTCGCCGTTCGGGCCCACCAAGGGGCTGAGCACGATGTAGTTTTCAGGGTTGGAAACCACGGTTTCGCTCTCCCACCAGTAGAAAGCGCCGTAGGTTTCCATGCCCTTTCCGTTGGCCAGGAAGTTGTCCTGGCTCTGCTCGAAGGATACCTTGTCGATGAGGCCGGTGTCCACCCACTTGGCGATAAAGTTGGTGGCGTCCCTGAAGCGTTCGTCCCGGATGGTGTAGGTGATTTTGCCGTCCACCACCACGCGGTGCTCCAGGTTGTCGTTGAGGCCGAACATGCCGTACAGGTCGCACTGGTTGCCCTGCCAGTTGTTGTAAACAAAGCTCATCGGGCGTTCGTCGTCCGTCTTGCCATTGCCGTTCATGTCATGATCGCGGAAATAGGTCAGCAGCTGCTCCATCTGAGCGGCGGTCAGGGTTAGGCCGTCCTTGAGCTGCTCTTCGGTCAGTCCTTCCACAGCGCCGGCGGCGATGGCTTCCTTAGTCCAGCTGATGTTCAAAAACAGCAGGTTGGGGCTTTGCAGCAGGCCCATTTCCTCAATGCGGGGCAGGGAGTAGATTTTGCCGTCCTCAATGTTGATGAGCTGCGCCTTGATGTCCGGTCGTTCTTCCAGCAGCTTTTTAAAGTTGGGCATATAATCCAGATAATCGCTGATGGGCACCAGCACCTTGCGCTTGGCGTATTTGATGATTTCGCCCGCGCCCATGCCGGCGTGGTAGATGGCGTCGGGACGGTTGTCCTTGTTGCCGAAGATCAGGTTCTTCTGCTGGGAATAGACCGACTCGGACACGTTCTCCCAGTTGACCTGCACGTTGGTCATTGCAAACAGGTCGGCCATGATCTTCATGTCGTTGTAGTCCAGCGCGGACGCGTTCTTGGAGGAATAGACCTGGAAGGACAACTCCTGCGCGCCCTTTTCATTCAGGATGGGAGCGGTAGGATCGGTCCACTGGAAGCCGTAGGCGGCGTTCAGCGGATGATCGTTGACGGGAGCAGCTGCCGCAGCTTCGGCGGGCTTTTCTTCCTTGGCTGCTTCCTCTGCCTTGGGGGCCGCAGTTTCTGCCGCGGGTGCTGCCGTCGGGGCGGCGGTAGGCGCGGCGGTTTGGGCGGGCTTGCTGTCATTGCTGCCGCAGGCAGTCAGGGCTACAGCCATGACGACCAGCAGAAGAACGGCGATCCACTTTTTCATGCTCATGAATTGTTCCTCCTTATACAAGTCGCAAAGGGTTTAAAATGTAAGGACACTTTTTTGAATGGATTCCCAGGCTTTGTCCCCGTCAGCCTTTCAGGGAGCCGATCATGACGCCCTGGGCGAAGTATTTCTGCACGAACGGATACAGACACAGCACCGGCAGGCTGGACACGATCACGGAGACATATTTCAGCTGGTTGGCCAGGCGGTACTGCTGCAGAATGGTTTCACCGCTGCCGCCCACCGTGCTCTCCGAGGCGATCAGGATTTCTTTCAGGACCAGCTGCAGGGGATATTTGCCTTCGTCCTGGAGGAAGATCATGGCGTTGAAGTAGCTGTTCCACTGACCCACGGCGTAGTACAGCGCCATTACGGCGATGATGGCCTTGGAAAGGGGAAGCACAATGGAAAAGAAGGTGCGGAACTTGCCCGCGCCGTCGATGCGGGCGGCTTCCAGCATGCCTTCCGGAATGGAGGATTCAAAGAACGTCTTGGTCATGAACAGGTTCCACACCGACATGACAGCGGGAAGAATCACGGCCCAGGGGGAGTTGATCAGCTTTAAGCTGCTCATCACGTTGTAGAAAGGGATCAGGCCGCCGCCAAAGAACATGGGGATGATGAAATACAGCATCCAGAATTTCTTGCCAGGGGTGGTCTTGCGGCTCAGGCCCCAGCCTGCGGGAATGGTGACCGCCAGAGCCAGGAGGACCGTGACCACGGTGTACCAGAGGGTGTTCCAATACCCGGTCCAGATATCCTGACGCTGGAAGACTTTTTCGTAGCCCTCAAAGGTCACGTTCACCGGGGCCAGCACCACCTGACCGCCCAGCACGGCATCCGGATCGGAGAAAGAAGCGATGACGATGAAATACAGGGGATACAGAATGATCAGCGCCAGCAGCCCCAGGAAAATGGCGTTGATGACGAAGAAGACCTTGTCGCCCTTGGTATCCTTCAGGGCATGGCTTTCCTTGATTTTGAAGGCGGGATTTTTAACCGTCATTTTCTTTTCCCTCCTTACCACAGCGAATTTTCGGAGAAACGCTTGGAGGTAGTGTTGGCGATGATCAGAAGCACCACGTTGATGACCGAGTTGAACAGGCCGATGGCGGTGGCGTAGGCCTGATCCGGCACGCCGGTCAAACCGCGCTTGTACACGTAGGTGGCGATCAATTCGCTCACGGCCAGGTTGCCGTCCGTCTGCATCAGCAGCGCCTTTTCATAGCCCACGCCCATCAGGCCGCCGATGGACATGATCAGCATCACGCTGATCATGGGCATAATGGCGGGGATGTCCACGTGCAGCACCCGCTGGAACCGGGTGGCGCCGTCGATCATGGCGGCTTCATGCTGCACCGGGTCCACGTTGGACAGGGCGGCGATATAGATCACGGCACTCCATCCAAAGTCCTGCCAGTTGCTGGAGAGGATGTACATTGGCCGAAAGGCTGAACTTTCCAGGAAGTAGGAAATGCGCTCGCCTCCAAGGCTTGCGGCCAGGTTGTTGACCAGGCCGTAGCGGCCGAAGAACAACTGCAGCATACCGACCAGCACAACCAGGGAAATAAAATGCGGCGCGGTATAGATGGTCTGGAACACCTTTCCCGCCTTCTTGTGTTTCAGCGCGTTCAGGGCCAGGGACACCAGAATGGGAAGCGGGAAACCGATGATGAAGCCGATGATGCACAGCAGGAAGGTGTTCTTCATCAGGGGCCAGAACTGTACGTCGTTGAAGAAACGGGTAAAGTTCTGGAAGCCTACCCAGATCGTTTCGCCAGACAGGATGGGGTCGCCTGGCATGAAATCCTGAAACGCAATCAGCACGCCGTAAATGGGCAGATAGTTGAACAGGAACACCACCAGGATAGCCGGAATGATCATGATCAGGTACGGGGCATTCTCCTTGAAATCCCGAAACCGCTTGTTCCAATCCGGCTTCTTTTGCCGCGCTGCCGCGGCAGGGGCTTTGCTTGCGCTTTGCATGTTCTCCCTCCTTATCAAGTTGATTCAGACCCAGAAAACGCTGTGATTCGCCTTTGGGAAAGCCCCCTTTCGTAACAATGGTCGGTTTACATTGACCGTTGGATCGCTCCGCTTCGGCAGCCTGGCTCCATGTGGACCGCAGGGCCTTTGCTTTTTGATTGGGAAATACGGTTTACATCTTCCATGCTGAATTTTACATTATCATTTACATTATGTCAATATATTTTTGTTATATTTGTGCATGACGGGAGAAAAAGTAAAAAATAATTGCAGAAAGGATTCAAAATAAGCAGGACTAAAAACAATAAGGTTTACATTATGTAAACTTGATTTTGCTTTTCCGGATATGTTAAAATGTTTACAATAAACGACCAGAAAGGTTGAACTGCTTTATGGCAAACAAGCGGGTCACTATGCAGGACATTGCCGATGCCTGCGGTCTCTCCAGAAATACGGTGTCCAAGGTGTTCAACGGTCGCGGCGCGGTGCCCCCCGCGACCCGCACGCTGATCCTGCAAAAGGCGGACGAACTGGGCTACGGCCTGCCCGCGGCGGAAAAGCCCGCCGCTTCCCGGCAGGCAGGCGGCAGCATCGCCTTGCTCACCAATAACATGCCCATGGATTACCACTTCGGCACCTATTTTGTGACCACCTTTACCGATCAGATCTGCCGCGCAGGCTATACCCTGAAAATGTTTGAGATCTCCGCCGGCGAACTGCAAAAAAAACAGCTGCCGCCTCACTTTATCCCGGACCAAATGGCGGGGATCGTGGCGATCGAGCTGTTTGACACCGACTATTTGAACAGGATCTGCGATCTGGGCCTGCCAACGGTTGTGATCGACAGTCCAGTCCATTCGCTGCTGCATCTCTATCCGTGTGATTTTGTTTCCATGGAGAATATAGCCAGTATTAACGAGGTCGTGAAGCGGCTTCTCGCCCTCGGCGCGCGCCGAATCGGTTTTGTGGGCGACAAGGTGCATTGCGGCAGCTTTTATGAGCGCTGGTTCGGCTATCGTATGGCCCTGGAGGATGCAGGGCTCAAGGCGGATGAACGTCTTTGCATCCTGGCCCCGGATGCTTCCCCCTACAACGATCCGGACTGGCTGATCGCGCAAATGGACCGCATGCCCGTCCTTCCCGACGCCTTCGTCTGTGCCAACGATTACCTGGCCATCCACCTGATGACCGCCCTCAAACAAAAAGGCGTTTCCATTCCAGACCAGATCATGGTCACCGGCTTTGACGGCACTTCCCAATCTGCCCTGGTGGAGCCTGCTTTGACCACTGTGAAGATCCCGAGCGTGGAAATCGGCCGTATGTCCGCGGATATCCTACTGGCCCGCATCCGCAACCCCGAGCTGCCATTCGGCTGGACGCATATCCGCACCAACCCCGTATGGCGGAAAAGCACAAGAGAATGATAAACAAAAGGCACGACAGCATCCATGTGCAGTGAAATATCCCGCTCCGCGGGATGTGAAATCTTTCCTTCGGAAACGTGAAATGTTCGCCTTCCGGCTCACGTGAAATGAAATCAATCTTCAAACGCCGAAGGTATTTCACAAATCCGTTTAAGGATTTATTTCCCTCGTATTATGTAAAAGTAGTATTTATGAATCCCTCTCCAGGGATGTGC